>JAGOHA010000159.1 GCA_017996395.1 Acidobacteriota bacterium | reverse complement strand
CTACAGCGAGGGGCGGCCGAGGGCGGTGACGATTTCGGCGGCGCCGGGCATGATCATGGTCTCGCCCCGCTCGGGGCCGGTGGACACCATGCCGATCTCCACCCCCAAATAATCCTGAATGAAATCGAGATAAGCGCGGGCCTTGGGAGGCAGGTCCTCGAAGCGGTTCATGCCGGCGGTCGTGCTCTGCCACCCCGGCATGACGTGCCAGACCGGCTCCACCCGCTGGAGGTCCTCGACGGCGTAAGGGACGCTGTCCAGCGGCTCGCCGTCCAGGTTGTAGCCGATGCAGACCCGGATTTCGGCGAGCGCGTCCAGCACGTCCAGCTTCGTCATGAGCAGTGAGTGAAAGCCGTTCACGCGGTGGGCGTAGCGCATCTGGAACAGGTCCAGCCAGCCGCACCGCCGGGGCCTCCCGGTGCTGGCGCCGTACTCGCCGCCCCGATGCCGGAGCTCGGCGCCGGTGTCATCGAGCAACTCGGTGGGGAACGGCCCGGCGCCCACCCGGGTGGTGTACGCCTTCATCACCCCCACGATCTGGCCGAGGCGGTGGGGCGGCACCCCCGCGCCGGCCGCGGCGCCGGCGGCCACCGCGCTGGATGAGGTCACGAACGGGTAGGTACCGTGGTCCACGTCCAGCATGGTCCCCTGCGCGCCTTCGAACAGGACGCGCCGGTCCGCCGCCAGGCACTCCTCCAGGAGCGCCGAGGTGTCCGCCACGTAGCCGGAGAGGCGCGCGCACGCCGCGAAGAAGGCCGCCCACTCCGCCGCCGGCTCGGCGGGCCGGAGCTCGGCGCCCATCAGGCGCGCCTTGAGCGCCTGGTACTCGGCGCACTCCCGCCGGAGCCGCGCGTCGTCGCGGAGGGCGCCGGCGCGGACGCCGCAGCGGAAATACTTGTCGCCGTACGCCGGCCCGATGCCGCGCAGGGTGGTCCCGATGGCCTGGCCCGCGCGGGCGGTCTCGTCGATCTTCTCGATGACGCGGTGGAACGGCAGGATCAGGTGGGCCCGGTCGCTGATGTACAGCCGGCCGTCCACCTCGACGCCCTGGCCGCGGAGCAGGTCGATCTCCGCCACCAGCGCCACGGGATCCACCACCAGGCCGTTGCCGATGACGCAGAGCTTCCCCGGTCGCAGGATCCCCGACGGAATCAGGTGCAGGACGTACTTGGCGTCGCCGATGATGACGGTGTGGCCGGCATTGTGCCCGCCCTGGTAGCGGACCACCACGTCGAACGAGTCGGTGAAGATGTCGACGAATTTCCCCTTCCCCTCGTCCCCCCATTGGGAGCCCAGGATCACCATGTTGCTCATCGGCGGTTCCTCGTTGTGTTCGGTTCGCATCCGGCCCGGTCCGTTCCGCTCGGACGGGCGGCATCGGCCGCACCCGTCGCGGCTCAGGGCGCGCCGGTCATGCGCCGAGGCGCGGCGCGCCCCGCCAGCCATCCCGTCCGGGACCGACGCGGCCGATTACAGGTGCTTGTCCAGCAAGCGGCTGATGTTGTCCTTGGAAGACGCGCCCACCATCTGGTCGGCGACTTTTCCGTCCTTGAAGATCAGCAGCGTGGGAATGCTGCGGATGCTGTACCGGTCGGCGGTCTGCATGTTCTCGTCGACGTTGACCTTGCCCACCTTGACCCGGCCGGCGTAGTCGGTCGCGAGCTGCTCGATGATCGGGGCCACCATCCGGCACGGCCCGCACCACGGCGCCCAGAAATCCACCAGCACCGGAATCTTGGCTTCCAGCACATCCTCCTGGAAGTTCTTGTCGGTAAACTCGAGGGTGTTGCCCGCCATTGACGCCTCCAAACGTGTCGATGATTTGATGATTGCCCGCACGGCCGGTTTCGGCACGAGGCGCAATTGTATCGGAAAGGTTTGCGGAATGCAACCCGCGATCGCGGGTCGGCCCGCCGGTGGCGCGCGGGCACCGCCGGTCTTTATTCCCGGCCCGTTTTCTGGTAAAGGATAAGCATGCCCGAACGGATCACACCCCGGAAACACCTGGGCCAGCATTTTCTCACCGATCCGAACATCCTGGCGGCCGTCGCCGACCTGGCCGGCCCGCCGGCCGACGCCGACGTGGTGGAGATCGGTCCGGGCCCGGGCGGGCTGACCCGCACGCTCCTGGCCCGGGGCCTGCGGGTGCTGGCCGTGGAGATCGATCCGGCCTGCTGCCGCCGCCTCCGGGAGGAGTTGGGCGGCGAAACGCGTTTCCGCCTCATCGAGGCCGACGCACGCCGCGTCGACTGGACCGGCGTGCTCGCCGCCGCAGGCTGGCGGCTCCCCGCCGCCGTGCTCGGCAACTTCCCGTACAACGTGGGCACCCACCTTGTGCGCACCCTCCTGCCCCGCCGCGACCTGTTCACGCGGATCGGCGGCATCCTGCAGGACGAGGTGGTGCGACGGATCACCGCGCCCCCCGGCGCCGCCGACTACGGCTACCTGTCCCTCTGCTGCCGGTACTACGCGGAAGGGTGGGCCGGAGCGCGCATCCGGCCCGGAGCGTTCCACCCGCCGCCCAAGGTGCAGTCGCGGGTCTTCCGCCTGACACTGCGCCCCGCCCCGCTCCTGCCGCCGGAGCTGGAGGCCGCCTTTCTGGCCCTGGCCGGCGTTGCGTTCCGCGCGCCGCGCAAGACCTTGCTCAACAACCTGCCCGCGCCCGAAGGGCGTGCCGTCGCCCGACGGTGGCTGGCGGCGGCAGGACTGGACGCCGCCGTCCGCCCCGGCGTCCTCGCCCTGGAGCAGTACCTGGAGTTGACCCGCCGCCTCGCGGCCGAAAAAGCGTTGGCGGCGATCCCTGCTCCCGATTACAATGAGGAGGATTCCCAAGTCCCATGACCCGGTGGGGTGTACCCGCAACGGAGGTGCCCGCGTGAAGCCACGGGATCGGTTGGCCCGGATCATTGAGCGGCTGTCCCGAATCTACCCCGCGCCCCGCTGCGCCTTGAATCACCGCAATCCGCTGGAGCTGCTGGTGGCCACCATCCTCTCCGCCCAATGCACCGACGAGCGGGTCAACCGGGTGACGCCGGAGCTGTTCCGCCGCTACCCGGATGCGGCGGCGCTCGCCGACGTCCCGCAGGCGGAGCTCGAGGCCGTGATCCGGCCCACCGGCTTTTTCCGCAACAAGGCGACCAGCATCCGCGGCTGCTGCCGCCTGCTGGTGGAGCGCCACGGCGGCCGGGTGCCCCGCACCATGGAAGCGCTCACGGAGCTCCCGGGCGTGGCCCGCAAGACCGCCAACGTGGTGCTGGGCAGCGCGTTCGGTATCGCCGCCGGCGTGGTCGTCGACACCCATGTCCGCCGCCTGGCCTTCCGCCTCGGCCTCACCGGCCAGACCCAGCCGGAAAAAATCGAGCGCGACCTCATGGCGCTGGCGCCCCCCGAGCACTGGATCAACCTCTCCCACTGGCTGATCCTGCACGGGCGGAACACGTGCCGGGCGCGCCGGCCCGCGTGCGCCGAGTGCCCGCTGGACGATCTCTGCCCGAAAGAAGGTGTCTGATGATGAAGCAGGATTTCCCGCTCTGGTTCTTCGTGCTGATCCTGGCCGTCGTCCTGTACCTGTTCGTGCGGGTGTTCGCGCCGTTCTTCATGATCTTCCTCTGGGCGACGATCCTGGTGATCACGTCCTACCCGCTGTACCGCCGGCTGCGATCGCTGCTGCGCGGGCGGGAGTCGCTGGCGGCCCTGCTGATGGTGTTCGGTCTGACCCTGCTGATCATCCTGCCGGTGATCCTGCTCATCGCCAATGTCGCCCAGCAGTCCGTCGACGCCTACGTGATGTACTCCGACGCGCTGGCCAAACAGGAGCAGAACCTCGAGCGGACCATCATGGCCCACCCGGTGCTCACGAAGGCCAAAGCCGTGCTGGGCCGGTTCGTCAACTTTGACCAGATCGACCTCGGCGCCCTGGTCATCAAAGGCCTCGAATCCGCCAGCGGCTTCATCGTGGGCCAGAGCACCAATTTCTTTTCCGGCCTCGCCGGCTTCATGTTCCGGTTCGTGCTCCTGCTGGTCGCGACCTACTACTTCTTCAAGGACGGGGAGAAGGTGGTGGGGGAGCTGCGCAAGCTCTCGCCCATGGACAAGACTCGCGAGGAGAAAATCATCCGGAAATTCACCGACATCACCCGGGCCACCATGCTGGGGACCTTCTCCTCGGCGGCTATCCAGGGCGTCCTGGGCGGCCTGGCCTTCCTGCTGATCGGCATGCCGTCCCCGCTGCTGTGGGGCGTGGTGATGGCCTTCATGTCGCTGGTGCCGGTGCTGGGGGCGTTCACCGTCTGGATCCCCGCCGCCCTCTACCTCATCGCCATCGGCAGCTTCGGCAAGGCGGTGTTCATCGTGGTCTACGGCCTGCTGACCGTGACGCTGGCCGACAACGTGCTCAAGCCCCTCATCATCCGCGGCGGTTCCAAAATCCACCCGGTGGTCATTTTTTTCAGCATTCTCGGCGGCCTGTCCTTCTTCGGATTCTCGGGCATCATTCTCGGCCCGCTGGTGACCGGGCTGACGTTTGTCGTCCTGGAGATCTACCGCGAGGAGTTCCAGGAGCAGCTCCCCGGCACCATGAAACTGTCCCGCGCCGAGCTGGAAGACGCGCTCAAGCGCGTCGAGGAGACCCGTCCTCTCCGGTGAGGACGGCTCCGCTTTCCTTTGTCAAACATTTGTAATATAATTTTTCTGCCTGTCTCCAGGTTGTAACAATTTTAGTTCGTCGAGGACGACCATGAAGATTTGCCCGCAATGCAGCAAGGGTTTCGGGGACGAATTCAATTTCTGTCCCGAGGACGGCACCCCCCTGGCCAAGGCGGTCCAGCAGCAGGACCCCCTGATCAACAAGACCCTGAACAGCAAATACGAGATCGCGGAGATGATCCGCGAGGACAGCCTCGGCCGCATCTTCAAGGCCAAGCAGATGCCGCTGGGCCGGACGGTCATTCTGGAGGTCTTCCAGCCCGGACTGACCCGCGATGAAAAATTCCACTCGCTGCTCAGCGAGGCCGTCCGCAAGTATTCCAAGCTGCAGCACGTCAACATCGGCACCATCTACGACATGGACGTGACCGAGGATCAGCGCTACTTCATCACCTCGGAGTTCGTCGAGGGACGTCCGCTGGCCACGATCCTCAAGGCGGAGGCGCCGCTGGAGCAGGAACGGGCGATCAACATTTTCTACCAGATCGCCGACGCCCTCCACCAGGCCCACGAGAGCCTCATCGAACACGGCTATCTCACACCCCAGGACATCGTCGTCTACGCCAACCCGGACGGCAAAGAATGCGTCCAGATCATGAATTTCGGCATTTCCAAACTGCTGCTCAACGAGAAGTTCCGGCGTTTCAACACCACCAGCGACAGCAGCTATCTCAGCATCGACGACATCGCCTACATCTCCGCCGAGCAGGCGACGGGCACCACCGTGGACGACCTCGACGACATTTACAGCTTCGGCGTCATCCTGTACCACGCCCTCTCCGGCGCCCTCCCCTTTCAGGCCGACACGGCCGAGGCCATGCTCGAGGCCATCAGCAGCCTGGAACCCGTCCGGCTGCGCAATCTTTCGCAGTGCCGGGCCCTGCAGCCGCTCTGGGACAACCTGGTGGACAAGTGCATCCAGCGCAACAAGGCCGAGCGCTTCCAGTCCATCAAGGAGGTCAAGCAGCAGCTGCAGCGGATCGGCGACGCGCTGCGCCACGAGGCCGAACCCACCATCATGCGGATGAAATCCGATCTGCAGCAGGAGATCGGCCGGCCGGCCCCGCCGGAAGCGGTCGAGGAGCACCTGGAGACCACCGAGGTGGTCCCGCCGCCGCT
>JAGOHA010000158.1 GCA_017996395.1 Acidobacteriota bacterium | reverse complement strand
CTCTGTGGTGAAGATGGACTGCCCGAAGTCCGATGTCCGCGTTTCGAGAACGAGCCTCGAGCATCGAGCCTCGATTACGATTACGATCACGATTACGATCACGATTACGAATTACGATTACGAATGAGAGGGAGGCGATCAGCGCTTGAAGAGAAAGTGCAGGAGCGGGATCAGCCAGCCGAGGATGAACGCCGCGCCGAGGTTCATCCGCACGATGACCGGCAGATCGCGCATGCGGCGGTAGTGCGCGTACAGGTTCATGGCGACGGCCAGGACCAGGCTCACCAGCATCCCGTAGATCCAGACGGCGTGATAGCCGAACAAGCGGAAGAACAGAATGGAGTAGGCCAGGCTGAACAGGGGGCCCACCAGCGCGGTGGCCAGCACCAGCGTCAGGAGGACCGTCATGGTCTGGGCCAGCCGGCTGGGCGGGTCGTCCATCCGGCGGGAGGTCTTTAGGAACCCCCAGCTCATGAGGACGCCCAGCAGGAAACCGGTGGGCAGCCCGACGATGAGCAGTAGCAGCAACTGGCTCAGGATCGCTTTGATCACGGACGATGAACCTCGTCCCGAATTATATTTAAAAAAATGCTATCATGCCACGAAAATGAACGGGCGGAGACGAATCATGAACAAGCGGTCCGGGCGGGCGGAACCAGCGGCGGTCGAGGGGCGCTGGTGCGACCTGACCTGCCCGTGGGCCGAGTTCCCGGACGACGTGGCCGTGGACGGCTCCCTGTCGTGCCGGACATTCCGCGCGCTCTACTGCCGGCAACTGGGGCGCCTGGTGCCCCAGAACGCCCGTTGCGCCGCCCGCCGGACGGCACCGGACGCGGCGCCGCCGGCGGACCGGAACTGACGTTCCCGGGGGCCGGTTCCGCCCCTCCACCAGGGGGCGGGCGGCGCCGCCGGCAGACCGGGCGGGGCCGTTCCGCCGGGGGACGAAAGTGCTTGACACCCGGGGGGGCTTTTGCTATAGTGCCGACTCTTTCGTGCACCGGACCCCTGGTGTGGATCCGGGTAATTCGTTCAAGGAGTTGACTGTGCCGACGATCAATCAGCTCGTCCGCAAGAGCAGAGCGCAGGTCCGGAACAAGACCAAAGCGCCCGCTTTGCAGCGTTGTCCGCAGCGCCGGGGCGTGTGCACCCGCGTGTACACCACCACGCCGAAGAAGCCCAATTCCGCCTTGCGCAAGGTGGCCCGCGTCCGCCTGACCAACGGGATCGAAATCACCACCTACATCCCCGGCGAAGGCCACAGCCTTCAGGAACACAACATCGTGCTGATCCGCGGCGGCCGCGTCAAGGACCTGCCGGGCGTGCGTTACCACATCGTCCGCGGCACGCTGGACTGCGGCGGCGTCGACAAGCGGGCCAACTCCCGCTCCAAGTACGGCACCAAGCGGCCCAAGAAATAACCACAGGAACGGAGTACGAGGATGCCGAGAAGAAGAGAAGTCGCCAAGCGCGCCACCCCGCCGGATCCGATTTATAACAGCGAGCTTGTGACCAAGTTCATCAACTGCATGATGGAGAAGGGCAAGAAGACCACCGCCGAGGGCAGTTTCTATGCGGCGATGGACATCATCTCCAAGAAGGCGAAGGACGATCCCCTGAAGATCTTCAAGCGGGCCGTCCAGAACAGCAAGCCCCAGGTGGAAGTGAAGACCCGCCGCGTGGGCGGCGCCAACTACCAGGTCCCGGTCGAGGTGAGTCCCACCCGGCAGCAGTCGCTGGCCATCCGCTGGCTCATCGGCTACTCCCGCCAGCGCGGCGAGAAGACCATGAAGGAGCGGCTGGCCAACGAGTTGATCGACGCTTTCAACGAGCGCGGCGCAACCATCAAGAAGAAGGAAGACACCCACAAGATGGCCGAAGCCAACAAGGCGTTCGCCCACTTCCGCTGGTAAACCGCCGCTTTTTCCGCATGCAATGAACGATCGAGCAGTCCGGCCGTCCGGACTGCATCTGTTTATACCCCCAGCCGCGCCGCCCGAAGCGCGAGGCCCGACCCGAAGCGGGGTCCCGGCCGGCCGGCTGCCGTGATACAGGAGTAATGCCGTGGCGCGCCAAACCCCTCTGGAAAAAACCCGCAACATCGGGATCATGGCCCACATCGACGCCGGTAAGACCACCACCACCGAGCGCATCCTCTTCTACACCGGAATCACCCACCGCCTCGGCGAGGTGCACGAGGGGACCGCGACCATGGACTGGATGGTCCAGGAGCAGGAGCGCGGCATCACCATCACCTCGGCCGCCACCACCTGCTTCTGGCAGGACCACCGGATCAACATCATCGACACGCCGGGCCACGTCGACTTCACCGCCGAGGTGGAACGCTCGCTCCGCGTGCTGGACGGCGCCGTGGCCGTGTTCTGCGCCGTGGGCGGGGTGGAGCCGCAGTCCGAGACCGTCTGGCGCCAGGCCGACCGGTACAACGTGCCGCGCATCGCCTTCGTCAACAAAATGGACCGGCCCGGGGCCGACTTCATCAACTGCATGGCCATGATGCGGGCCCGCCTCGACACCGCCCCGCTGGCCGTCCAGCTGCCGCTGGGGGCCGAGGACGCCTTCCGCGGGGTGATCGACCTTGTGCGCATGAAGGCCTACATCTACGACGACGAGACGAAAGGTGCCCACTACCACGAGACCGACATCCCGGCGGAGCACCTGACCGAGGCGGAGAGCTTCCGCGAGCGGCTGCTGGAGACCGCCGTCGAACTGGACGACGCGGTGCTGGGCAAGTACCTCGAGGGCGTCCCCGTCACCGAGGCGGAGCTCAAGGCCTGCATCCGGAAGGGCACTGTGGCGCTACGCTTCACCCCCGTGCTCTGCGGCGCGTCCTTCAAGAACAAGGGCATCCAGCCGCTGCTCGACGCCGTGGTGGACTACCTGCCGTCGCCCCTGGACGTGCCGCCGGTGGAGGGCCAGGACGAGCGGGGCGAGGCGGTGCAGCGCCCCTGCAGCGACGATGCGCCGTTCGCCGCGCTGGTGTTCAAGATCATGACCGATCCGTACGTCGGCTCGCTCGCCTTCATGCGGGTGTACAGCGGCCGGCTCGCCAACGGCACCACCGTCTACAACACCACCCGGCGGGCCAACGAGCGGATCGGCCGGCTCCTCAAGATGCACGCCAACAAGCGCGAGGAGATCCCCGAGATCTGGGCCGGCGACATCGCCGCCGCAGTGGGCCTGAAGAAGGTGAGCACCGGCGACACCATCTGCGACCGGGACGACCCGGTCCTGCTGGAGGCGATCGAGTTTCCGGCGCCGGTCATCAGCGTGGCCATCGAGCCGAAGACCCAGGCCGACATCGACAAGATGAGCGGCGCGCTCGGCAAGCTCATGGCCGAGGACCCCACCTTCCGCGTGAAGGTGGACGACGAGACCGGCCAGACCATCATCTCCGGCATGGGCGAGCTGCACCTCGAGATCATCGTCGACCGCCTCATGCGCGAGTTCGGCGTCGAGGCGCGGGTGGGCCGCCCCCAGGTCGCCTACCGCGAGACCGTCACCAAGGCGGTCGAGGCAGAAGGCCGCTTCGTGCGCCAGACCGGCGGCCACGGCCAGTTCGGCGTGGTCAAGCTCAAGGTCGAACCGCAGCCGTCCGGCGGCGGCTTCGAGTTTGTCAACGACGTCTTCGGCGGCACGGTGCCGCGGGAGTACATCCCCGCGGTGGAGAAGGGCGTCCGCGAGGCCATGGAAAACGGCGTGCTGGCGGGTTACGAGATGGTGGACGTCAAGGTGACCCTGTATGACGGCGCCTATCACGAGGTGGACTCGTCCGAGATGGCCTTCAAGATCGCCGGCTCCATGGGCTTCAAGGAGGGGGCGCGCCGGGCCGCGCCGGTGCTGCTGGAGCCGGTGATGAAGGTCGAGGTGGTCACCCCCGAGGAGTACATGGGCGACGTGATCGGCAACATCAACGCCCGCCGCGGCCGCATCACCCACATGGAGCACCGCGGCAGCACCCAGGTGGTCACCGCCATGGTGCCGCTGGCCGAGATGTTCGGCTACGCCACCGACCTGCGTTCCCTGACCCAGGGGCGCGCCACCTACACCATGCACTTCCACCAGTACGAGCCGGTGCCCGTCCATCTCGCCGAGAAGATCGTCGGCGGCGGAAAGTAGGAGGACGTGAGGAGATAGGAGAGAGCAGATAGGAGATAAGGGAAGGGGGCTCTCCTGCTCGAAATTCGTGCTCGTAATCGTAATTCGTAATTCGTAATCGTGATCGTAATCGTAATCGTAATCGTAATCGAGGCTCGATGCTCGAGGCTCGTTCCCGTAACGCGGTCATCGGACTTCGGACAGTCCATCTTCACCACAGAGGCACAGAGGGCACAGAGTCTGTTTATGTTTTGAGCCCGGATCTGAAACTCTCACCAACACTCCGATCCGCCGATTCACCCATTCACCCATTTCCATTCCAACCTCGTCCCGCAAGCCCCGGCTCGGCTTCAAATAACCAATCACAATTACGCAATCACCAATAACCAATAATCCGAAATGCCCAATGACAAATGATCAATGAAAAAATGATCGATGGAAACCGAGTGATGCCTTTGTGTCCTTCGTGCCATTGTGGTGATTCCCCCTCGCAATTCCGCCGCCCTGTCCTTGCCATCCGCCGTTGCATTGGCGTATAGTGGCCGTGTTCCGAAATCCCTGATCTGCAGCGCACACCGAGGGCGGCCGCGATGAAGCTGATCATTCAGATCCCCTGTTTCAACGAGGAGCACACGCTGGCCGCGACCGTGGGCGACCTGCCCCGGACGGTGGCCGGCTTCGACGCCGTCGAGTACCTGGTGGTGGACGACGGCTCCACCGACGGCACGGTGGCGGCCGCCCGCGCTTGCGGCGTCCACCACGTGGTGCGCCTGCCCCGCAACCGCGGCCTCGCCTTCGCGTTCGCCGCCGGTCTCGACGCCGCCCTCAGGCGCGGGGCTGACGCGGTGGTCAACACCGACGGCGACAACCAGTATCGCGGCGAGGACGTGGCGCCCCTCGTGGCGCCGATCCTGGAGGGGCGCGCCGACATGGTCATCGGCACCCGGCCCATCGGCGAGATCGCCGACTTCTCGCCGCTGAAAAAGCTCCTCCAGCGGCTCGGTTCGGCCACGGTGAGCCTGCTGGCCGGCGCGCGCGTGCCCGACGCGGCGAGCGGCTTCCGCGCCTTCTCGCGGGAGGCGGCCAAGCGGCTGCTCGTCACCAGCCGGTTTTCGTACACCCTCGAGACCATCATCCAGGCTCCGACCAAGGGGCTGGCCATCGCTTGCGTGCCCATCCGCACCAATCCGGCCACGCGCCCGTCGCGGCTGTTCCGCTCCACCGTCACCTTCCTCCTGCGGAGCGCCGGCACCATCGGCCGCGTGTTCGTGGTCTACCGGCCGTTCGCGTTTTTCAGCACGCTGGGCGCGCTGCTCTTTGCGCCCGGCGTGGCCTTGGGGGCGCGGTTCATCTATTTCTTCGCCATGGGGGAGGGGCGGGGGCACATCCAGTCGCTGATCCTGGCCGCGGTGCTCCTGCTGGGGGGCTTCCAGCTGTTTCTCACCGGCCTGCTGGCTCATCTGTCCGCCACCAACCGGCGGCTGGCGGAGGAATTGCTGGTCCGCGTCCGCACGCTGGAGCTGGAAAGAAGTCAGGAGTGAGGAGTGCGGGGTTAGGAGTTCGGAAGACGCTCATTCGTGATTCGTAATCGTAATTCGTAATCGTGATCGAAATCGTAATCGTAATCGTAATCGAGGCTCGAGACTCGAGGCTCGTTCTCGTAACGCGGACATCGGGGTTCGGGGGAGCCGGACATTCACCACGAAGTCACAAAG
>JAGOHA010000039.1:10151-28434 GCA_017996395.1 Acidobacteriota bacterium | reverse complement strand
CCAGGATGTTCGTGTCGTTGTGCCGGCGGCTCAGCTCGGCCATCTCCGGGGTGAAGCAGAGCCCGGCCCGGATGCCGCGGAACTTGTTGGCGGTGATGCTCATGCCGATGCCGCTGCCGCAGATCAGGATCCCGCGGTCGAACTCGCCGGCGGCCACCCGGCCGGCCACGGCGGCGCCGAAGTCCGGGTAGTCCACGGATGCGGCCGACGCCGGTCCGGCGTCGGTCAGATCCACGCCGAGGCGGCTGCATTCGGCCCGGATGGCCTCCTTGAGATCGAACCCCGCGTGGTCGCTGCCGATGATGATGCGCATCGTTCCTCCCGTCCCGGATCTCGGCGGTATTGTTCCCGATAACGGCCGGCGGGTCAACGCAAAACTGCTTGACAGCGCAAGGGTCCGCCCATATACTGCCGTTTTCGAGTTTGCGCCCAAAGGGAGGTGAGTCGTTTGGCGTACATCACCGTGCAGGACGGGGAAAGCCTGGAGAGCGCACTGCGCCGGTTCAAGCGGAAAGTCCAACAAGAAGATATCATCAAGGAAGTGAAGAAGCACTCCTTCTTCCTGAAACCCGGCGAGAAGCTGCGCATCAAGCAGGCCTTGGCCCGCAAGCGCCTGAGAAAGAAGATGCGCAACATCCAGCGCCGGCTGGACTGAGTCACACCCCAGGGCTACCGGATCTCCTCCGGTAGCCCTTTTTGTCTTTACGGCAGCCGGCGCGGACGGGCCGGCCCCCTGCCGGAGACGGCGGACAGACGATCGGCCCGAAAGCGAGGTCCCCGTGAACTCCCTTGAAATCATCAAGAAGAAGCGCGACCGCTCGGCCCTGGCGGCGGACGAGATCCGCTTCATGGTGGACGGCTACACCGCCGGCGAGATTCCGGACTACCAGATCAGCGCGCTGCTCATGGCCGTCCTCATCAACGGCATGGACACGGCCGAAACCCAGGCGCTCACCGAGGCGATGCTCCACTCCGGCGATGTGCTGGATTTCTCCGATATCCCCGGCGTCAAGGTGGACAAGCACAGCACCGGCGGCGTCGGCGACAAGACGTCGCTCATCCTGGGGCCCATCGCCGCCGCCGCGGGCGTCCGCGTGCCCATGATCAGCGGCCGCGGCCTGGGGCACACCGGCGGCACGCTGGACAAGTTGGAGGCGATCCCCGGCTTCGACGTGAACCTGTCGGTGGAGCGCTTCCGCGAGGGCGTCGAGCGGATCGGCATCTGCCTCATCGGCCAGACCGCCCGGATCGCCCCCGCCGACAAGAAAATTTACGCCCTGCGCGATGTCACCGGGACCGTGGAGTCCATTCCCCTGATCACCGCCAGCATCATGAGCAAGAAGCTGGCCGAGGGGATCGACGCCCTGGTGCTCGACGTCAAGACGGGCCGCGGCGCCTTCATGAAGACGCTGGACGATTCCCGCCGGCTGGCCCGCAGCCTGGTGGACACCGGTCTGCGGGTGGGCAAGCGAATGTCGGCCCTCATCACCGACATGAACCAGCCGCTGGGCCGGTGGGCCGGCAACGCCGTCGAGGTGGCCGAGTCGGTGGCCACGCTGCGCGGCGAGGGACCGGCGGACCTGGAGACGCTCTCGGTGGAGCTGGCCGCGGAGATGATCCGGCTGGCCGGGCTGGCGCCGGACATCGACGCGGCGCGAGGTGTCGCGCGCCGGCAGATCGCGACGGGGCGGGCCCTCGAAGTGTTTGCCCGCTGCATCGAGTTCCACGGCGGCGACCCGCGGGTCACCGAATCGGATCAACACCTCCCCCGGGCGGCGCGGCGGCACGTGGTCACGGCGCCGCGGGCCGGCTGGGTGGCGCAGCTCGACGCCGAGGCCGTCGGTATGGCCATCGTCGTCCTGGGCGGCGGCCGCCTGCGCAAGGAGGACGGGATCGACCCGGCCGTCGGCGTCCGGCTGCACCGCAAGATCGGCGACCGCGTCGAGGCGGGCGAGCCGCTGGCCGAGATTCAGTACAACGACGCCGCCCGCTTCGACGACGCCCGCCGCCGGGTCGAGACGGCCTACGCCATCGCCGAAGCGCCGGTGGAAGCGCCGGTGCTCATCCGGGAACGGCTGGAATAGCGGGCCGACACGAATCGCTCCGTCTGGAGGTCTCCGCATGCATCTCACCGGCTTGATCGGTCTGGTTGTCATCCCACTCATTGCGTTCCTGCTCTCCACCAACCGCAAGGCCATCCGCTGGAAGACCGTGGGGTGGGGGTTCGGCCTCCAGATCGGGTTCGCCCTCATCGTGCTCAAGTGGCCGCCGGGAGTGCGCCTGTTCGAATACCTCGGCCAGGGGATCAACCACCTGCTGTCCTACTCCCAGTACGGATCCAACTTCGTGTTCGGGCCGCTCGGGTCCCGCGCCGCCATGGTCAAGTTCCTGGAGACGGTCACCGGTCGGACACTTGCCGAGAACGACCCGCTGATGGCCGGCGTCAGCATTTTCGCCCTGCAGGTGCTCCCCACCATCATCTTCATCGCCGCCCTGTTCGCCATCCTGTACTACCTGGGCGTGATGCAGTTCATCGTCCGCGTCTTCGCCTGGGTGATGGCGCGGCTCATGGCCGCGAGCGGCGCCGAGTCGCTCAACGTGGCCGCCTCCATCTTCATGGGCCAGACCGAGGCTCCGCTCACCATCCGTCCCTACCTCAACGACATGACCGACTCCGAGCTCATGTGCGTCATGACGTCGGGGATGGCGCACATCTCTGGCGGGATCATGGCCGCCTACATCGCCTTCGGCGCGCGGCCGGAGCACCTGCTCACCGCCGTGATCATGACCGCGCCGGGCACCATCATGATGGCCAAGATGCTGGTGCCCGAGACGGGTGAGCCGAAGACCCTGGGCCAGGTGAAGCTGGAGGTGGAGAAAACCGACGTCAACATCATCGACGCCGCCTCCCGCGGCACCGGCGAGGGACTCCATCTGGCCATGAACGTGGCGGCGATGCTGATTTCCTTCATTGCCCTGATCTACCTGATCAACGGGCTGTTGGGCCTGATCCCCGTGGGCGGCGCGCCCTTGTCGATGCAGCGGATCTTCGGGTTGGTCTTGGCGCCGGTGGCCTGGATCATGGGCGTGCCGTGGCAAGACGCCGCCAATATCGGCAACCTGCTGGGCACGCGGCTGGTGCTCAACGAGTTCATCGCCTACAGCGGCCTGGGCGAGCTCAAGAGCGTGCTGGAGCCCCGTTCCTTCACCATCGCCACCTTCGCCCTGTGCGGTTTCGCCAATTTCTCGTCGATCGGCATCCAGATCGGCGGCATCGGCGCCCTGGCGCCGGCGCGCCGTCATGACCTGGCCCGGCTGGGCCTGCGGGCGGTGTTGGCCGGGACCATGGCCAATTTTCTGACGGCGAGCATCGCCGGCATCCTCATCTGAGGCCGCCGCGGACGGACGCCGCCGGACACTGCATCTGCGGAGAGACACCATGATGTACGAACAGGTCATCGAGCTTGTCGTCCAGTACCTGTCGGAGCGCGCCCCGGCGCCCCGTCCCCTCGGAGTGATCCTGGGTTCCGGCCTGGGGGCATACGCCGACGCCGTCGAGGACGCCGTGCGCATCCCCTTTTCCGAGATCCCCCACTTCCCCGCCAGCTCAGTCGCCGGGCACGCCGGCGTGCTGGTGGCGGGACGCCTGCACGGGCACGCCGTGGCGCTCATGCAGGGCCGTGTGCACTACTACGAGGGGCACGATCCCGACGACGTGATCTTCCCCGCCCGGGTGCTCCACGGCTTGGGTGTCCGGACGCTCATCGTCACCAACGCCGCCGGCGGGATCAACCCGGAGTACCGCCCCGGCGACCTGATGATCATCCGCGACCACATCAACTTCATGGGCTTCAACCCGCTGCGCGGCCGGGTGGCCGAGCGCTTCGGCCCCCGCTTCCCGGACATGAGCTACGCCTATCACCCGGAGTTGCGGACGCTGGCCCGCGAAGCGGCGGGCCGCCTGGGACTCGCCGTCCGGGAGGGCGTATACCTGGGGTTGTCGGGCCCGTCGTACGAGACGCCCGCCGAAATCCGCATGTTCCGCGCCTGGGGCGCCGACGCGGTGGGCATGTCCACGGTACCCGAGGTCATCGCCGCCAACCAGATGGGGATGCGGGTGCTGGGAATCAGCTGTATCACCAACATGGCGGCGGGCATCCTCGACCAGCCCCTGACCCACCAGGAGGTGCTCGACACCACCGAGCGGGTCAAGGACCAGTTCACCCGCCTGGTGGACCGGATCATCGCGGAGGTGCGGCTGTGAACGACGAGCTGGTTCGTGTGGCCACCGCCGCCCGGGAGCACGCCTTCGCGCCGTATTCCCGCTTCCGGGTCGGCGCGGCGCTGCGGGGCGAATCGGGCACCATCTACGGGGGCTGCAACGTGGAGAACGCTTCCTACGGCCTTACCGTCTGCGCCGAGCGGGTGGCGATCTGGAAGGCGGTCAGCGAGGGCGAGCGCCGTTTCCAGGCGATCTGCGTGGTGGCCGACACGGCGGAGCTGACGCCCCCCTGCGGGGCCTGCCGGCAGATCATCTGGGAGTTCTGCGGCGACATCCCCGTGATCCTGGCTAACCTGAAGGGGGATCGGGTGGTATACTCGATGGCAGAGCTGCTGCCGCGTCCGTTTGACGGGGGCTTTCTCGGCTGAGACCGCCCCTGTTCGGCCGCCCGGCCGGGGCGCCGGAGCCGCGACCGGAGGGATGTCCATGAAACCAGAGTGCGCGGACGATCCGCTCCTCGAGGTGCTGCGGCACCTGTTTCCGGCCTGTCCCGCCTTCCGCCTGCGGGTGGACGACCCCGGCCGGAGCGCGCCATGGGAGTGCGAGCTGCGGGCGGGGCGGACCCTGCCGCTGGCCCCGCGCGGCGGCAGGCAGGCGGCCCGCACCGGGCCGCGGATGGGCGAGATCAGCCTGGGCGACCTGGAACGCGGCGTCACCGTGGGCCTCTCGGGCCCGGGCCTCCCCGCCGGCGAGGCGAAGCTGTCAGCGGACCAGGCGGCGCTGCTCCGTCAGGCGGTCCGGCTGTTCCTGATCCGGCAGGGGCATGAGCGGCTGGCGCGCCAGTTCGACGTCCTGTGCGAAATCAACCGCGAGATCAACTCCCAGTCCGAGCTCAAGCCGCTGGTGGAGATCATCGCCGAGAACACGGCCCGGCTGCTCGACGCCGACGCTGTCTCGGTCATGCTGTACGACGAGCGCCACGAGCGGTTCCGGACGTTCGCCGGCTGGCGCTCCTGGACCACCGATTCGGGCGCGGTGGTCTTCTATGCCACCGAGGGCATCATCGGCAAGGTGGCGGCCACCCTGCAGGGTGTGCGCGTGGCCGACACCGCCCGGAGCCCCGACTTCAAGCCGTCCGCGGACACCAGCCAGCCGCCCATCAAGTCGATGCTCTGCGTGCCGCTGGTGGACCTGGCCGGCGCGCGGCCCGTCCTGATCGGCGTCATCAACGCCTCGCGGCGCCTGTTCCCCGACCGGCCGTCGAAGGAGGGTTTCTCCGAGGAGGACCTGTCGCTCTTCGAGAAGTTCGCCGTGCAGGTCACGGCGGCGATTCAGCGCTCCCGCGTGTTCGAGGAGACCCGCCGGCGCACCCTGCAGCTCCAGATCGTCAACCAGATCGGCACCATCCTGGGCAGCTCCCTGGAGCGGAGCGACAACTTCCAGCGCGCCCTGGACCTGCTGGCGCGGTCATTTGCCCTGTCCTACGCCCAGCTGCTCGTCGTCGGCGGCGAGGAGCTGAAATACAACGTCAACACCCGGCGGAACCCCGATTTCATCCCGCCCGGCCTGGCGGGGCTGCTGCGGCGGGGGAAGTGGAACACCCGGTCCCGGTTCGTCGAGCGGGAGTCGCGCGCCAAGTACCTGTTCAGCCTGGGGCAGAACCCCCGCTCCATGACCTACCTGTACGTCGAGAGCGGCGACGCGCTGCTGTTCGAGGACGAGCACAACCGCCGGGTCATGGAAACGGTGCTCGACCAGCTCTCCATCGCCCTGGAGAATTTCACCCTGTTCGCCGACGTCTCCGACAACAACCGGAAGATGGCCGAGCTCGACCGGATGAAGAACGAGCTGATCAGCATCGTGTCCCACGATTTTCGGACGCCGCTCACCGTGATCCACGCCTACTCCGAGCTGCTGCTGCTGCAGCCGGAGATGGGGACTGAGGACCGGCGGGAGTACCTGAACTCCATCTTCGAGCAGATCGGTCACCTGCGCCGCCTGGCCGAGGGGCTGCTCAAGATCACCCGGATCGAGTCGGGCGAGATGACCTACGCGTTCGAAGCCATCGACTTCGCGGTGCTGGCCGAGAAGATCGGCTCCCGGCGCCTGCCCCGGCACCAGATCCGCTTCGAGGTGGAGGCCGGGCTGGCGCCGCTCAACGCCGACTACGACAAGCTGTTCGAGGTGCTGGACAACCTCATCTCCAACGCCATCAAGTTCTCGCCCGACGGCGGCGAGGTGGTGGTGCGGGCGCGGCGCCACAAAGACGGCTGCGCCCTCATCGAAGTGCGCGACCAGGGGATCGGCATCCCGCCGGAGCAGCTCGGGAACCTGTTCCGGAAGTACAGTCGCGTCTACAACGAGCAGACCAAGCACATCCGCGGCACGGGCCTCGGCTTGTACATCTGCAAGAAGCTGGTGGAAGGGCACGGCGGCAAGATCTCTGTGCGCAGCAAGCCGGGCGAAGGGGCCACCTTCAGCTTCACCGTCCCCTTTCACCAGCCGGTCCCGGTCACCCCGTGAGCGGTCCGGCCGGCGGCCCCCCGTTTGCACCCCCCGGACCGGTGTGGTATAGTGCCTGCCGGAAGCGGAAGGAGCCCCGATGAAGAAACATTTCACCCTGTTCGCGGTTATTTTCCTGGCGGGTGCGGCGCTGGTGGGCGGCCTGCTGGGGCGGAGGGTCAGCGCCGACTCCGGCCAGACCGACGAGCGGACCGAGCTGTTCCGCCGTTACTCGCTCGTGCTGAACACCATCGAGCAGAACGCCGCCGACTACCCCGGCAGCGCCGAGCTGATCTACAGTTCGGTCCGCGGGATGCTCCAGCGGCTGGATCCACACAGCAGCTTTTTCTCCCCCAAGGATTACAAGGCGGTGGAGGAGGAAAACAGCGGCCGGTATTTCGGCCTCGGCATCCGCATCCGGGCGTTGATGCCGGGCAGCGGCCGGATTGTGGTGATCGAACCGCCGGCGCCGGGCACCCCCGCGGCCCGGGTGGGCCTGCAGGCCGGCGACGTGATTTTCAAGGTCAACGACAAGCCCATCGACGACTGGGATGTCGACGACGTCATCGATCACCTGAAGGGGCCCAAGGGCACGAAGGTGCACATCACCGTGAACCGACCCGGCGAGGCCGAATCCCTCGAGCTGGACGTGATCCGCGACGAGATCCCCAAGCTCACCATCAACTTCGCCTACCGGGTCCGGCCGGGCATCGGCTTCATCAAGATCGAGCGGTTCTCCGAGACCACCCATCGCGAGATGATGGACGCGCTGCAGCGGATCGGCATCGATTCGCTGGACGGCCTGATCCTCGACCTGCGCGACAATCCGGGCGGCTATCTGACCCAGGCGATCCGGGTCTCGGAGGAGTTCCTACCCAAGGGCGCGCCCATCGTCAGCACCCGCGGCCGCAACGGCGCCGACGAGCAGCGCTATGCGGTGCGGGAGGGGGGCGACCTGAAGATCCCGATGGTCATCCTCATCAACGCCAGTTCCGCCAGCGCGTCCGAGATCGTGTCCGCCGCGGTCCAGGACAACGATCGCGGCCTGCTCGTGGGCGAGCAGAGCTTCGGGAAGGGGCTGGTCCAGTCGGTGTACCGGCTGTCCGACGGCTCGGGCCTGGCGCTCACCACGGGGCGCTACTACGCGCCCAGCGGGCGCTGCCTGCAGCGGCCGTTCAACGGCTCGGTGTACGACTACTACAACCAGCGCAACCGCAAGGCCGTCAAGCCCGATCAGTCGGAAGTCAAGTACACCCTGAGCGGACGCAAGGTTTACGGCAGCGGCGGCGTGCAGCCCGACATCGTCTACGTCTCCCGCAAGCTGAACCGCTTCGAGCTGACCCTGCTGTCGAAGGACGTGTTCTTCAAGTTTGCCAACCAGGCGGCGCAGGGGAAGGTCGCGTCGGTGAGCATCCTGGCCAACGGGAGCGCCGCCGCCGACCACGCCCGCCAGTTCGAGGTCAACGAGGCGGTGCTGCAGGAATTCCGCGAGTATCTCGACAGCCTCAAGATCACCTATACCGACGAGGAGTTCCAGCAGAACGTCGCCTTCAGCCAACGGGGCATCAAGGCGGAGCTGTTCACCCGCATCTACGGCGTGCTGGACGGTTTCAAGATCCGCGCCGAGGGTGACGACCAGATCGCCAAGGCGCTGGAGGCGATGCCGGAGGCCCGCAGCATGCTCGTCAAGACGAAGGAGATCCTGGCCACCATCGGCGACCGGAAGCGCCGGGGCGGGATATGAGCGACGCGCGAGTCTGGTACATCACGGTGGACGGCGCCACGCAGGGTCCGTTCACCGCCGGCGAAGTCCGAGACCAGCTGCAGGCAGGCAGCATCAATCCCCAGACGTACGTATTTCGGCAGGGACTGGGTAACTGGATTCCGCTGGCGCAGGCGCCCGAGTTGGGGGCTGCCGCGCCGGTTCCCCCGTTGCCCCGCGCCGCCGCGCCGGCGTCCGCTGCCGGGACGCCCGCCGGCCCGCGTTGTCATGAGATCGACTACCAAATCCACGGCGACGACATGCAATTCGTGGACGTGGTGCTGGACCCTGGCGAGGCGGTGATCGCCGAAGCCGGCACCATGATGTACATCACCAACGGCATCCAGATGGAGACGCGCTTCACCGACGGCAGCTCGCCCGACAAGGGGTTCATGGGCAAGCTCCTCGACGCCGGCAAGCGCGTGGTCACCGGCGAGAGCCTGTTCCTGACTCTTTATACGAACCGCGGCGCGGGCCGCGAGACGGCGGCCTTCGCCGCGCCCTACCCGGGCAAGATCATCGTCGCCGACCTCAAGGAGCATGACGGCACCCTGATCTGCCAGAAGGACTCCTTCCTCTGCGCCGCGTACGGCACGTCGCTCGGCATCGCCTTCACCAAGCGGCTCGGCGCCGGCTTTTTCGGCGGCGAGGGGTTCATCCTCCAGAAGATGGAGGGGGACGGCAAGGTGTTCATCCACGCCTGCGGCACCATCGTGAAGCGGGTGCTGGGGCCGGGCGAAACCCTGCGCGTGGACACCGGCTGTCTCGTGGCCATGGACCGGAGCGTGACCTACGATATTCAGTTTGTGGGCAGCGTCAAGACGGCGTTCTTCGGCGGCGAAGGCCTCTTTTTCGTCACCCTGACGGGCCCCGGCCAGGTGTTCCTGCAGTCGCTCCCCTTCAGCCGGCTGGCTGACCGGATTTATTCGCACGCTCCGAGCGCCGGCGGCTCCCGCAAGGAGGAAGGGTCGGTGCTGGGTGGGTTGGGCAGCCTGCTCGGGGGGGACCGCTAGGCGGCGGGTCGGCGGAACGGCGAACCAGCGAGTCGGCGGGGCGTCGGAATGGGAGATTGACGACGGTCGACCGCAGACGAATCTCCCCTCAACCCTTAACTGTCAATCCTCACCCATTAAGTTGCAACTCGAAACTTGGAACAGCGAACGTTCCAACCTTTAAACGCAAGCTCTTCGGCAAGAACGCCGAGACAGAAAACGAGCCTCGAGTCTCGAGCCCCGAACATCGTCCTAATCGCCGGACAGCCGCTCGATGAGCTGCTTGATCTCAGCCTCGATCCGGTTTTTCTGTGCCTCACCCAGCAACTCGCGGGCGGCTTTCATCTGTGACGTGAGGATTCGGAGGTAGACGTTGTAGACGTAGTCCGTCTTGTGGGGAGTGGACAGGTTCATGATGTTGAGGTCGAGCAGATCGGGGTCCAGCCAGCCCTTGCTGTTCATCTCCACGTTGTGGAGGAGGGTCTTTTCCTCCTGCCGAATCTCCTCGTAATAGTTGCGCAGGATCTTCTCGGCCATGGGGCCGGCGCCGGTTTTGAGAGTCTGGAGGATGCTCTCGAAGATCTGGTTGAAGAGCGCCTGCATGCGCTTGAGCTTGTCGATCTCCATGTCCAGCACCGGCTCCAGGACGAAGCTCTGGTGGTGCTGGATCCGGAACAGGTCGATGGTGATCAGCCCGGCCAGCAGGCGGCAGGTCTCGAAATCGTTCAGCAGGCTGTAATGAAGCACCTCGCGGATCGACTTGCCGCGGGCGTAGTTCATGATGTCCACTTCCTGGTCCGAGAGCTGGATTTCCTGGCGTTTCTGCTCGAATTCGGGGGATTCTTCCAGGACGTTGTCGATGCTCCCGATCATTCGCTCCAGGAAGAACCAGTCGGTGATCCGCTTGATGCCCGCCAGGATCAGGTCGGCCGAAGTGATGTTGAGCTTGATGGTCTCGATCTGCTTCTCTTCCTTCTCGAACTCGAACATGCCCTCGACCCACTCGAACACCGAGAAGATGATCTCCTTGACCTGCTGGTGGACGGCGGAGATCAATTCCTGGGTGCTGATGTACCCCTCGCGGAGCAGGATCTGGCCGTGGCGCAGGCCGGGCCGGATCTGGTTGGCGGTCTCCAGGTACTGCTCCAGGGTGATGATGCCGTTGCGCAGCAGGATGTCGCCCAGCGAGTCCTTGCGCTGGTTGGAGTAGGCGAACGCGATCTTGCCTTCCTCGAGGTAGATCTTCTTCTTGATGTTGAACTGCTGCAGCGTCAGAATGCCGGTCTCTTTGCTGATGCAGATGGAGTGCAGGATCTCGGGGAGGGTGGTGACCTTCAGGCTGCCTTTCAGAAGCATGGGTGCTCCTCGTGCCGGGCGCGGCGGAATCGCGCGTTCAGACCCGCCGCGCTCAGCGGAATTCGATCCGCTGGATGGTCTGCTTGATGATCGGGCGTTCGGCGAGATTGCCGGTGCCCACGGTGGCGGCGGCGATCTTCCGCACCGCGTCCATGCCCTCGACGACGTGACCGAATACGGTGTACTCGCCCTGCCACTCGGGGTGGTTCTTGACGCAGACGAAAAACTGGCAGCTGGCCGAGTTCCGGTCGTCCGCCCCGCGGGCCATGGCCACTGCGCCCGCGGTCATGGGCAGGTTGTTGACCTCGAACGGGAGAAACTCGCCGGTGGTGCCGAAGCCGTCGTTGTAGGGATCGGCGTCGCGGCTCAGCGGGTCGCCGCCCTGGATCAGGCTGCCGGCGATGATCCGGTGGAACGCGGTTCCGGTGTAGAAGCCGTCGGCCGCCAGCCGCTTGATCCGGGCGACGGTCTGCGGCGCCTGGTCGGGCTTCAGTTCGATGGTGAACGCGCCGGCCGGAGTCTCGACGACCATGCGGTTGGACGCGGGGAGGGGCGGCGGTTCGGGAGTCGCGGCCGGGGACGGCCCGGGGGCCGGCTGTTCGGTTTCTGCGGGCGCCGGTCCGCCGCAGGCGGCGAGCGCTAGCACGAGCAGGAGGGCGGCGAGACCGGGGCGGATGTGCCGGGCAGAGATCATGGGCGACACCTCATGATGGCGATGATGGCACGGGGCGGCCGCGTCGGGCCGGCCGGCCCGACGGTCACTGCAGCGTATCCTGGTCGGGGCGCTTGACCAGCACGCCCTGCTTCTCCAGGTTCTGGAAAATCTGGTCGATCTGCTGCTTGAGTTTGATGAAGGAGGTGATGCTCATGCCGAAGCGCTGGATGATGACCGCCTCCAGGTGGTCGTCGGGCTGGAGAGTGCGCGACTGGATTTTCTGGTTCATGTCCAGCACCAGCTTCGGATCCACGACGCCGACATCGACCACCACGTCCGTGTCGATCTGCGCGAACGCGAACTGGTTCACGAACCGGATGTTCTCTCGGCCCTCCGGGTACACGAACTTGACCGGGATGTTCTGACGGTTGCTCATCGACTCCACCTCACCGCGTCCTTCCGCCGGATGGCGCCGACGGTACGAACTGCTTTTTAATGCTGGAGATACGGGCCTGCTTCTTTTCTTCCGAGAGGATATTATCGGGGATTTGACCCAGGATTTCAATGGCTTTGTCGTAATCCTCCTGGATCTCCAGGATGTCGGACATCACCATCAGCGCCAGGTAGCGGCAATCGTCGCAGTGGGGCTCGCGGGTGACCGGTTCCAGGAATTCCCGCGCCCGCTGGTAGTTCTTCTGGTTGTAGTAGATCATGGCCAGCTGAATCACCGCCTGCTGCCGGGTGTGAGCATCGGTCACCGTGCCGATGAGGTTCTTCAGCTCGATGATCGCCACCTCCGGCCGCTCGGTCTTGACGTAGCAGCGGGCCAGCTCGAGGCGCAGGAGCGGGATGTCCGCGTGCGCCGGATGGCGGGCGATGAGGTACTTCAATTCCGCTTCGGCCCGGGACAGGTCGCCGATGACGTTGAGGTGGATCTCGGCCAGCCGCCGGTGGATCTCGAAATCGTGGGGGCTGGCGGGGTCGGCCGCCAGGGCCCGCTGCCAGAAGTCCATGGCGCCGTACAGGTTGTTTTCATGGAAGTACAGGATGTTGCCCTGGAGGTAGTACACCTCCGCCATCCGCTTCCAGTGGGGATACTCGCGCTCGATGGCGCGCAGGGTGTCCGCGGCGGCCCGGGGCTGGTTCGTGCCGATCTGCTCCTGGGCCAGCCGGAAAAGATCTTCGGCGTCCTTCTGGTTGAGCACCAGCAGGATGCACGAGGTCACGAAGGCGGTGGCAATCACCAGGACGATGAAGGTGAGGTGCTCGGACAGGAACCGGACGACGCCGTTAATCGCTTCCGTTCTCATCGCCGTTTTCGTCCTCGGCGCTCAGCAGCGTGATGGATGTGACCAGGTCCTCCGGCGCCAGCTCAATGAGCTTGACGCCCATGGTCGCCCGGCCGGCGGTGCGGATGGTGCCGGTGTTCATCCGGATGATCTGGCCGCCCGCGCTCACGAGGATCAGGTTGCAGTCCTCCCGCAGATAGCGCGCGTCCACCACCGGGCCCGTCTTGTCGGCGACCTTCAGGTTGATGATCCCGCTGCCGCCCCGTGACTGGACGCGGTACTCGGTGGTGGGTGTCTTCTTGCCGAAGCCGCACTGGGTGACGCTCAGGAACTCGCCCTCGGTGGTGCAGGTGGTCATGGAGACCACCTGGTCGCCCTTGCGCAGGCGGATGCCGATCACGCCCTGGGCCGTCCGGCCCATGGGGCGGACGTCGGTCTCGGCGAAGCGGATGCTGTGGCCCAGCCGCGTGGACAGGAACAGGAAGTGGTTGCCGGTGGTCTTGGTGGCGGCGATGAGGCGGTCCGTCTCGCGGACGGTCTGGGCGATGATGCCGGCGCTGCGCGGGTTGGAGAATTCCGACAGCGGCGTCTTCTTGATGATGCCGGCGGCCGTGGCCAGCACGACGTACTCCTGTTCGGAGAATTCCTTCACCGGGATGATGTCGGCGATCTTCTCCTCCGAATCCATCTTGACCAGGTTGACGACGGGGCGGCCCTTGCCGGTGGTGCCCACCTCGGGGATGCTGTACACCTTGAGCCAATGCACCTTGCCCCGGTCGGTGAAGACCAGCAGGTAGCTGTGGTTGGAGGCGACGAAGGCGTGCTCGGTGAAGTCGGTGGCGTGGGTGGTCATGCCGCGGCGCCCCTTGCCGCCCCGCCGCTGGACGCGGTAGGTGGAGGCGGGGATGCGCTTGATGTAGCCCGTGTGCGAGATGGTGATGAGCGCGTCCTCGTCGGGGATGAGGTCCTCGATCTGGAGCTCGGCCTCCTCGTCGACGATGCTTGTGCGGCGCTTGTTGGCGTACGTTTTCTTCAGGGCCAGCAGCTCGTCCTTGATCAGATTCATGAGCTTGAACGGGCTGGCCAGGATTTCCTCCAGGTCGGCGATGAGCTTGAGGGTCTGGCGGTACTCCTCGAGGATTTTCTCGCGCTCGAGGTTGGTCAGGCGCTGGAGGCGCATGTCGAGGATGGCCTGGGCCTGGACGTCGCTGAACTTGAAGCGCGCCATCAGCCGCTCCTTGGCCTCGGCCGGCGTCTTGGAGTTGCGGATGAGCTTGATCACCTCGTCCAGGTGGTCCAGGGCGATCTTGAGCCCCTCGAGGATGTGGGCGCGCTCCTTGGCCTTGCGCAGCTCGAAGCGCGTGCGGCGGGTGACCACCTCGCGGCGGTGGTCCAGAAAGATGACGAGCGAGTCGCGCAGGTTCAGCAGCTTGGGCTGGTTCCGGTCGATGGCCAGCAGGTTGATCCCGAAGCTGGTCTGCAGGTTGGTGTGCTTGTACAGGTTGTTCAGGATGATCGCCGGCTCGACGTCGCGGCGCAGCTCGATGACGATGCGCATCCCCTCGCGGTCGCTCTCGTCGCGAAGGTCGGTGATTCCGTCCACCTTGCGGTCCTTGACCAGGTTGGCGATCTGCTCGATGAGCTTGCTCTTGTTCACCTGGTAAGGGATCTCGGTGACCACCAGCGCCTCGCGGCCCTTGGTGAGCTCCTCGACGGCCACCCGCGCCCGCAGCTTGAGGATGCCGCGACCGGTGCGGTACGCCTCGCGGATCCCCGCCCGGCCGTAGATGAACGCGGCGGTGGGGAAGTCGGGTCCGGGGATGAACGTCATCAGTTCGTCGACGGGGGTCTCGGGGTGTTCGATGAGATGGACCAGGGCGTTGACCACCTCGCCCAGATTGTGGGGCGGGATGTTGGTGGCCATGCCCACGGCGATGCCCGCCGAGCCGTTGACCAGCAGGTTGGGCAGTTTCGATGGCAACACCAGCGGTTCGGTCAGGGACTCGTCGTAGTTGGGGCCGAAGTCGACCGTTTCCTTCTCGATGTCGGCGAGCATCTCCTCCGCCAGCCGCGACATCCGGATTTCGGTGTAGCGCATGGCCGCGGCGGAGTCGCCGTCGACGGAGCCGAAATTCCCCTGGCCGTCCACCAGCGGGCAGCGCATGGAGAAGTCCTGCTCCATGCGGACGATGGCGTCATAGACGGCCACGTCGCCGTGGGGATGGTACTTGCCGATCACGTCGCCGACGATGCGGGCGCTCTTCTTGTACGGCTTCGAGTGGGAGTTGCCCAGCTCGTTCATGGCGTGGAGGATGCGCCGGTGGACCGGCTTGAGGCCGTCGCGGGCGTCGGGGAGCGCGCGGCCGATGATGACCGACATGGCGTAGTCGAGGTACGACTTCTTGATTTCGTCCTCGATGTTGACCTGGACGAGGTTTTCGAGGGGGAGCTGGTCCTTCTGTTCCATGGGGATGATTCCTTTGAATTCGAGCCCTTCGGGCTCCGGCTATAAACGTGATATTCTACGCCAAAACGGCCCGAAAAACCAGCGCCATTCCCGCGGGCGGCATTCGTCTGCAAGATGGTGAAAACCGGGCGCCGAAGCGGCGGCCGGAAGCCGCCGCCGGCCCTTCAGGGCCCCTCGGGTGGCGTGAGGGGGGCGGTGCGGCGCTGCCGGAGGGCCGGCAGCAGATATTTGCCCAGACCGCGCAGGTACTTGACGGCCACGCCGGGGCGCAGCAGGCTGGCCAGGAGCCGTCCCAGGCGTCGGGGCCGGGTGTAGAACAGGAAGTAGGCCGTGTAGTAGAGCCGCCGGAGGGTGCGCAGGTTGATCTCGCGGGTCTGGATGTGGGGGGTGGTGACGTCCATGTCGTCGGCGAGCATGCGGGTGGCCAGTCCCTGCGCCACGGTGAGGTCGTGGAGCTCGGTGCCGGGGTAGGGGGTGGCGAAGGCGAAGAAGGCGTAGTCGAGCTCGGAGCGGCGGGCGAAGCGGATGGTCTGCCAGACATCGGCGGCGGTCTCGCCGGGGAAGCCCATCATGAAGAAGCCGTGGGTCACCAGACGGTGCCGCCGGGCCAGGCGGAGAAACGCTTCCACCCGGTCGAGGCGGAGGTTCTTGCGGATGAGCTGCTGGATCCGCGGGCTGCCCGTCTCGACGCCGATGGTGATGGAGTGGGCGCCGGCGGCCACCATCGCCTCGATGAGCGGCTCATCCACCCGGTCGGCCCGGATGCCGTTGGGAAACTGCAGGCCGACGCGCATGCCCGAGTCCACGATGAGCTCGCAGATGCGCCGGGCCCGCGCCAGATCCATGGTGAAGTTGTCGTCATAGATCAGGAACTCGCGGACGCCGTACGCGTCATGCAGGTGGCGCATCTCGGCCACGACGTGCTCGGGCGACCGCGGGCGGAAGCCCTTGCCGAACAGATTGTGGCAGTAAATGCAATGGTAGGGGCAGCCCCGGCTGGTGAAGATCTGGAACGGCCGGGGGTGGCGGCTGGGGGAGCCGGGTATCTCCAGCTCGAAGTAGCGCTCCATGGCGAAGAGATGGTAGGCCGGCCACGGCAGGTCGTCCGGCGCTGGACAGTCGGTCCGCAGCGGATTGTGGGTGACGATGCCGTCCTGCTTGAAAGACAGGCTGCCCACCGCGTCGAAGCCGCTGCCGCGGCCGAGGGCGTCCAACAGCTCGAGAAAGGGCCGCTCGCCCTCGCCGCGGATGACGAAGCGCACCCCGTCGAGCGCCAGGACCTGGTCCGGGGCGATGGACGGGTGGGCGCCGCCGAACACCATGGGCGTGTCCGGGGCGAGCGCGTGGATCCGCGCCGCGGCGGCAACGGCTCCCAGGTACTGGACGCTCATGCAGCTGATGCCCACCAGGTCGAAGCGTTCGGCGGCCAGGGCGTCGGCGAGCACGGCCTCCCAGTCCGGGTGCAGGATGAGGTCCAGGGTGCGAACCCGGTGGCCCGCCGCCTCGGCGGCCGCAGCCAGGTAGGCGATGCCGATGGGGAAACCGGCCGGACGGTACCGGGTGTCGTAATGGGGGCGCAGCAGCAGGAGGTTCATGATGGTCTCATCTCGCCGATCGGTGCAACGGGCCAGCGGAATTCTACCACGGTTGCCGGCCCCGGGCGCATCGTTTCGGGGGGTGCGCCGCCGGCCCGGAGCGGCGGACCGGCTGTCTGCTGCGTTGGGCGGTGGTATAATGAAAACAAATTTCTGCGGGGAGGACAGGCAGAGATCGCCTGTCCAGGAGGTGGTGATGGCGACGCGCATGCCGGCGGTGGCCGGACGATTCTATCCGGGTTCCCGCCAGGCGCTCCTGTCCGATCTCGACCGGTACACCGTGGCGGCCGACGAGCGGCTGGCGGCCAGAGGCGTCGTGGCGCCCCACGCCGGCTACATGTATTCCGGAGCCGTGGCCGGCGCGGTGTACGGCGCGGTGCAGGTGCCGGAGCGCCTGGTGATCCTGTGTCCCAACCACACCGGCCTGGGCGGAGATCTCGCGATGATGGGAAGCGGCTCGTGGCGGACGCCGCTGGGTGACGCGGCCATCGACGAGGCGCTGGCGGCGGCTCTGACGCGGGCGTTGCCCGAGCTGGCCGACGACGAGTCGGCGCACCGGTTCGAGCACTCCCTGGAGGTCCAGCTGCCGTTTGTTCAGCGCCAGAAACCCGAGGCGCGGTTCGTGCCGGTGTGCGTGGGCACGGCGAATCTGGCGCTGCTCCTCCGGCTGGGCGACGCGTTGGCCGCGGTGGTGGCGGCGGCCGGCGAGCCGGTGCTCCTGGTGGCCAGCTCCGACATGACCCATTACGAATCCGCCCGGAACGCCCACCGCAAGGACACGCTGGCCGTGGAGCGGATGGAGGCGCTGGACCCGGAAGGGCTGGCCGCGGTGGTGCGGCGCGAGTCCATCTCCATGTGCGGCTGGGCGCCGGCGGTGGCGGTGATGCAGGCGTGCATGAAACTCGGGGCGACGCGGGGCCAGCTCGTCCGCTACGCCACCTCGGGCGACGTGACCGGGGACCAGAGCAGCGTCGTGGGCTACGCCGGAGTGGCCTTTGTCTGAACGGTGAGTCGGTTAATCGGTGAGTCGGTGAATGGGTGAATGGGTGAATGGATTCTGTGAGCCAGGACCCAGAACCCAGGTCCCAGGTCCCAAATCCCAGGTCCTATCCCCGATGTCCGACAATCGAGAACGAGCCTCGATTACGATCACGATTACGATCACGATTACGATTACGAATTACGATTACGAACACGCATCAACCATCAACCATTAACCATCAACCTGCCCTACCGTACGAGCTTCGAAATCGCCTTGAACGTGGCGTCGCCGGCGCGGGCCTGGAGCTGGAACAGGACGATCTCGGTGGTGGTGACCACGGCGCCGGCGTCGGCCAGCAGCGCCAGCCCGGCCTCGTGGTTCTCGGGGCAACGGCTCAACGTCGCGTCCCGAACGACATGGACGAAGAAGCCCGCCTCCAGCAGATCCAGGGCGGTCTGGAG
>JAGOHA010000039.1:0-10051 GCA_017996395.1 Acidobacteriota bacterium | reverse complement strand
TCGGTGAATGGGTACCAGGATCTGTGTTCTGTGGTCCAGGTCCCAGAACCCAGGTCCCGGGTCCCAGGTCCCAGGTCCGAACTCCGATGTCCGCGTTACGGGAACGAGCCTCTAGCCTCTAGCCTCTAGCCTCGAGCCTCGATTACGATCACGATTACGAATTACGATTACGAGCACGAACCCTCAACCCTCAACCCTCAACCCTCAACCCTCAACCCATAACCCATGACCGGCGGTGCAACCGGAATGAACATTTCCGTCGTAATTATCGTTATTCCTAGTGATCCTGCGAGGAGGTCCGGTCATGGCCAATCGAAAAGGGAGCACCACCCTGCGCATCGTCACCGTGGTGGTGATCATCGGGATCCTGGGTGGCGTCTACACCGCGTTCAGCATCCTGTTCCGCCGCGACGAGTCGATCCCGGCGGAAAAGATCGCCGCGGTGGCCCGCGGCGAAATGGTCCGGTCGGTGGTGGCCACGGGGAAGATCGAGCCGGTGTCCAAGATCGACGTCAAGTCGAAGGCAAGCGGCATCATCCGCTATCTCTACGTGGACGACGGCGACTCCGTGCGCGAGGGGCAGGTGCTCGTGGAACTGGACCGCGAGCAGCTCGAGGCGTCCCGCCGCGAGGCGCAGGCCAACGCCCAGGCCCGCAAGGCGATGCTCGAGAAGGCCGAGGCGGAAGTCCGCTCCACGGCGCTGGCGCTCGAGCGTGCCCGCGAGGAAGCCGCGAGCCGCGACCTGGAATTCATCCGCCGCGAGTGGGAGCGGATGCAGCAGCTGTACGCCGACAACCTCATCGCCAAGGCCGACCTCGACGAGACCGAGCAGCGGCTGCGGGCGGCGCAGGTCCGCGACAAGGTGCTGCAGAAGAACGTGCTGCTCGCCGAGAGCGAGCACGTCACCGCGCAGAAGGCGGTCCACCAGGCTCAGGCCGACCTGTACGCCGCCGAGGCCGCGCTGCAGCGCGCCGAGGAGGAGCTGGCCAACGCCACGCTCCGCAGCCCCATCAACGGCATGGTCCTGAAGCGCTACCTGGAGGTGGGCGACGCGGTGAGCTCCATCCTGCAGCTGGGGTCCAACGCCACGCTGGTGTTCACCATCGGCGACACCCGCGACCTCTACTTCAAGGGCGAAGTGGACGAGAGCGATGTGGGCCAGGTGCGCGTGGGCCTGCCGGTGAACATCACCGTCGAGACCTACCGGGACAAGGTCTTTCCAGGCGAGGTGACGCTCATCTCCCCCATGGGCCAGGAGCGCGACAACGTGACCCGGTTCGAGGTGCGGGTCCGCATCCCCGGCGAGACGGCGGGCCTGCGCGCCAACATGAGCGCCAACGCCGAGATCGTCCTGGAGAAGAAGGGCGGCGTGCTCATCATCCCCGAGACCGCCCTGGTGTACGACGAGCGGAAGGCGCCCTTCGTGGACCGGGTCACCGGCGAGGGCGACCGCCAGAAGGTGGATCGCGTGTCCGTGAAGGTGGGCATCAGCAACGGCTCCCGGGTGGAGCTGCTCGCGGGATTGAAGGAAGGCGAGCGGGTGGTGCTGCAGTGACGACGCCCGCGCCCCAGGAGTCCCGCCGGCCGGTCGGAGGCGCCGCGCGCCCCGGCGGCGGCGACCGGACGGCGGGGCGCGGATTCTCGTTCTCGCTGCGGGAGATCGTCCGCGAGACCGTGGCCGACCTCCGGCAGAACAAGCTCCGCGCCTTCCTGACCATGCTGGGCATCGCCTGGGGCGTGGCGTCGCTCATCATCCTCACCGCCATCGGCGAGGGGATGAGCCGGGGGATGCGCGACAAGAACGAGCTGTTGGGCAAGAACATCATCATCGTCTGGGGCGGCATGACCAGCCTGCCGGGTCCGGGCATCCGGCCGGGCAAGCCCGTCCGCTTGACGGTCGAGGATTACGAGGCGGTGCGGCGGGAGGCATACTGGGTGGTCCGCTGCTCGCCGGAGCTGGACCGCGGCGACCTGACCAGCGTCTCGGACCTGAACCGGGGCAACTTCGACGTCCACGGCGTGCTCACCGACTACATGCTCATGCGCAGCATGCGCGTGGCCAAGGGACGGCTGCTGGCCGAGCACGACATGCGCACCGCCGCGCGGGTCTGCCTCATCGGCGAGGAGGTGGACCGGCAGATGTTCAACGGGCGGGCCCAGCCGGGCGACCGGCTGGCCATCGGCGGGCTGGACTACCGGGTGGCGGGCGTGCTGCTGCGCAAGGACCAGAACAACAACTACAGCGGCCCCGACAACCGCAAGATCTTCGTCCCGTTTCCGGCCATGCGGCGCGACTTCCCGTACGGCGACTCGCCGCTGGGCGACCGCCACATCGCCGACATCATCGCCCAGCCCGCCGCGGTCGAGACGGCCGAGGCGGCGGAGGTTCAGATCCGCCAGGTCATCGGCAAGCGGAAACTGTTCGACCCCCTGGACGAGGACGCGCTCCCCATCTGGAACACGGCCACCCAGAACCGGCTGATCAACCAGATCTTCGTCTCGATGCAGATCTTTCTGGGCTTCGTGGCGGTGGTGACGCTGCTGCTGGGCGGCATCGGCGTCATGAACATCATGCTGGTGACGGTGCGGAGCCGCACCCGCGAAATCGGCCTGCGCAAGGCGGTGGGCGCCACGGCGCGCGACATCCTGGGGATGTTCTTCCTGCAGGCGCTGACCATCGCCCTGTTCAGCGGCTCGGTGGGCTACGTCGGCGCGCTGACCCTGTGTTACCTGATCAACCAGCTGCCGCTCCCCGACTTTTTCGCCGGCATGCTGGTGACGCCGTGGATGGGCGGGGCGGCGTTCGCCTTCCTGCTGTTCGTCGCGCTGGCCGCGGCCTACTACCCGTCCCAGACGGCGGCGGCGCTGGATCCGGTGGAGGCGCTGCGGTTCGAGGAATGACCCGGCCGGGCCGCCGGCCGGCAACTTGGGCAACGGAGGCGATCCCATGCGGTGGCTGGGCATCCTGAGTCAGGCGGTGCGGGCGGTCTGGGGCAACCCGGTCCGGACGGTGCTGACCGTGCTCGGGGTCACCTGGGGGATCATGTCGTTCATGATCCTGATGGCGTACGGCGACGGCTTCCAGCGGGCCATGAACCTGGGCCTGAGCTATTTCGGCGATTACGTGGTGGTGATCTGGAACGGGCAAACCAGCCTGCAGGCGGGCGGCCAGAAGGCCGGCCGGGCCATCGCCATGGAGTCGCGTGACGTCGAAATGATCCGCCAGGACGCCACCCTGATCAAGAAGGTCAGCGGCGAGGTGTTCCGCCGTTACAAGGTGGTTTACGAACAGCGGGTCAACACCGCCGGCATCCGGGCGGTGGAGTCGTGCTACGGCGACATCCGCGGCATGTTCATCGAGGACGGGCGGTTCTTCACCGATGAGGAGAACCGCCAGCTGACCCGGGTCGCCGTGCTGGGCTACGAGATCAAACGACGGCTATTCAGCCAGGCGCCGGCGGTGGGCCGGGAAATCCGCATCCAGGGCGTCCCGTTCCAGGTGGTGGGGGTGCTGCGCAAGAAGGTGGCCATTTCCAACTATTTCCAGCCCGACGACCAGTGCATCATGGTCCCCATCCGAACCATGAGCGTGCTCACCGACACCCGCTACCTCAGCGTCATGGTCTGGCAGCCGGTGAGCCCCCTGATGGAGGACAAAGCCCGGCAGCAGTTCATGACCCTCATGGGCGCCCGCCACCACTTCCAGCCGGCGGACGACAAGGCGCTCACCTACCACAGCTACTCCGAAGTCAAGGCGATCCTCGACGGCATGACCGGCGCCGTGAAGGTGACCGTGTTCCTGGTGGGGCTGATCACCCTGGGGATCGGGGGCGTGGGCGTCATGAACATCATGCTGCTGTCGGTGCGGAGCCGCACGCGGGAGATCGGCACCCTGATGGCGCTCGGGGCCAAGCGGCGCCACGTGATCGCCCAGTTCCTGGCCGAGACCTTCCTGATGACCCTGATGGGCGGCGCGCTGGGATTCCTGTTCGCCAGTTTGGTCACCCGGCTCATCGGCGGCATTCCGTTCCTGAGCAACATCTTTGACGACCCCACCGGGCAGGGGGACATCTACCTGCTCATCACCGCGGCCAGCTTCATGGTGGCCCTGGTGACGCTGGGCACCATCAGCCTGGTGTTCGGAATCTGGCCGGCGCTCCAGGCGGCGCGGCAGGATCCCATCGAAGCGCTGCGGTACGAATAGCCAGCCCTCGCGGGACTGGCGGACAGAACCATTCCATTGGTCAGTGATCATTTTTCATTGAATCGTTATTGATTATTGCGTAATCGTTATTGGCTATTTGGAGACGAGGTAGAATCTGCCGGAACCTGGGTCCTGGGACCTGGGGCTTGGGATTCGGGAACGAGGACCCAGAACCCGGGTCCCAGGTCCGATTTCCGATGTCCGAAGTCCGCATAAACGAAGAGCGCCCGGTCCGCGGTCTATCCTGCTATAATGCGCCCGGAGCGCCCATGGACATCTGCCTCATCAGCCTCGGCTGCCCCAAGAACACCGTCGACAGCGAGCTCATGCTCGGCCGCTTGCTGGAAGCCGGCCACCGGATCGTCCCGGAGCCGGAAGCGGCCGATGTGGTCATCGTGAACACCTGCGGGTTCATCGATCCGGCCAAGGAGGAGTCGCTGGGCGCCATCATGGAGGTGCTCCAGCTCAAGCGACGGCGGCCGGCCCTGCGCGTCATCGCCGCCGGCTGTCTGCCCCAGCGCTATCGCGCGGAACTCGAGCGCGAGATCCCCGAGCTCGACGCGCTCATGGGCGTGAACGACATCGCCCGTGTGGCGGAGATCGTCGCCGGCGCCCCGGCGCCGGCGCGCGCCCCTCTGTACCTGCACGATTGGCGGACACCCCGCCGCCGCATCACCCCCGCCCACATCGCCTACGTGAAGGTGTCCGAGGGGTGCTCCCACCGGTGCGCGTTCTGCGCCATCCCCGGGATCCGCGGCCCGTTCCGGAGCCGGCTCCCCGTCGACGTGCTGGCCGAGATCGCCGCGCTGGCTGCCGAGGGTGTCGGTGAGATCATCCTGATCGGGCAGGACACCACCGCCTACGGCCGCGATCTCGGTTGCGGTGTTTCGATCGCCGGCCTGCTCGAGGCGGCCGCGGCCGTCCCCGGCGACTTCTGGCTCCGTCTCATGTACACCTATCCGACCGAGGTGGACGACCGGCTCCTCGAGGTCATGGCCCGCCATTCGAAAATCTGTCCGTACCTGGACATTCCGTTCCAGCACGCCCACCGCGACGTCCTCCGGCGCATGGGCCGGCCCGGTGACGGCGGCGCCTACCTGCGGCTCCTGGAGCGGGCGCGCCGCGCGGTGCCGGAGCTCGCGGTGCGCACCGCGCTCATCACCGGCTTCCCCGGCGAGCGACCGGCGCACTTCGATTATCTGCTGGAGTTCGTCCGCGAGGCCCGCGTCGACCAGTTGGGCGTGTTCGCCTACTCCGACGAAGAGGGGACCTCGGCCCACCGCCTTGACGGCAAGGTCACGGCGCGCACCGCCGAGCGGCGGCGCGACCGGCTCATGGCGGCGCAGCAGGAGGTGCTGGCGGACAAGGCGTCGGCGTGGCTGGGTCGTGCGGTCCCCGTCATCGTGGACGGCTACTCCGCCGAAGCCGACTACCTGCTGCAAGCCCGCATGCCGCAGCAGGCGCCGGAAATCGACGGCGTCGTGTACCTGACCGACGGCTCCCTGGACAAGCTCAGACCGGGCGACTTCGTGACCGCGAAGCTGAAGCAGTACGTGGGCTATGACTTCACGGCCGCGGTGATTCGCCCGCGTCGCTCATCAGCGGAATCGTGATCGTGATTTGTAATTCGTTATCGTAATTCGTAATCGTCATCGAGGCTCGAGACTCGAGGCTGGAGGCTCGTTCCCGTAACGCGGACGTCGGAGATCGGAAATCGGATTTTGGAGTTCGCGGTTCGGGTCTCGCGGTTCGGGTTTTCCCTTTTGTCAGATGCTGCCCGTCTTACGTTTTCCGTCTCTCGTCTCCCGGTTCACGCGTTTACCCAATCACCGATTCACCAGTGCCTGTGATCGAAGACGATACGCCGCCGTGCAGGCGATGTGCTGCCGCCACCGTGATGGAATGGCGTCGCGGTGCCGGCCGGTCGTGGCGGCTGGCCCCTGGCGCCGCTCGCTGCCGCTCGCGGCACCTCCGGCCTGCCGGCTGTTTGATGGTGCTCATGGCGTCAGTCAAGAAAATCTTGCCAAGATTTGGCATACAAACGGGAGTAACCGAGTAATCAAGGCGCGGGACTTGGGACTCGTTCCCGTGATGCAGACATCGGGTTCGCAGTCCGGGGTGCGATGAAGTGCGTGGGCACGATTGCGAATTACGAGCACGTACCATCAACCATCAACTATCAACTATCAACTATCAACTATCAACACACTCCGTGCCTTCCGTGTCCACTGTGGTGAATCTTCGGATATCGGTCCGCGCCCGGTCACTGTTTGCGCCGGATTTCGTTGGCCAGCAGGAACGTGTCCACGCGGGGAGTGAAGTCCAGCTCGGCGGACTGTACGTAAATGGTGTTCTCGGCGTACAGCGGAACCCGGGGCATCTTGTCCATCACCCGGGCCATGATGTCCTGAAGGGCGGCAAGCCGCTGTTTCCGGCTCCAGTACCCGTTCAGCCCTTCGATCAGCCGGTCGATCTCCGGGTTCACGAAACGGCCACGATTGTCCCGGCCGTAATGCTCGCTGGGGGAATGGAACAGGTCGTCGAACAGGTCCGACGCGTCGCCGGTGGTTGAAAAGCTGCCCAGCAGGAAGAATGTCGAGGTGGAGTCCACGAGCCGGAAAAATTCCTCACGGTCTTGGAGGTCGATGCGAAGGCGGATGCCTGCCCGCGCCATCTGCTGCCGCAACACTTCGCCCGCATCGGCTCGGTTCCGGGACACCAGGAGACTCAATTCCACGCCGTCCGGATGGCCGGCTTCGGCCAGCAGCCGGCGGGCGCCATCCGGGTCGTACGGCAACGGGGGCAGCCCGGGGTTGTATCCGAACACCGCCGGTGACACGAACTGGTTGGCCGGAGAGCCGTAGCCGTGGAGCAGATTGGCCACCAGCGCCGGGCGGTCCACGGCCAGGGCCAGGGCGCGGCGGACGCGAAGGTCGTCGAACGGCGCCACCCGCGTGTCCAGTCCCAGGTAGCGGATCATCAGGCCTTGCTTTGGAATCACCTCCATCCCCGGGACGGGACGGGCGGCGAGCGAGGCGGCGACACCAGGCGGAATGTTCTCCGCAATATCCACCCGGCGGTTCCGGATGAGCGCCTCCACCTCGTCGGGCGTCTCGAATCGAATGAACCGCGCGGCGGCGAAATCGGGAGGATCGCCCCAATACGCCTGGTGGGCAGCCAACCGGATCTCCCGCCCAGGCGTTTCGGTGGCCAGACGGTACGGCCCCGTCCCCACCGGCCGCCGGGCGAAAGCGTCCTCGCCCACCCGCTCCAGGTAGCGCCGGGGCAGGATGAAGACGGTGCGCAGCTTATGGATCAGCACCGGATGGGAATCGGTGGTGGTCACCCTTATGGTGTATTCATCTTTGAGGGTGACGGTGTCGATGGTGGCGCAATTGCTGTGCAGGGCGGAGCCCGGGTCGTCTCGCGCCCGGAGGATGGAGAAGACCACGTCGTCGGGGGTCAGGAGACTGCCGTCGTGGAAGGTCACGCCCCGGCGCAGGCGGAACAGCCAGGTCAGGGGGTCGGGGTTCTCCCAACTCACGGCCAGCAGGGGCACCAGTTTCATGTCGGAGTCGAATCCGGCCAATCCCTCGAATATATTGGACTGCAAAAGAAAGGAGATATTCTCGGCGCGTCGGTGGGGTACTAACGTCAGGGGCATACCAGGGAGGGCGATCACCAGTTCGTTCTTTTCTGGTCGCGGAGTCGTGCAGCCCGGAGCGAGCGCCGCATGCATCAGCAGCACCGACACTCCCACGAGGTCCGAGATGGTCCTTAAGGTTCGCGACATGGTCCTGGCCGGACGAAACAGGTTCGATTTGGACAACCGATATTCTGGATTGATTGTAATCGATGGGCAGAAAAAACGCCATGCGATAATCAGGCGCCCCGAACCCCAAGCCCATAGACCAGGATGACACCCGCAAGGGCGCACCGGCTAAACGCTCGCAGCTCCCTATGGATTGGGAAAACCGCGGGTTCAGTTCTTGCGCCGGATCTCGCGAACCAGGACGTAGTTGTCCACCCGGGGTGATCGGACGATGCCGACGGACTGCACAAACACGATGTCCTCGGCGAGGAGCGGCACGCGGGGCATCTCGGCCATGGTCCGGGCCATGGTCTCCTGCAGGGCGGCGAGACGCTGCGGCCGGTTCCAGAGCTCGCTCAGACCCTCGATCAGGCGGTCGATCTCCGGATTGTGAAAACGGCCGCCGTTGTCCCGGCCGTAAGAGCCGGTGGTCGAATGGATCATGTCTTCGAAGATATCGGAGGCGTCGCCGGTGTCCGACACGGCGCCCATCAAGAAGAACGGCGCCGTGTCCGCCGCCCGCCAGTACGCTTCGCGCTCGAGGGCGTTCAACTGAATGCGAAAACCCGCCGGCGCCATCTGCCGCCGGAGCTCTTCGCCGACGTCCCGTCGCTCCCGGGGGAGCAGCAGCGTGAGCGCCACGCCGTCCGGATGGCCGGCCTCGGCCAACAGCCGCCGGGCGCCGTCGGGATCGTACGCCAGTTCGGGCAGTTCGGGATTGAAGCCGAACACCGACTGGGACACGTACTGATTGGCCGGGGTGCCGTAGCCGTCGCGCAGCTTGAGCACCAGCGCCGGACGATCGACGGCCAGGGCCATGGCGCGGCGGACGCGGACGTCCTGGAACGGTTGCACCCGGGTGTCCATGCCCAAATAACGGATCAGCAAACCGCGGTGACGGATGATCTCCATGCCCGCGACGGGCCGGGCCGAGAGGGCGGCCGCGGCGGCGGGGGGGATGTCCGCAGCCATGTCGGCCGCCCCGTCACGCAGAAGGGATTCCACGTCATCCGCGCTCTGGAATCGGATGAACCGCGCGGCGGCGAATTCGGGCCGCCCGCCCCAGTAGGCGTCGTGTGCGGCCAGGCGGAGCTCGTCGCCCGGGATTTCGTTGACCAGGCGATACGGGCCGGTGCCGACGGGATTGCGGGTGAACGCCACCTCACCCAGCCGCTCGTACGTGCGCTTGGGCACGATGAAGACGGTGCGCAACCGGTGGAGCAGCACCGGGTCGGGCCGGGTGGTGGTGAGGCGGACCGTGTAGTCGTCGATGCGGGTGACGGCGGCGATGACGGCGCAGTTGCTGTGCCGGACGGAATTCGGATCGTCCCGCGCGCGCAGGATGGAGAAGACCACGTCATCGGCGGTCAGGGGACTGCCGTCGTGGAACACCACGCCGCGGCGCAGCCGAAACTGCCAGGTGAGCAGATCCGGATTCTCCCAGCTGGCGGCCAGCAGGGGCACCACCTTCATGTCGCGATCGAAGCCGGCCAGCCCCTCGAACAGGTTGGACTGGACCATGGTGGTGATGGTCTCGGCACGGCGGTGGGGCATCAACGTCAGCGGCATGCCGCGCAGGGCGATCACCACCTCGGCTTTCTCCGATGGCGGTGTGGTACAGCCCGGGGCGAACGCCAGCAATGCCAGCAACGCCAGCCCTCCGAGCCAGCCGGATAGACTTCCTGCGGTTCGCGACATGATCCTGTGCCGGACGCGATGCGATCAGATTTACCAACCGATGATCTAAATCAATTGTAAACGATGGTCACGGAAAACGCCAAGTGGAATCAAACGCCCGGGCGCCGGCTGGATCAGTCGACAGGCGGTGGGTCGGGTGCGTCCTCGGCATCAGGGAAGAGCTGTGTTGTCAGGCGGCATCCGCAGCATGAGCGCCAGGGGCTGGTCCACGCCGGCTGCGCGCGCGCGGTCGGCCAGCCGGATGATGTCGCCGTAGAAGACCCCGGGCCCGCCGCAGAGAAACACCTGGTAGCGGTCCACCCGCGCCATGAGCGCCTGCAGCTCGGGCTCGAGCCGGG
>JAGOHA010000038.1 GCA_017996395.1 Acidobacteriota bacterium | reverse complement strand
CAACACCTCCGCCCAGCACGTGGACATCGTCTCCGATTTCCGCCCCGGCGGCGCCGGCCGGGCCGTCTGGCTCGACGACGCCCGGCTGGAGCTCGAGGACAACCTCTGGGTGGTCCCGCGCTGAAGTGTTCAGCCTTTGAAAACGAGGCCGCTATCGTAGTATTCTGACTTTCATTCAGAAGTTCTCGAAAGACCGTGAGGAGGTGGTCATGGTCAGCAGGTCCCGCATGGTCGGCTGGATATTTTCACTGGTCTTGATCGGCACAGCAGCCACAGCCATACCTTCTGACGCGCCTGCGGGACAGTCCGGCCCGACGTTCCAATTCAGCGGCCGCTATGCCGACTTGGCACCCGCCCAGCAGCGCTTGCTGGACGACTGGCTTGAGCGGTTCATTCAATTGACCGGGAAGACGCTCCCACCGACGGAAGAAATCTACGAGCGCGTGTCTATCTCCAACCGAGCCACCTTTGAGGCCATCACCCACGCATTGCTCAACACCTCCTTGAGCGACGAGTCGGGCGCCCCGATGGGAAACGCCTTGGAACTGGTTCTTCACATGGAGACCGTGAGGGGTCAGATGCCGGGCGTCGGAGGAGACTTGCAATTCCGCATGTACGCGCGGCTGCGCCCCGACGCCTTGGACGTCCTGAACCGCTGTCGGGAATTCAAGCGCGGTCCGGACAATGTCACTTTTCACAAAGGCTACCCGCAGAGCTTCCGCCAGCAGGGTGGCGTGCCGTCCATCCAGATTTCGGTCTCGGCGGACGGTCACCGCGCGGACATCGACGTGGATTACCGCTCGTCCAAGTTCCCCACGGCCCTCCTCAACGGCCACCTCTCCGCCGCCAACTCCGACGTCCGCGCCGGCGACAATTCAAACCGCCACAACGAGCGGTGGTCAGGCCTGACCGACTGGTGGCGGAACATCTTCGGTCTGCCGTTCCTGGGAGCGGCCGGTGAGGACACCGGCGACACGATCATCCCCAAAGTGCCGCGCGCCGGCCGGGAGAAGATCCGGGTGGCGGTGAAGGATTTCCTGTCCGCCTGGCTGGTGGAGCAGCGGCCGGAACTGTCTATGGCGTATTTTTCGAACTCCGCCTACGCTTGCTATCCGCCCGACGAACCGGGTCAACCCGTGGATCGTGGTATGGTCCCATTCCGCCTCTTGAAATCCATGGCGGAGGCAACCCGGGTCATCGGTAAAATCACCAGCCTGGAGGGAGTGGTCAAAGCCGTTCCCTTGAACAATCCCCGCCTGCAGCTGGTCAAGCACGAAGACCAGGATGAGTTCTCCCTGTACCGGGTCCCGACCACGCTTGGCGCCGCCATCCGCTGCGAGGACGGACTCCGGCTGCCGCCGAACCGGGCCACGCCGCAGGCCGACGAACAGTATGGCCGGTTCTACGCATCGGCGTTCTACGTTTCCACCCCCTCCCGGCGGGGCGCCACCATCTACCTGCTGTGGGCCAAAGAAAAGAAATACTGGCAGATCGTCGCGTTCAAGACCGAGCCGGACGATGCGCCGCAGCCGGAGGTGCCGGACCTGCGCCCCGCCGAAGCTCCCGTCGCGACACCGGCGCCCGTCGCCGGCGATCCCGGGATGGTCGCGGCCGCCACCGACTTCTTCACCGCCTGGTTCGTGGACCGGGATTTCGACCGGAGCCTGGGCCACATCGCGCCCCGGACCTTCCCCTGCCTGAACTACTTCCTGCCGGAAGGCACCCCGCCGATGGATTCACCGGAGGCTTTTGCCGCCTTCATCCGTGCCAGCATGGCGCGGGTGAGCGAAACGACGGGCGCGGTGGCCCGCCTGGAGGACGCTTTGCGGGCCTCCACACCGGCCAACCGCGCCGTCCAATTGGTGCGGCACGACCACATGAAGGCTTTCACCATCCTGTGCATTCCGGACCATTATGGCGAAGCCTTCGATTGCAGCCAACCGATCGAGCAGGGCCTGCACCGCGAGCCTCCGCCCGGCGGTCCTGCCTATGGAAATTTTTTCGGCACGTCCTTCTCGCTGAAGGTGGCCGGTGACCAACCGGCCGTCACCTATCTGGTCTGGCGGCGGGAGGGCGGCGCCTGGAAGATCATCTGGTACTACCTGGAATTGCCCTGACCGTGGGCCGGGCGCCCGTTCGGTTCGAACGGGCGCCCGGATATGCTTACGGAATCTGCACGTTCGCCCGCCGCACGCCCGCGTGCCGGGACGTGTACGTCACCACCGCCTGCCCCTTGCCCGACACCAGGAACTGGTGCTCCACGCGGCTGAAGCCTGGCACCGTCAGGAACTGCACCTCCGGGCGATGATCCACGAAGTCCACTTCGCCGGAGGCGGGATTGGTCACCCGTCCGCCGGCGATCACTTTCACACCCGAGCCGGCCAGCGTGAGCGTGTCCTGCGGGTAAAGCTCCACTCGGCGGGCGTGGGCGGTCATGGACGGCATCGCCGCCGGATTGCTCAGTCGGACCGTGACCCGGTGCAGGCCGCCGCCCGCCGGCTCCACGGCGGCGATCTCGAGCCCGACTTCGGGAGTCTGCCTGGCCGAGAACAGGACCGCCGCGGCGTTCCGGTGAAGCATCTGCCGAAGCAGGAACGGGGGCGGCAGGCGGGTGCTCATCTTCACCCAGCCGCCGATCTCGATGTCGCCATACTGCGGGTGCTTGAAGGCGCGCCAAGCCTGGTACAGTTCGCCCCCGGCCAGATTGTCGTTGAACCGGAGCCGCTCCAGAGTCCGGGCGGCATCGTCGCCGAACATGGCGCCGGACTCGTAGTCCGGATCCACTTTGCGTTCGGCCGATGGCTTGTTGAAGCTCTCCTCTTCCGAGGCGTACAGCTCACCTACAAGAACGTAGGCGCCCTGAGTCATGGCCAGCCACTCGCCCGAGTCGCCGTAGGTTTCGTAGAGATCCCGCCAGCCCAGCATGTAACGGTACCCGGGCGTGATCTTTTCGGCCTGCTTCCCGATGTAGTCGTAGACCGCCACGTCTTCGGGCGGATACTCGCCCTGGCTCTTGGCGCTGGGTCCGCGGAGATACATGCCGCCAAAGTTGTGAAACGTCCAGGCCATGTTAATGTTGGGCCGAGCCTCGATGAAGGCGGCCAACTCTCGCAGGCCCCTGCCGGCGAACGGGTAAGGCCCTGAGCCGCTCTGGACGTAGGCGGGCATCCAGTCGTAGCCCCAGTTGCGGTTCGGGTCGAGATATCCTTCCGCATCCTCATTGACCCGGCCGTCGCCGTCGTTGTCGATCCCCTCAGAACCCAGCATGATCCATTCGGCCTTTTCACCGGGCTTGACCCGGACCATCAGGCGGGGATCCTCCGGGTGGGTGCGGTGGGTGCCGAACGGATCGCGCCGGCGCATGGTGCAGATGTTGCCGTCCCCGTCAAGGTCGTCGGGATAATCCTCGTCCACGAGCCCGTCCCGATCGTCGTCGAGCGGGTAGCGGAGGCTCCGGTTGTTGCTGTGGCTGCCGGGGTCGGCGAAGAAGTGGTGCCGGCCATCGGGATTCACCACCGGCACCACGTAGAAACAGCGCGTGTCCACGAGACGGGTGATTTCCGGGTTCTTGCCGTAGCGGGTGAGGAGCTCGTTCAGGAGATAGAGGCACACCTCGCCGCCCTGGATCTCGTTGCCATGGATGTTGCCGTCCGCGTAGACCGCCGGCTTCTCCAGCTCCGCGCCGGTAGCCGGGTTGTTCACGGTGAGGCACCAGATGGCCCGCCCCTCGTCGCTGTGTCCGGCCACGTCGAGCCGGGTCAGCTTGGGATGGGCCTGATGGAGCGCCTCGAGCGCCCGGCCCACTTCCTCGTAGGTGTAGTAGTTGTCGAACGACAGGGGCACGGCCGCCCGCGCCCCGTCCGCCCGGACGGGAAGAGCCAGCACCAGGGCAATCACCAGGCAGAGGCCGGTTGATGTGATGCGGTTCATTGGGCACCTCCGATCTGGATGCTGGTCTCATCACCCCATGCCGTGGCCGTGGAGGCGGTGATGGTGACGCTCGCGGGGCGTTCGGCCCGCACGAGCCAGGTGACTGTCTCGGCACCGTGGCCCCCGACCTGCCGGATCAGGCTGCGTGGGCGACCTTCGAGGAGCTTCAATCCATCCCCCTTCAGCTCCAACACCACCGGTGGGCACTGGTTGTTCCGCTGCGCCATCGCGGTGGTGTAGGGCAGATAGCCGCTGTTCTCCACCCAGGCCTTGACCCGGTGAACGCCGGCGCCGAGCGCGGTGACCTCCACCTTGGTCAGGCGGATCCGCGCCATTTTGTCTGCGAGAGTCAGTACCCACGGGACCTGCCCCTCCAGGAGTTGGAGCATCTGCGCCGGCGGCGGCGTCCCGGTAGCGTAAGGCGCGGCGCCGCCGATTTCCACCGCCCCGAGTGTGGGGTGCTGGAAGGGTTGCCATGCCACGTATCCCGAACCGCCCAGGGTCTTGTCGCTGAAAGCCAGCAGGGCTTCGGTCTCCGAATCGAGGCCCTCGGCATTTTTCGGCTTGGGCATTGTCTTCATCATCTCGGCCATCTTTTTCGGCGTCATCATGCCCGCCTTGACGGCATTGATGACCATGGCCGGCTGAACCGAAGCCGGTGCTCCGGATGACTTGATGAAGGCGGCGATTTTTTCTTCGCCCAGGGCCAGGAACTCCTCGCTGGTTATGGTTTCCAGTTTTTCGGGCGTCAGCGCGTCCGGGTCGGCTACGGCCGGCTTGACCTTCTCCACCACGGGGAGTGTCCAGAAGTCCAGGGCAAAGGACGGCCGGCCCAGGTGGTAGTAGGCCCACAGCTCGAAGCTGCCGTCGCGGTCGGCCGGCGGATCGAGACGCTTGGCGTCAAGTTTCCTATCCTTCAGGAAATCGTTGTACTGCTTGGACAGCGCCTCATAGTACTTCAGGTCTTCCGGGAGCGGATTGACCACGGGGCCGAGACCCAGGAAACTGGCCACCATCGCCTCGGTGAGCTCCATGCCCGGCGGGGCAAAACGCTTGGCGACTTCCATCACTTCGGCCATGGTGTAGGTCTTGTCCGCCTCGAGGCCGATCCACTTGGCGATGCGCTCGGGGATCTTGATCCGGTTGAAGTCGGCGGTGCCGCTCCGGCCGCCGCGGGGTGGGTTCAGGCAGAAGTTCGACCGGCCGAAGGTGACCACCAGCCCGATCTCCGGGTGGGCGAAGGCGAAGGCCACGAGCGCGTGGCTCTCCGCCTCGCTGCCGGCCCAGGCGCCGCCGGTGCGAGTGAACGGTTTGAACAGGTGGGGAAAGTTGAGGCCCACATCCACCCCGCCCGGCCCGTCCTCGTTGTAGCGGCCGTCACCGTCGTTGTCGGCGCCTTCGGTGTAGAGTTTGAACTGCCCTTTTTCCCCTTTGGACCAGTCCGCCTTGCGCAGGGCGCGGGGTTCGCCTTTCGCCGGGATCCATTCGCCGGCGGGATCGGGCACCCGCATCTGGGTGATCAGCCCGTCGCCGTTGAGATCGTCGGGCCCGTCCTCGTCGGTGCGGTCGTCCTGGTCGTCGTTGAACGGCCGGTCGTTCCGGTTGTCCTCGACGAGCGGTCGGCGGAAGAAGCGGGCCGCAGCGTCGGGGTTGCCCAAGGGGGTGATGTACCAGGTGCGGTCGCCACGGGCATCGGGCTTGTCCAGCAGGAGCTGCGCCAGGTACAGGGCGGCTTCGCCGGCCAGGGGAACGCTTCCCTCCAGATTGGCCGCCACCAGCACCGCCGGCAGCCGGCGCGCCGGCACCGCCATCTCGGGACCGATCTCCAGCACCAGGAGCGGCCGCCCGCCCGGGCTGGCCGCCAGTGTGTGCACCCGCGCCACGTCCGGGTGCGTTTGGGCCAGTTGATGCAACCGGGCCGCGACGGCTTCGGGCTCGTGGTATCGGTCAAAGGCAAACGGCGGCGTCTCGCCGGCGCCGGCGGCTCCGGCCGCCAGCAACACCAGCCACACCGCGAGGAACAGTTTGGGTCGCATGGTCACCTCGTCATGGATGCTGAGCAACAAAATTGTCTTACGGAATCTCAGCCGGGATGTTCGTCCGCGCAAGCGGGGTATCATTCCACTACAGCGGCGGCCCGCCGGCCCGGACCAGATCGGCAAGTCCGGCCGCCAGCTCGGCGACCGTTTCGTCGGGAACGCCGTCGAGCGTCTCCGACTGGAGGCGCAGGTCCACCGGGTCGTTGACGTAATCGACCGCCACAAACAAGCCGTCGTGGGTCCGGGCGATCTCCGAGGAGAACAGCTCCAGGCCGCACACCCAGGCGATGGACGCCGACACCGAACGCAGCGGCCCCAGACCGAAACCGGCTTCTTCCTCGGCGGTCACCGGGGCGTAGACGTGGGTCTCCGGATTCCACCAGAACGGAAACACCCGACCGGTGAAATGGACCACCCGGAACCAGCCGGGCCGGCCGTTCAGGTCCGCCGGACGGACCATGGACTGCAGCAGGTAACGGTCGGTGGCGAACTCCTGCCGGCTGGCGACCACCTCGTCCAGCGTGGTGGCGCCCACCACCACCCCGTCGCCGCCGCCGCCCTGGGCCGGCTTGATGCAGAAACTCTCGCCGAGTGGCGCAAGATCGAGGGGCGGGAGCTCCGGCACCCGGTCGAAGGGCGGCAGGATGATGGTGCGCGGCGTGTGGGTGGCATGGCTCAGGACGATATGGACCGACGCCTTGTCCCACTGCAGGCGCGCCCGCTCGTACGGGTTGATCCGATAGACGCCGCGGTCGCTGGCCCACTCCACCACTTCCAGAAACCGTTCGTCGGTGTCGGAGGCGCGGTCCAGCAACCCGTGGAAGGTCAGCCAGCCCTCCCGCAACTGCCGGATGCTGTCGGCCAGGTTGGCCGGAGTCACCTGGATCAGGCCCAGCCCCCGGCTGGCGCACGCGGCCTCCAGCAGGCGGATGAAGCCCGCGTCGTGTTCCCAGTTCCAGCAGATACAGAACGTTCGGTCGGCCATTCACCCACCCGGCTCATTCTAACTCATGGACAGATGAGAACACATCGCCATCGGATCCGCCCGGATCTACTCGCCGGTCAGGCGGAGCCGGTACCGCTGCTTCCCGCCGTCGGGATTGCCCGCCAGCACGAAGCCCGCCCGCTCGAAGAGCGCCCGGGTCCCCGTCCAGGCGAATGCATCGGCATGACGGCCGGTCCGGGCCGGTTTGACCGGATACCCCTCCACAATCCGGCCGCCGCTTGCCCGAATCGCCGCCACCGCGGCGGCCAGCAGCGCGGTGGCCACCCTCCGGCCGCGATGGTCCCGCCGGACGAAAAAGCACGGCACCGACCACACGGCATCGGCGTCCGGGCACCGGAGGCTGGGCGCGCGATCCAGCCGGGCGAACGATGGCCGCGGACCGTAGGTGCACCAGCCCACCGGCTCGGCATCGGCATAGGCGAGCACGCCCATGACCGCGCCGGTGGCGATCCCCCGGCGCAGCCGCCGACGGGCCGGCTCGCCTTTGACCGCGTCCCACGACTCGCCCTTGGCCAGGCGCCAGTACCAGCACCAGCACCCCCCGCAGGCGCCGCGGGCGCCGAACAGGGATTCCATGTCGGGCCAGAGCGCCGCGGTCACCTCGCGTGTCCGGATCTCCATGCCGCCTCCTCCCGCCCCCGGCATCCGCCGGGCAGTCGACCCGTTGAACCTTCCACTCGGCTCGTCGGTCTATGCATGCGGAGATATACCACGCCCGGCCGCCGGGACCAAGAACGAATCCGACGCCGGGCCCACCCAAGGGAGGAGACATGAACCGGGGAAGACTGTTTTCTAGCTGGGGGATGGTGTCGCTGCTGCTGGCGCTGCTCGCCGGACCCGTCGCCGGAGAGGAGCCAACTGTCCACTACCGACTGCTGGCCACGTCCCGCACCTCCACCATGGAGAAGGAGTTGAACGTCGCCGCCCGGGAGGGGTCCCGTTTCGAGGCGTTCATGGGCGGCGGCACACTGGTGCCCGGCAACGAGCTGGTGGCCATCATCCGCCGCCTGCCGGCGGACGACGCGGAGCGATACGAGTACCGGCTGCTCGCCACCAACCGCACGTCCACAATGGAGCGGGAAATGGCGCAGGCGGGTGCCGACGGCTTTCTCTTCCGCGGCCAGACCATCTATGACAGCACCTTCGGCGGCCGGGAGGTGGTTGTGGTGCTGGAACGGCACGCCGGTGCGCCACCCCGCCGGTACCAGTACCGGCTGCTCGCCACCAACAAGACGTCCACCATGGAAAGGGAATTGCAGGCCGCCGCCCGGGACGGGTTCATCTTCCTCGGCGAGACGGTGGCCGAGACCGCCTTCGGCGGCGACGAGGTCGTGGTGATCCTGGGCCGGCCCGGCGAGTGAATCGGTTCACGGTCGGGCCTGGCGCCGGATGGAAGGTACGGAGCGTTCCGTTACTTGCCCGTGCCGCCGCCCGGATTCACGATCATGTCGGGATCGTCCGTGACCAGGATTCCGCGATCGCTGTCGTAAAGCGCCACAAAGTATTTGTAGGATCCAGGCAGCACGTTGGCCACTTTTCCCTGCAGCACGCCCGGAGTCTCCCCGACAGGAAAATGTGGAACCAGCGGCGACACCCCGACGAAATGAATGCACAGTTTGCCGGGATGAAAATGCCATTCAACAATGTCATCGGCGGTGACATAGAAACGATGATGGGGGTAGAAATGTACTCCATCACTGGAATAAAGGATTCTGACGGGGGGATCAGACAAACTTAACCAGACCTGTTCTGCGCCCATAGATTTATCCTCCTTCCCGTTGGTTTCCGGATCCCTCGACCCGGCTACGGCCTTAATTCTTTCTATTTTCTGGGGTTCTGTCCGTTCGTCGGAACGGTATTGACGATCTGTCCGAATCGCGGGTCCTGCCTCAGGGCGGCCAGGTCCGGATCATTGGGCAGATCGGACAGCGATGCGTTGCGGACCACCGCTTCGCCCAGAGCGGCCAGCGCTTCATCCCGCCTGCCCGACAGTTCATACACGCGGACCGCCCGGAGCAAGACTTCAGCGTCCCGCGGCGCCAGGCGGCGAGCCTCGCCGATCTCGGCCAACGCCTCCGCGCCGCGCCCGCCCAAAGCGTAGTAGAACGCCAGCCGCGAACGCAGGGCAGGATTTTCCGCCCGTTCCCGCCGTTGGCCCTCGGCCAGCTCAATGGCCTTCACCAGACTGGTCCGGGCCTCCGCTTCACGTCCCGGCAGCTGGCGATAGCATTCGGCGAGGTTGCCCCAGATCACGTAGTCGTCGGTCCCGGCGCCCAGGGCGGCGGCCCTCTCGAACATCCCAGCCGCATCCACAAAACGGCGCTGGTAGAAAAACATGGTCCCCCAGTTGGACAGGGCGGCCGCTGACAGCTCCATTTTCATTTTCAGCACCCGGCTGATCGCCACCTCGGCCTGATCGTACTCTTCCAACTTGAAGCGCATGGCGACGAGATTGCTGTGGAGGGTGATGTTTTCCGGCGCCCGCAGGATGCCCTGCTCGAACAATCGCGCCGCCTCGGCATAGCGGCCGATGCGGTAGTAGAACGCGCCCAGGTTCGAGTAACCCAGCCAGCAATCCGGCCGGAGCCCGATCAGCCGCCGGTAGTGGCCTTCCGCCTCGTGAAGCCGGTTGCGCTCATGTTCGGTACGGGCGAGCAGGAGGACCGCCTCAAACAAAGCGGGCTGCATCCGCAGCGCCGCCTCGAGTTCATGCGTCGCCTCCTCGAGACGCTTCTGCCGGCGCAGGATGTAGGCCAGCAGCAGCCGCGCCGGCGGCCGGTCTATGAGCTTCAGCGACCGCCGGATATGCGCTTCCGCTTCCATGAGGTCCTCCGGCCGGTTGTCGTTCACATACCGGCGCAGTCGAGCTTCCGCCTGCCCCGCCGGAGCCAGGGCATACTCGGGGTCGTTCTGCGCAGACTGACCGAACAGCTCCTGCGCCGTCGCCAGCGCGCCTCTTTCCCCGGGGCGGGACAGGTACCCCAGCCCCTGCAGATAGAAGCGATAGGCTCCTGGCAGGGCCGTCCGTTCCGCCGCCAGTCGGGCGCGCGTCACGCTCGGGACGTTCAAGCCCAGGAGGTCCTCGGCCGCCACCAGCAGCCCGTCCTGGAACGCCGCCACGCTGCTTACGTGGTCCTCGATCTGCCGAGTGCGGATCGTCGCTCCATCGGCCGCATCCCGCACCGCCAGCGTCAGGATCGCCCGGGTGCCGCGTTGCTCATAGCGGCCGGTCAGGACGAGGTTGGCGTTGTACAGCTGGCGGGCCTTGGCCGGCGTGGTGATGCCGTCCTCCCGCATTTCGTCCAGCGAGAGGGCCCAGAACGGGCCGCCCTCCCGTTCCATCTGCGCCAGCTTGTCCAACAGCGCCGCCCGGAAACCGTCGGCGACGGCCCGGCTGGCCGTGTCCGCGCTGGCGGTGTCGAAGGGGAGCACCGCCACGCGTCGCGCCGGGGGCAGCGCCTCCGCACCCAGCCAGCGGGCGGCGGTGCTGCGCCAGGCCGGGTGAGAGGTGAAGAGCCCCGCCGCGACCAGCAGCGCCAACACCGCCGCCGCCGCAACCAGTCGCCGGCCGCGGAGCCACCGCCGCACGGATGAACCCGCACGGTGAGGGACTGTCTCCTCGACGGGAAAGTACTGCGCCTGCAGCCTGGCCAGATCGGCGCCCAACTCCGCCGCATGCGCATACCGGTCGGCCGGCTTCTTCGCCAGGCATCGGCTGACAATCCGCACCAGCTCGGGCGGCGCCGCCGGGTTCAGCCCGGCCAGCGACGGCGGCGACTCGTTGATGATCGAGTAGGCGACCGCCAGGTCGTAATCCCCCTTGAACGGCAGCCGGCCGGCGATCATTTCATAGAGGACGACACCGGCTGCCCAGATATCCGTCCGTTCGTCGGTTGGCTCGCCCAGCGCCTGCTCCGGCGCCATGTAGGCCGCCGTGCCGATGGTGACTCCCGACTTGGTGATACGGGTCTGGTCGGCCAGCCGGGCCAGGCCGAAATCCACGATCTTCACCTCGCCGGCCGGCGTGATGATCAGATTGGCCGGCTTGACGTCCCGATGGATCATCGCGGAGCGGTGCGCGCGCTCGAGCCCTTCGGCCAGCTGGCGCCCGATGCGCACGGCGTCCGCCAGGGACAACGGCCCGCCCCGCAGCTTGTCGCGCAGCGTCTGGCCCTCGTAGTACGACATGCAGATGAAGATCTGGCCGTCGGGGGTTTCCTCGATATCGTGGACCGCGCCGATATTCTGGTGTTCCAACGCCGACGCGGCCCGCGCCTCGTGGATGAAACGCCGCTTGGCCTCAGGGTCGAGGGAAAGCTCCGGGGAGAGGAACTTGAGCGCCACGGTTCGGCCCAGGCGGTTGTCCAGCGCCTTGTAGACGACCCCCATGCCGCCCCGGCCCAGCTGTTCCACGATGGTGTAATGCGAGACCGTCCGGCCGATCACCGTCCGTGCCTCCTGCCCGCACCCGCCTTCAACGAAACCGCTCGGCCGCCACCAGCGCGTATCCGGTCACCGCCGCGTCGTCGCTGGTGCGCACCTGCACCGCCGACTCGCGTTCCAGGGCGATTTTCCAGCGGAAAAGCCCGGTCAGCGCGGGGCCCAGCCGATCCATCAGCGTCTCGAACTGCCCGCTCCCCTCGTAGCGGTCGGCGTCTTCCAAGCTGTCCCAGACGGTCACCGATATGACTTCCCCCTCGTCCGCCATGCTGTCCAGCAGGCAGGCACACCGGCAGCCGGGTGTGGCGAGCAGCACCGGCAGAATTTCACCCTGGTAGATATTCCGGCTTTCGGCGAGCCGGCCGGGGGCGACCCTCAGCGCCACGATGCGCAGATAGCTCCGGCCCGGTTGTGCGTTCATGGCCGGATTCAGGCAGCCGTCCGCCGCCAGGACATAGCCCTTGACCACCGGCTCCCGATGCTCGCGGTCCACCTCGAGTTGCAGGTCATCGGTCAGCCGCACTTTCCATTCGGCCGCATCGGCCAGACCGCGCCGGATCGCCTCGACCAAGCCGGCATACAGCGGGCTGCCGCTGTAAGTTTCCGCCTGTTCCGGACTGTCCCAGATGGTCATGGACACGACTTCGGTGGGTTGGATCCGGCTTTGCAACAATCCGCCAAACCGGCAGCCGGGCACATCCCGCAGCGCCGGCAGCACCCGCCCCGTGTAGAACTCCCGCATGAGACCCACGAACTCGGGATGCAGCTTCAGCTTGAGCATCCGGAGGAACAGCCCCATCGCCGCCTCCTTGCCGCAGATCCGCCATGCAGTTTCAGGACCGGCCGACGCACCGCTTGATCACCACCGCGGTCATGTCATCGGCCTGGGCCCGACCGCCCGCGTGCTCGCAAACCGACCGGAACACCGCTTCGATCAACGCCTCGGCCGGCTGCTCCCGGTTGTCGCGGATGATCGCCTCCAAGCGGAGTTCGCCGAATTCCTCGTCCATCCCGTTCATCGCCTCGGTGACCCCGTCGGAGAACAGCGTCAACACGTCTCCGGGTTGGAGTTTCACCGCGTCGTCCGAATAGGCGGAATCCTCCAAACAACCCAGCACCATTCCGCCCTGAGTCAGCCGGCGGGCGGCGCCGGCCGCATCCATCAGGATCGGCGGGCAGTGTCCGGCGTTGGCGAAGCAGAACCGGTGAGAGGATGTGTCGAGACATCCGAAAAAGAGGGTTGCGAACTTCTCCGCCGACGTGCTGTGATACAGCATGGTGTTGGCCCGCTGCAGGCAATCGGAGACGCTGGCGCTGACCTTGGCCTGTCCCCGGATCGTGGCCTGGAGATTGGCCATCAGCATCGCCGCCGGCATGCCTTTCCCCGTGGCATCGCCCAGACAGAACGCCACGTGGTCTTGCTGCACCTCGATGAAATCGAAATAATCCCCGCCCACCTGGCGGGCGGGCCGGCTGCGACCGGCGATGTCATAGCCCGTGATGGTCGGCGGCAGTTTCGGCAGGAGATTGACCTGCAGCTCGAAGGCCAGCCGCAGTTCCTCCTGCATCCGCTGCAGGGCCTGCTCTTCCTCAAACAACCGGCTGTTCTCGATCACCTGCGCCGCCTGGGCCCCGATGATGCTCAGCAATCGTTGGTCATCGTCGGTGAAGCTGTCTCCCGTTTTTTTGTTGAACAGCGCCAGCATGCCGATCATTCGACCTTTCGACATCAGGGGCACGCCCAGGAGCGACCGGATGGGAAATTCCTGATTGCCGGGCACGTGGAAGCGTTCGTCCCGCAGCAGGTCCTGCACCAGCAGCGGCCGGTGATATTTGAGCATCCAACCGGCCAATTGCTCGTTCAGCCGGTAGGGAAGCGCATCGCTGTCGGTGTCGGCCTTGCGCACCTTGGTGCGGAACGGGTTGTCGCCTCCACGTTCATCCAGAAGCAGGATCGCCCCCTGTTCCACCTTGAGGTGCTTCAGGCATTTCTGGAGGGTGAGGCTCAGGATCCGGTCCAGCGACAGGGTGGAGTTGATGGCCGTGGCGATCTCGTTCAGAATGGACAGTTCCTCGACCGCCCGGCGCAAGCGCGCGTTTTCCCGACTCAGATGGTCCGGCAACGACGGGTGTTCTTCGTCCATGGCCGCAGCGCCCCTCCGCCCGAGCGAATTGCACACCAGGGATTGGCACCGTCACCGATACCGCAGATCCTCAATTTGGCCTGCCTTCAGCCGGCACGCCCTGTTTGTGACAACGAACTTCCGATCCCGTTGAAATGCCGTTTATTGCGACTATTATAAACAATGTGTCACGTTTTCACAATATCTTCAGGGGCACCCGAGGACTCTCCCCCGTGGAGTGCGGCCGGTTCTGACCGGTGCATCGGACGGGCCTTGCCTGAGGACCGGCCGGAATTCGTCAGTCATCATTGCGCGGGAATTGGGACGTCAGCTGGGTTGGTAACGGGAATTTTCTTCGACGATCTTCCGGATGAGGAGCCGGAAATCCTTGGCGCCGCGGGATTCGGGATCGTATTCCAGAACCGTCTTGAAATGGAAGCAGGCCTCGGACACTTTGACGTTTGTGTGAATGGGGTTGGTCAGGTTGTCACCGAAGATGTCCTGCAGCATCCGCATGATCTGGCGGGTCTTTTTGTTGCGGGAATCCACGAAATAGGGGATGACGTTGCTGATGGGGATCTTGCGGGCCAGATGCACCTCGGCCCGGGAGAACACGTGGATCAACTCCCGGACGTTGGCCAGCGCGAGGTATTCCATGGCCACCGGCACCCATGCTTCGCGGGCGTAGGAGATCGCGTTTGCGTTGAGGAGCGAGAAGCTGGGCGCCGTGTCCATGATCATGAAGTCGTATTCCGGGGCCCGCGCCAGCACGCGATCCAGCACCTGGGCCCGGTTGGGGATGCTGTTCTCGATCAGCCAGGTGTTGATGTTGGACAACGATTTCGACGCCGGAATGAGGTCCAGGTTTGGCCGCACGTTCACGATGGCCTGTTCGAGCGGCACTTCCTCCCGGTACACTTCGGTCAGGCTGTACCTGAATTTCCGGTCCAGCACGAAGGTGGCGTTGGCCTGCGGATCGTTGTCCACCAACAGGACGTGAAAGCCCAGCTCGGCGAGACCGTAGGACACGTTGACCGCCGTGGTGGTCTTGCCCACTCCGCCCTTGAAATTGATCACCACAACTCTGCGCATGTCAGCCAGTCAAAGGAAGAATCGCCGATCGATGGGCACTATTCTACCGTGAAACGGGGCAGGGATCAATCGGGTGGCGGGTGTCCCGAACTGACCGGTGCCCGCACGCCGGAGTCAAACCCCATGCCGTCGCGGATGGACGGTTGCCGATCAACCACCCAGCCGCTTGATCAGCACCGTCGCATAGGCGCCCCGCGGCAGGAAGAATTCCAAGCCGATGGAGCATCGCCCTGGATTGAGATCGTCCGGTTCCGCAGGAGCCGCCGCCAGTCCCTCCGGCAGCACCCACGCGGACCGTTCCGTGGCCTGAACCGACAGTCCGGGTATTTTTCTTACCCGGAGATGATCGAGGCGGATGCCTTCTTCGGCAAGCACATCCTCCACCATCGCCCGGATCGCCGGATCGGCGATCACGCTGTCAGATGCCGGCACCGGCAGTTTCAAGGTTCCGAGCTCCGCCCGCAATTCCATCGAGAGGCGCTCCGGAAAAACCATTTCCCCGACCAGATAGCGGCGGCGGCGGAGCGGGCCGTCCGCCTCCGTGTGACGGCGGATCAGCCATCGCGAGAGAATCTCGTTGAACAAAAACGATTGATACGCATTGAGCGCCATCTGCAGCCGGTCTTTGTCGATGGCGGCCAGGGCCCGGGTGTACGACCGCTCGAAGGATTCGGTGGTCAGAACCTGCAGGACCTTTCGGTACGGACCGAACGGCTGATCCGGCATCTGGCGCCAGCGCCCCCAGTGGTCCAGCACGGCGGTCTTGAGCGCGCGCTCCCGCGGCGGGTCCCATCGGGACGGCTCGAAGAACAGCCGCAGCGCGCGCTCGCGCTCGCCCAGAAAGATCGCTTTTCCCATGAAACCGCGACCGTGACGGGCCGAGCCGAAGCGCTGGTCGTCGAAGTAATTCGGAAAGCCGTCGCGGCCCGCGGTTGCGGCGGCGTCGCGCACAGCCGCCGCTTCGCCCGGCGGGACGTCCCTCAGGGTGATCCGGAAGCGGTTTCCGCGAACATCCCTGGCGGACAGGGGCCGGCGTGAGAATCCCGCCGCAGCCAGTTCATAGTTGCCGTCGGTGACCGCGTCCGGCAAGTCGGCCCGGTCGGGGACGGCCACGTGTTGCGTCGTGTCGCCGTGGCGGTCCTTGATGCCGCCGAGCGAAATGTCACCGCGGCGAACGTGCAACCGTCGGGCAAGTACATCCAGCAGGTCGAAGGTGTCCCAGCTCCGTTTGCGCAGTCGGTACACGCGAAACGCCGCCGGTTCCCGGCCGATCGCGGTGACCAGCACTTCCTCGACCACAAAATCTCCGGGGAGTACTTTGAGCTTCATGCTGCTGCGGGATCAGCCGATATCCGGATCGGAGTGCTGCCTATTTGCCGGCAGCGGCCAGTTTGTCCTTGAGCTCCTGTTCCAGGCGGACGAGTTCCTGCTCAGCCGCCTGGCGCCGGTTGCGGCCCTCCCGCTGGATCCGGATCACTTCCTCGATGGTCGTGATCAGGTCGGTGTTGACCTTGCGGACGGTCTCCACATCCACGATCCCTTTCTCCGCTTCCTTGGCGATCTCCACCGTGCTCTCCTTGAGCAGTTCGGCGTTGCGCCGCAGCAGCTCGTCGGTCGTCGCGGACACCTCGCGCTGCAGTTCCAGCGCCTTCTTCTGGCGGATCAATCCGATGGCGAGCACCATCTGGTTTTTCCACAGCGGGATGGTGTTGAGGATGGAGCTCTGGATTTTCTCGGCCAATTCCTGATTGCCGGCCTGGATCAGCCGGATCTGGGGCAGGGTCTGAAGCGACACCGTTTTGCTCAGTTTCAGGTCGTGGAGCCGTTTTTCGAAGCGGTTCGCCAACCGGCCCAGATCGTCGGCCCGTTGGATGTCAATGGGATCGCCGCTGTGCTGGGCCTTCACCCGCGCTTCGGCCAGAACGGTTCGTTGAAATTCCGCCAGCTTTTCTTCGCCTGCCTGGATGTAGACCTCGAGATCCTTGAAGTGGAGCACATTCTGCTCGAACAGCTTATCCAGCAGCGAGACGTCTTGCAGCAGCTGGTTCCGCGCCTTGTCGAGATGACCGGCGATCCGGTCGATCTGGGTGCTGAGCGACTGGTATTCGGCCATGAACCGCTTGATCCGGTCGAACAGGCCGCCGACCAGGGGCAGGGATGCCAGGAAGCCCGGCCCTTCGGCCAGGCGGTGGACCTTGACCGACTTCACGTGCAGGAGGAGATCGGTGAGCATGTCGCCGACCACCCCGGCATCCTTGGCCCGCACCTCGCCGAGCACCTGGTCGGCAAAATGCGAGATCTTGCCCTGAACGTCCACGCCGTATCCAAGGATGGCTTGGTTCTGGCCCAAATCGGTCTGGCGTTTGATCGCGTCGATCCGCTCCCGGTCATGCGCGGACAATTGCACGGCTTGTTCCGGCGCCTCGGGCACAGTGGCGGGTTGTGGTTCCATGGTGTTCACCTCTTGATTCACGAATGGCCGCCCGCAGCAGGCGGCGGCGGGTCCGCCGGAGCGTCCTTCGGCGCCTGCTCCTGGAGCGGTTCCGGCTTCGGCCACGCAGCCTTCTCCTCCTCCATGACCTCCTGGAGAATTCCCAGCAGCTGGGGCATCAACCGGGCGTTGGACTCATCCATGGCTTCCTGGACCAGTTGGGTCATGACGCGCAACGTCTTGCCGCCGGTCGGCGTCCGGTAGAAGGCGAGGAGGTCCTGGAGTTCCGCGTCCGTGTAGTACTTATCATACAGGGGCACGTAGATTTCTTCAAGGATCAGGGCAAGCTGGATCCGCTCCTCGTACAGCGTCCGGAATCGTTTGGCGACGCGCTGGAAACTCTCGGCCACGGCCCGATCGTGGGCACTTTTCGCCGATTCCTCCTCCGGCCGGGTGAATCCCGGCACCACCTGCTCCAAGATCTGGGGATAGCGCCGTTCCAGATCCGCAATGAGCGCCGTTTCGATTTCACCGGTGAGTTTGGCCGGTTCGATGATGGCGATGATCTGAAGCACCAGTTCCCGTTTGGCCGGCGCGACAGTTGAACCGGCCGGCGGAGGCGCCGTCTCCTGGGCCGCCGCGAATCCCGCCAACAGCCCCGTCACCACCAACGCGCGCCACATCATGTTTGTCCTCCTCCAAGACGATATCCCGCCGATTTCACCGCCACCGCCACCGGCTCATCACCAGTGACAGCGCCGCCAACGCGGCCGTTTCGGCCCTGAGCACATAACGGCCCAAATGGCCAGGCCGGAAGCCGGCCGCTCGAGCGATTCTGACTTCCTCCTCGCTCCAACCGCCTTCGGGCCCTACGGCGACGACCACCCGCATCGGTCGCTGCTCCTCCACCGCGGCGGCGAGAAGGGGTTCAGCTTCGGCCGGGTGACAGAGCCAGGCCTCGCTGCCGGGAGGATTCCCCAGGAGTTCGCGGGAGGAAACCGGTTCGGCGATCTGCAGCCGGTGGTTCCGGCAGCACTGCTTGAGGCTCTCCCGCGCGATCCGTTCCCAGCGCATCCGCCGGCGGGGGGAGCCGTCGCGCGCGTCCGCCCGCGAGCAGTGGTCGGCCACCAATGGCAGCAGCCGGTCCGCGCCCAGTTCCGTCGCCTTCTGGATGACCCACTCGAAAGCGTCGGGTCGGATCAGCGCCGGGGCCAGGCAGATTTCAGGCAATTCAGGCGGGGGCACGGTCACCACCTGCGTGACGCGGAGCCGGCCGGTGTGCGCATCCAGCGCGGACAGCACCCCCGGGAATTCACGACCCTCGCCGTCGAAACCCGTCACGCGGGCCCCGGCTCGCAACCGGAGCACTCGAAACAGGTGCCGAACCTCCTCGACGCCCAACCGGACCTCCTGTCCGGCGGCGCCCCCTTCCACGAATACGCGGATGGTCCGGCTGTGCGTCAGATCCTGAGGGGCCGTTTTTCTTCCCACGGAATATCCCAAAAAATCTCGATCCCTTCGATCCGGTCGCCTTCGATCAGATTATCCACCACCTCCAGGCCTCCCGACACCCGGGCGAAGATGGTATAACCGCCGTCCAGGTGCGGCTGAGGTGACAAGGTCACGAAAAACTGACTCCCGCCCGTGTCGCGGCCGGAGAGAGCCATGCCCACCATGCCGCGATCATAGATCAGCGTGTTGATTTCGCACGGAATCGAATGACCCGGCCCGCCGTTGCCCGTGCCCAGCGGGCAACCGGCCTGGACTACAAAATCGGGAACCACCCGGTGGATCATGATGCCATCGAAGTAGCGCTCGCCGGCCAGGCTGAGAAAATTCATGCATGTCAGCGGCGCGTCGTTGCGAAACAACTCGAGAAAGAAGGAGCCCTTGTTGGTCCGGATTTCCACCTGGCACCCGTACCGGCCGCGCTTCAGGAAATTCCGGTAAAAATCATCCGGTGCCGCGGGCATCGGGACAATCCGTGCAAACGGATCCGCCTCGCCCATCTGCTTCAGCGTGAGGGCGGCCCGCAAACGGACCGGGTAATACCGAGACGACAGCAGCCGAGTGAGCAGGTCGCGCCCGGTCTCGCCAGCCCGCGGCAGCAGGGGCGCCGCCGAAATCAGCGGATCCGCCGCGTCGCCGCTCAAACCCTGTACAACCAGGCGGCACACCGCCTCGGTCTGTTCCGCATCCAGCACCGGGGCCTTCTCGCGGAGCCAGTCCAGCGTGGCCGCTTGGACGAACGGGTCGGGGTCCGCCAGCAAGCGCAGGACCTCGGCCGGCTCGCCGGGAGTGGCGTCCAACAGCCGACTGACGTAGAATGGCCGGGCGCCCGCCACCCAGTCCGCGTGCCAGCCGTCGGGGCGCTGTCCCTGTTCCAGCCCGCGCAGCCAGGCGAGCGCGGTCGGATCCTGGCTGGCAGCCGCCGCCTGGATCCAATGCGACGCCGAAGCCTGATCGCTTAACGGCGCGACATCCGTCAGCAGCGGCATCGCTGTGGCCGGATCGCCAGTCACCAGGGCCTGAAAGCCCCGCGCCGCCAGAAAGCCGTCAACCGCCATCCAGCGTCGGACCGCGGTATGAGCTGTTGGGTCGCCGGCCTGGCCCAGGGCGTTGACCGCCGCCTCGAGCTCCTTCCACAAGTAAGCGTGACGGGCGCTCCCCTTGAGTTCGGACCGCGCCAGGATCGACTCGCCATGTCTGATGATGGCGGCCGCGGCGGCTGTGGTTTTCAGGCGACCCAGCGCACCCAGCGCATGGATGCGAACGCCGTGGTCCGGGTCAGCCAGCAGCGCCGCCAGAGCTGACGCGTTCGGCGGCGACTGGACAAACGTCGCCAGATCCAGTCCGCCCGACCGGATCTGCGGATCGGGGCTCTTCAGCAGTGTGCCCAGACGACCCGAAGGCAGATCCAGTATCAGAGCCCGTCGGCGGGCCAGTCGGGCCAGCATCCGCGCCGCCGTGCCGCCCACCGGGCTCGGGAGCAGGCGGATCATGGCCGGGACCGCTGCCACCTGTTCCACCCGGGCGGCGGCTTTGATCCATTCCCGGGCATAGAATTGCTGGGTTTCCTCGTTCAGCCGGCTCGGATCCGGCGCGATCGCAGCCGGCAGGGGCAGAAATTCCAGCTGCCCAGTCTTGCCCAGGGCCTCCACCGCGCGGGCGCGGACGATTGCAGCCGGATCGGCCAGACAGCGGTGGACGGCGTCGATCACCTCCGGGTTCGGCGCCACGTCGTACAACCCCATGTTTTCCGCATCGAGGATCTCGCCGATGGCCAGCAGGGCGGCGGCCCGCAGCTCCGCATCCGTGGCGTTCAGCCCCTGCTGCAATGCGGGGAGAAACGCGGGTTGGCCGATCCGGCCCATCGCCAAGGCCGCGCGCCGGCGCACATCGGGCTCCTGGGCGCGGTTCGCGAACAGCCGCGGCAGAAAGCCGTCGGCGCCGCCCCAGCGGCCCGCCTCGCACTGGATAATCCGCAACTCCGTCTCGATGCGTCGTTTCTCTTCAGCTTCTCTGGAGCACCCGGTCAGCAGCAGGACGCCGCCGAGCAGGACCATGGTGATGGGTGCGATGCGCTTCATGCGTATTCCTTCTCGCGGTCTGGGATCGGAACCGCCTGAGCCGGCGGCTATCGGCGAACCCGGTATCCATGGAGCTCGACCTCGATGCGGCCCGTCAGCCACTGGGGCGGAAAAGGTTCCACCCACAAGCTGAACTTCCGCATTTCCATGGGCTGGAGGGGAAAATCCGGTTGGATGGGGGTCTTGACGAACTGCTGCATCAGCCGGTCCTGGTCATCATAGAGCGATGCCCGGATTTCGACCACTTCGACCAGGCGGTTTCCCTGGTTGATCAGGGTCCCTGCGACCACCGCCTGCTGTCCCCCCAGGAGGTTTTCGGACACCATACCCCCGGCGTTGACAATCCTCAAGTACGGCAGGTAGTCAGGAAAGCCGGGCTCGCCCTGTCGCAGCACGCCGGCGTGGACGGTGCGGCCTTCCCGATACTTGGGACCCTTTTTTTGAACGATCACGATGGCGCCGATCACCACCACGACCACAACCACCGCCGAGATGATAAGCCAGAGCCGCTTCCACTGAAATGGCCGCTTTTCTGTCGCCGCGCTGAACATCCCGGGGGGTTCCGGCATGTATCCTCCTGCGGAGCGGAAGGCGTTGGAACTCGGCCCAATATAGCACACCACTCCAAGCCGATCAAATGGTGGCAGACACCCGGAAAGTGGCATCCCCTTGAAAATAAAATCGCCGGGGCGGTACCCCGGCGATTGATCACCAGAAACGATTGGAAATTTTGCTTTAACCCAGAATCCGGTCAAGCAGCGGCTGGTTCACCTGAATCAGCTTGTCATCCTGATACTGCTTGACCAGGGAATTGAGCAGCGCGTCCGTGAGCTGGCGGCGTTTTTCACCCAGCAGTTTCTCGACCATCGCATCACGCTCCGCGGCCAGTTTCGAGAGGTCGGCCCTCACCCGCTCCGTAACCTGGAAAACCACCTGGTTGTCACGCACCGATACCGGCCCCCCCACGCCGTTCGGTTCGAGGCGGAGGGCTTCCAGCGCCAACGCCGGCGACGCTCCCAGTTGGTTCGCGATGGACCCGCTGACGTTGAACAGCTCCGACACCTCGACGGTGAGCTTGTATTTGGCGGCGGTCTTGTCCAGATCGCCCGAAGCCTTCAGTTCGGCCAGGAACGCCCGCGCGTCCGCGGCAGCCAGTTCCCGGGCCTTGGCGGTCCGGTAATCGCGGTCCACCTGCACCTTCACCTTGTCAAATCCCTGGACGTGCGGCGGAATGATCTTCACGAGCTGTGGGATCAGGAAACCCCGGCTGGTTTGCTGGAGCTCGCCCACATCGTTGAGCGACAACGCGAGAAGCGTGTCGATCTTGTCGGGCGGCAGGCCGAGCGAGTAGTCGGGCTGGGTTTTGCTGAACGGATTGGACAGTTCCACGGTGCCGCCGAACTCCTTGGCGACCGCCTCGAGGTTCTTGCTCTCACGGGCTTTCTGCAGCGCCTGCTGTGCGGAGCCTTCCAGCTGCTGTTCGGCCCTGGTGCGGCTCAAATTGCGCGCAATGACCGAGCGGTAAAAATCGAAATCGCGTCGGTCGGTGCATTGGATGATGTGGAAACCGAATTGGGATTTGATCACCTCGGAGATCTGGCCCTTGCTCAGCGCAAAGGTTGCGTCTTCGAACTCCTTGATCATGCGGTTGCGGGGGAAGAAGCTCAGGTCGCCGCCGCGTTTTGCCGATCCCTCGTCTTCGGAGTATTGCTCCGCCAGCTTGGCGAAATCAGACCCGGGGCGCAGGGCCAGCTCCCGTATGGTGGCGGCCTTCTGCCGCAGCAGCTCCACCTCGGCCGGAGTGGCGTTCTCCGGCACCTTGAGCAGGATGTGCGAGGCTCGCACCATCTCCTGGTACCGCTCCGCGCGGTTGGCCTCGTAATCGGCCCGTATTTCCGCGTCCGTGACCGAAGCCGCCAGCGCCGCAGCCAGCTTGTTGGTGTCCAGGATCAGCAGCTTGAACTGGCGCGTTTCGTCGATTTTGTAATTGTCCTTGTTTGACTCGTAGTACTTGCGGGCGTCCGCTTCGTTATACACAACCTTGGGGGCATAGGCGTACTCGCCCCACGTGACGTAGCGGATCTTCGCTTTGTCGTTCTCATCCACAAACTTGGCCTGGATCTCCTGCTCGGAGAGAGCCGCTGAGCTGGCCAAGAAATCCTGCAGCTTCTGGCTGAGCAGGTTCCGCCGGACGTTGGCCTCGTACTCCTCCGGCGAGATGCCCAGCCGCTTCAGATTGGATTTGTATTCCTCGGTACCGATGAAATTGCCGTCGATGTTGAATCCCGGGCTGTTGACGATGGTGTTCATCACCTCTTCGTCCGACACGGTGAAGCCGTTGCGGACCGCCTCCTGCGACAGCACCACGGTGCGGATCATCTGGCCCAACACCATGTTGCCGTATTGCCGGATCGTGTTCTCGTCGCGCCGGGCTTCGGGTCCCATCATGTTGAGGACCGTCAGCAGGTTGGAGCGGTAGGCGTTGATGGAAATCTCGCTGTCACCGACCTTGGCGATATAGTTGCCCATCTCCACCTCGCCACCTCCAGACGGCGTGGTGACGAACATGAGCACCATGCCGGCGCCGAGTGCGATGATGACCAGCCAGAGGACCCATTTCAGTTTCGCCTTCTTGTCCCGGATGAAATTTAACATGCCTGCCTCCAACCGATGGCCAGAAATCCAAGTCCCGAAAAGACGGCATTATAACAAAACACGCTCCGGATTCAACGAGGTTTTTTGAAGGGAAATACTGTCCGGGCTATGCTATATTCATCGGCATGATCAGGGAATTCCGTCGCTGGACCCTGTTGCGTTCAGCCGAACTGATACCTGGCTGCCCCATCACCCGACATCACCCCGCGGCAGGGCTGGCGGCGGCGTTTTGCGGCCTGTACTGGCTCCTGACGGTCAGCGCAGCCGGGGCCGCCCCGCCGGTGCCGGCCGCATCCAGCCCGCCCCCGGACGCCGTTGTCATCAACGCCCGCAAGCTGATGCCCCCGGCGCTGCGGGACATCCTGGAACGCCGGCAGCACGTGTTGCTGGCCGCTTTCCGGAACGTCGCGCCGTCCGCCGACCTGGCCGGCGCCCGGGCGGAGCTCGTGGACGAACTGACCGCGATGGACCGCCGGTTGGCCGGCACGCCCCTGTTCGATGAGGTGGTCGCGGGTTTCGGCGCCATCGCTCGGCGTGTCTGTGACCACAACGCCTGGGAAAAATTCGCCGAATCCGCCGATGAACAAGCTTTCTTCACCGATTTCAACGACTTTATCGACCGCAAGCATCCCCGCTTCGTCGCGGTGTTCAACGATTACTCGCCCCTGCTGTTCTCGGACGGCCGGTCGGATCTCTACCTGGACGCGATGGCTCAGCGCAATCGGAACTACGCCCACCGGGTCGCAGCATTGTACCGCGAAGGCGGCAGCGCCCGGACGTTCGATGACCGATCTCCCGCGTTCGGGCTGGCTGCATTGCATTTTTCTCACACGATCACCGACATTGCCAACCTGTGGCTCTATTGCTGGCGCCGGGCCAACGGCGACCTGACCGGTACGCCGTTCTACTCTTACCCCAAAAAACTCCCGCGGGGCGAAAGGAGCTCGCCGTGATCCGTGTCCGGACCGCCCTCCTCAGCGTCCACGACAAACGCGGCCTCCCGGAACTGGCTGCCGCGCTGGCGCGTCATGGGGCCGCCATCATTTCCACCGGCGGCACCGCTCGCCTGCTCCGAGGATGCGGCTTGGACGTGCGCGAAGTGTCTGACGTGACCGGTTTCCCCGAATTGCTGGACGGCCGGGTGAAGACCCTGCATCCGGCGGTGCACGCGGGGATTCTGGCCCGCCGCAACCGTCCGACCGACATGGACAGCCTCGGCGAGCGCGGCATTGCGCCGATTGATCTTGTGGTGGTGAATCTGTATCCGTTTGCGGAACGGATTGCCTGCGGCATCCCGGTGTCCGAGGCGTTGGAAGAAATCGACATCGGCGGTGTCACCCTCATCCGGGCGGCCGCGAAGAATTTTCCCGACGTGGCCGTGGTGGTGAACCCGGACGATTACACCCGGGTGATCCGGGAGCTCGACGAGACAGGCGGTCTCGCCCTGGATTCCCGCCTGGCTCTGGCACGGAAGGCGTTTGAAACCACGGCCGTGTACGACGCAGGCATCAGCCAGTATCTGAATACCCTCGTCACCGCGGACGACGCTGTCCGGAACGCCGCACCCGCCGCTGGGCCGCCCGCGATCATCTGCCACGTGCTGCATCGGCAGCGCTCTCTGCGCTACGGTGAGAATCCTCACCAGAGCGCGGCCGTTTACGGAGTCAGCGGGCAACCGCCCGGCGGCTGGCTGGCTGCGGAGCAGCTGCACGGCAAAGAGCTCTCCTATAACAATTACCAGGACATGGACGCCGCCTGGCAGTTGGTGGTGGAATTCGCGGCATGCGCCTGCGCCATCATCAAGCACACCAACCCGTGCGGCGTCGCGCTGGGCGATACCGGCGCCCACGCGTTCCGCCGGGCGTTTGAAACCGATCCCGACTCGGCCTACGGCTCCATCATCGCCTTCAATCGCACCGTGGACGGGCCGACCGCCCGGGAAATCGGCAAGCTGTTCGTCGAGGTGATCGTCGCGCCCGATTTCGATCCAGAGGCGCTCGGCGTCTTCAACCGCAAGAAGGACCTGCGGCTGATCCGCAAGTCGGCGCCCCGGCCCGGACCTCCCGCCCTGCAATTGCGCAGCATCGAGGGCGCGATCCTGGCCCAGGAGGCCGACATCGGCGCGCTCCGGCGTGAAGACTGTCGCGTCGTGACGACCCGTGAGCCGGCCGAGGCGTTATGGGCGGACTTGCTCTTCGCCTGGAGCTGCGTGAAGCACGTCAAGTCCAACGGTATCGTCACCGCCCGGGAATGCCGCCTGCTGGGCTCGGGCGCCGGCCAGACGAGCCGGGTGGATTCCACCCGGATCGCCATTTCCAAGTCGCGCCGCCCTCTGGACGGCGCGGTGCTGGCCTCGGACGCCTTTATCCCGTTCCGTGACACCCTGGATTTGGCCGCCGACGCCGGCATCGCCGCGGTGATTCAACCCGGCGGCTCCATTCGGGACGAAGAGGTCGTCGCCGCGGCCAATGCCCGCGGATTGGCCATGGTGTTCACCGGCCGGCGGCACTTCCGGCACTGACCCGTCGGCAACCCGCCGTACCTGGGGACCGTATACCAGCCGATGCCGCCGGTGATTCACTGCTGATACAGCGGAGGAAACAGTCATGATCAAGGCCGCCGTGATCGGTGTCGGATCCTTGGGACAGCATCACGCCCGCATTCTTGCCTCCACCCCCGGCGTGAGCCTGGTGGGCGTCGCCGACATCGATCCCGACCAGGGCCGGACGGTGGCGGAGCGCCACGGGACACGTTTTTTTCAGGATTATCGGGAGCTTGTCTCCCTGATTGACTGCGTCACCGTCGCCGCTCCCACCACCGACCACCACCGGATCTGTGTGCCGTTCCTCGACGCCGGCCGGCACGTGCTGGTGGAAAAACCCATCGCCGCCGATTCCGCCGACGCACGGGATCTCATCCGGCGGGCCGCCCATGCCGGAGTGGTGCTTCAGGTCGGCCACCTGGAACGGTTCAATCCGGCCCTCCTCGCCGTTCGCGGTCTGGCCCGGGATCCACGTTTTTTCGAAGCTCATCGTCTGGGCGTGTTCGTGCCCCGCTGCCTCGACGTGGACGTTGTATTGGACCTGATGATCCACGATCTGGACCTCGTGCTGCACCTGGTCCAGTCGGAAATCCGGGACATCCGGGCCTCCGGCGCGCCGGTCTTGACCGGCAAGATCGATATCGCCAGCGCCCGCATCGAGTTTGCCAACGGCGCGGTGGCGAATCTGACCGCCAGCCGAATCTCGGCGGAAAAACTTCGCAAGTTCCGCTGGTTTCAGGAGGGTCAATACTTCAGCGTCGACCTCGGCCGCCAGGCCGTCGTGTCGCGCCGGGTGCAGTCCGCCGACAACCCCGTGGGGCGGGAGATGGTGGCCCAGGAGATCTCCGTCCAGGCCGGCGAACCGCTCCGACTCGAGCTGGAGTCTTTCATCCAGACCGTTCGGGGAGAAGGCCCCAACGGCTGCCGCGGCGAGGAAGGGCTGGCCGCGTTGGAAGCCGCCCACGCGGTACTGGCTCGGATTGCCGCCGGCCGCTAGCGGCCGGTTGAGGAGGAAGCTGCGGTGAAGAGCGGGTGTTGGACGATCTTTCTGGCCGCTGCGCTGTCCGTGGCGGTCGCCGCACAGGGAGTCGGCGTCCCGCCGCCGGAGCCCGAGGGAATCACCACCCACACCCTCGGCAATGGACTGCGGCTCATCTACCAACCACGCTACGAGCTGGAATTCACCTACGTCTCAGTCTATCTGCCCTTGCCTGCCGGCTGGCAGTCCCGCGGCCGGCAATGCTCGTCCTGGTTGGAAGCGCTCTATCTGGATACCAGCCGTCCCGACGAGGACACGCCGCGCGAGGCCCTGGCCACCCTGGATGCCGTGCCGTCCGTCCGGTACGACGGCCGCCATGTAGTTTTCGACCTAGTCTGCCGGCCCGAAGGACTGCCTCGTGCCCTGTCAGCGATGATGGACACCCTGTTCACCGACCGGGTCCGAGATCCGTTCTGGGCCCAGGCCGCCGCCCGGATCCGCCTCCGGGCGGTCCGCGCCCGGACGTTGGGTTGGGAGGCCGTCCGGGATGATCTGACCACCGAAGTGCTAGCCGGAGGCCGTTTGGAGCGCATCCCCTCCCTTCTGGACGCGACCGTGCCCGATCCGCTGGCCCTTTCCGCGCTGCGGGCGCACTTGGCGAATCCGGGTCGAATCCGCGTTGTGGTCACCGGTCGGGGTGATGCCGCCGAAGCCGCCAACCTGCTCGCCCAACGTGCCAGCGGCTGGCTCAACCCGCCGGCGGATCCGGTCACCGCGTCCGCCGCAGCCGGTGCGCCGCTCGCCTTCGCCCAATGGGAGATCCCGGCAGATCCTCCGCGGGTGGTGGTACTTTACCAGGGTCCCGGCTGGAACTCGGCCCGTCTGGGCGCATTCCTGTTGTCCGCGAGCCTGCTGGCCGACGGGCTCACCTCGGTGGCCGGCCGGCAATACCGACAGGGATCGTCCTGGGTTCCGGTGCTGGCACGGAGCGGTTTCCGGGTGGGTCGGGACCGTTCGGTCTTCACGGTGGAATTGCTGTGCCCGACGGAATCATTCGATGCCGTGGAAGGCAGGTTCTTCGCCGCGGCCGAGCTGGTGGCCTCCGGCCGCTGGCTGGATGTCGACCAGGAGCGGGCGCGGCACCAGGCCTTCACCCACCTGGGCGCCGCCATCGCCGAAGTGCCCGTCTTTCACGAGATCATGCTGGAGCGCGGCCAGCCGATCCGGCCCGAATGGTACACCGACTGGCGCCGCCGCCTGGCTGCGCCCAACCGCCGCGAAATCGCCGACGCCGCCAGGTCGCATCTGACACTGGATCACGCACTGGTACTGGAACTGCCCGGCGGCGGCGGCCGTCACGAAATGACTCCTGCCGCGTTTCGCCAGGCCCTTTTATCAGTCTTGCCGAACATGGTCGGTGACGCGACGCGAACGCTCAAAGACACCCCGGACATCCCGCTGGCCGTCCCGGATTTCGATCCCGAGCCGGAATTCAACGCTGAAAAGATGGACCGGATCGTCACCTCCGGAATCCTGCGGGGACCGTCAGCCTACCTGAAGGAGTTTCACCGTTTTCCGCTGGTCTGGGTGCGCGCCGGTTATCCCGGCGGCGTCCACACGGAACCGGCAGACAAGCCCGGTTTGAACCGGTTGGCTCTCTGGTCACGCTTCCTGGCCTGCCGCGACAATCAGGATCGGCTCCTTCTGGAGCGGCTGGAAATGCTGGGCGCCCGCATCGGAATCGAAGCCGGACCGGAGCTGACTGCCGCCACTCTCGTCTGCCCGGCCTATTTCCGCCAGCCGGCCCTCAACGTGTTCTTCCGCATCCTGCATCGCCACAGCCCGTCGGACACCGATCTGGCCCGGGCCGCCGTGTTGGCGCCGCTCTTCGTCGCCCACCCCGAGAAGGTTCCCGCACAGGCGGCACTGGCGGACGCGCTCCGCACTCTCTACGGTCCCGGCAGCCCGTACACCCGCCGGGCCACCGGTCCCGCC
>JAGOHA010000157.1 GCA_017996395.1 Acidobacteriota bacterium | reverse complement strand
GTATCGGGAAACACCAGCGCCACCCGGCTGCGTGCCGCGGCCGGATCCCGGCGGACCGCGTTGAATTCGCACCCGAGGTATCGGACCGGTTTCTGCACGTTCCGCAGCAGGGCCGGTGGATATAAAAGATTCATCGCCATCGCTCCGCCACGTTCGACCGAAACATTGGATGAGATTTCGGGCCGGAGGAATCCGCCTCAGACCGTGTATCGGTGAATCCGAAAGTTGATCAGCAGACCCATGGCCATGAACGCGGTGACCACCGACGAACCGCCCCAGCTCAGCGGCGGCAGGGGGATCCCGATCACCGGCATCAAGCCGAGGGTCATGCCGACGTTGATGGCCAGGTGCACGGCGTAAAGCGCGACGATGCCCGCGCTCGCATACATGGCCATCCGATCCGAGGTTTCCATCGCGGTCGCCAGGCCGCGCTGAAAGATCGCCCCGTACAGCAGCAGAACCAGCACGGCGCCCAGGAAACCCGTTTCCTCGCCGACCACCGCATAGATGAAGTCGGTATGGCGCTCGGGCAGGAAGCCCAACGCCCCCTGACTGCCCTCGCCCAGCCCGCGTCCGGTGAATCCGCCGGACCCGATGGCGATGACCGACTGGATGGTCTGGTATCCGGTGCCCTTCGGATCGCGGCCCGGATCGGCGAGGACAAGAATCCGCTCCTTCTGGTAGTCCCGTAGCACGAACCACGAGCCGGCCAGAAGCAGGATCAGGATGATACCCGCCAGTGCCACCACCCGCTTGCGAATTCCCGCCAGCAGGATCAGCACGATGAACACGGGCATCATCGTCAGGGCCGTCCCGAGATCGCGTTGGAGGATGATCATGCCCGTCGGCACCAGCACGATCAAGCCGGCGACCAGCAAGGTGACCGGGCGCAGATACCGTTCGGGATAGTCCGCCAGAAATTTGGCCAGGGTCAGGATGATGACCAGCTTGACCAGCTCCGAAGGCTGAAAGGTCACCCCGCCGAGCCGCAACCAGCTCTTGGATCCGTGGATCTCCACACCGATCAGGAGCACCACGCCCAGCACCAGCACCGACAGACCGTACAGGATCCAGATGTGGTTCAAGACGATGCGGTAGTCCACCCACAGCACCGCCACAAACAGCAGCATCCCCAAGCCGAGGCGCACCAGATGCTTCTCCAGGTAGGGTGAATCCCCCGCCACCTGCGTGGAGTAGTAGATCTCCACACACCCGATCAGGCAGAGGATCAGGAAGGCCCCAACCAGTATTTTGTCGAACTGCCGCCAGTCCTTATTGCCCACGGCGCGCCTCGACCAGTCGATCAGCTCCCGGCAGGGGGTAGAGTTCGAAGTACTTGCGCATCACTTCACCCGCTATGGGCGCAGCGGCCGTCCCCCCGTGGCCGCCGTGCTCGATGATCACGGCCACAGCGATGCGGGGATCGTCCACCGGTGCGAAGCAGGCAAACCAGGAATTCTCCTTGAACCGGGTCTCATAATTTTTCAGCCGTTCGGCCGTCTCGGTGTTAATCAGCTGCGCGGTTCCGGTTTTGCCGGCAACGGTGATGCCCTCGAGCCGCGCCCGGGTACCAGTCCCTGCATCAACCACCATCTGCATCCCTTGAACGATCCGGTGGTGCAGCGCGGCGGACAGCAACGTCTTCCGGTCCGGCCGGGACCGGTCATCCGGCTCCAGCCGGAGCCGGGGCACCGGCGGCTCGGTGTTGAGCGCGATGGCGCACATGAACCGGGCCACCTGGATGGGGGTGACGGACACCGCTCCCTGGCCGATGGCCACTGAGATCGTCTCTCCCGAATACCATTTCTGACCAAAGACGCGTTGCTTCCATTCACTGGAGGGCATCAGGCCAGACCGTTCCGACGGCAGGTCGACTCCGCTCTTCACGCCCAACCCCATGCGCACCGCCCAGTGATGAATCCGATCGACGCCCAGGCGAATCCCCACATTGTAAAAATAGATGTTGCAGCTGTTGGCGATGGCGTCCAACAGGCTCACCGCACCGTGGCCCGACGCGTTCCAGCAATGGACCAGCCGGCCCAGCATCATGGTCTCGCCGGTGCAGCTGAACTGGGTGTCTTCGGTGATGACGCCCTCGGCCAGGGCAGCTGTCGCAACCAGAATCTTGAAAATGGAGCCGGGGGCAAAGGCACCCTGGATCACCTTGTTTTGCAGCGGCTTGTCCGGATCTTCGACCAGCTGCCGCCACTGGGCCGGCGACAACTGGTTGACGAACAGGTTGGGGTCGAACTCCGGTTTACTGACCAAGCAATACAATTCGCCGGTCCGGACATCCATGGCAACCAGAGCGCCCTTCTGCCCCTCCATCAACTCCTCGGCCCGGCGCTGCAACTCCGTGTCGATGGATAAGGTGAGGTCGTCGCCTTTGCTTGACGGGATCCGCTCCACCACCTGCGTGATCTGGCCGATGCTGTTGATGAATACCTTTTGCTGCCCCTTGTCGCCGCCCAGCATCGAGTCGTAAAATCGCTCCAGACCGGTCTTGCCGACGATGTCGCCCGGCCTCCGGCTTGCGAACGCCGTCTGTTTGAGTTCCCCGGGCGTGACCTCGCCCACGTAGCCATTCAGATGCGACGCCATGGAACCCAACAAGTAGCGGCGGGTGGGCACCCACTCGAGCGTCAGCTCGGGAAAGCGCTCGAAATGAGCTTCGGCGAACGCAATCTCGGCAAAGCTGAGCCGGTTTTTAAGCACGATGGGGAACACGGTCGGCACCCGCCGGTATTCTTCCAGCTTCCGGTCCACAAAAGCCGGGTCCAGGCCGAACCGCTCGCGCAGCACGCGGAGCAGCATCTGATGATCTTTCATGTACTCCCGGCGAAGCACCAGCGAAAACGAGATCTCGTTGTCCACCAGCAGCCGGCCTTGCCGGTCCATGATGAGGCCGCGGGGCGCAGGGAGTTCGATGATCCGGAGGCGGTTCTGCTCAGCCTTTTCCCGGTAGTAGTCCGCCCGCGTGATCTGCAGATACCAGAGCCGGCCGAACAACACCAGCAGCAAACCGCCCAGGGCCAATTCAAACAGAATCAGGCGTTTCTGGAAGAGACTGCCGCTCGGGCCGAACATTATGGCTGCTCCACCTCAAACAGATCGGCGGGCGGCCGGACGATCAGCATGCGCACAACCACGTTCCCGCATGCCGTGGCGGCCGCTCCTAGCAGGAGCGGGGTGAGCGACTGGGCGGGACAGGTCTGCCCGAAGATGACAAAAAGTCCCACAACGGCCAGGTTGTTGGCGCAGGCGAGCACGAAGACAAAGAGCGACTGGAGGGCCGGGTGGTCCATGTTGATGCGCCGGCACGCGAGGCTGGACAGGAAGCCGGCCGCCATCTTGGTGGTCGCCTGAATGCCCAGCGGATAGAATGGTGACAGAGTGAGATCGTGAGCCAGACCCGCCAGCCAGCCCCGCCAGACCGACTGAAGGGGGGCCGAACGGGTAGCGGCGTGGAACGTCAGGATCAGGATGAAATCCATGAAACGCAAAGGTGCCCACACCTGCGGCAATACATATTGCAGGCCGGTCGCCACGACCAGCAACAGGAGGAACACCCAGGTTTTCATGGCGCCGCTCCGGCCGTGCGCTTCAACACGAACACGTACCGACAGCGGCTTGCATCCACCGCCGGCTGGACCTTGATCTCCTGGAAATACTGACCCGACTGGTCCGCCTCGATGATGCGGCCAACGGTCAGGCCGGGTGGGAAAATGCCATCGTCACCGGAGGTGTGGATCCAATCGCCCGCCTTCACGGGTGCGGCGATGTGTACATAGTCGAACTTCAGATGATACCGTCCGGCACCGTGGATGATCCCGCGGATGCCCCGGGACTGAATGATCCCAGCCAGGGCAAACCCGGCGTTGGTCACCAGGGCGACCTGGCTGTGTGCGAGCCCCGCAAGTTGGATCCGGCCCACCACGCCCCGCGTGTCCAACACCGGGAGATCCGGGACAACCCCGTCCTGGTAGCCGCCCCGGATGGTGAGAGTCCGGTCCCACACCTGGAAGCCGCGCATGGTGACCTCCGCCAGCACGGCATCGCGTCCGAATTCCGGCAGCACCCGCACCATGCGCTCCAGGCTGGCTGATCGGTCCAGCCGCTCTTCCATGAGCGTCTGCTGGATGCGGGCTTCAGCCAGCCGGCGCTTGAGGGCCAAGTTTTCGTCCTTGAGTTCCTTGACGGTGCGGAACGCCGACAACCAGTCGCCCAGGGCCGCCATGCCGCCGCCGGCGGCCGAGGCCAGCGGCAGAAACAGGTTGGCACAGACCGACTTCAATACCGTCTCCCCGCGGCTGGTCTTGAACTGCAGTGACACCGCCACCAGGTTCAGGACCAGCAGCGCGGACAAGAGCTGATATGATTTCAGGGACCTCAACAGGTGGATCATGAACTCTCAAACAGAGCCGGACAGATCAAGCCGGAGCGTTAAATGGCCACCTTCCGCAACAGATCGAAGTTGCTGAGCATTTTGCCGACCCCGAGAGCCACGCCGAAGAGCGGATTTTCTGCGATGAACACCGGCAGCTTGGTCTCGTCCATGATGCGCTTGTCCAGGCTCTTGAGGAGAGCGCCGCCGCCGGTCAGGACGATGCCCCGATCCACGATGTCAGCGGACAGCTCAGGCGGCGTCCGCTCCAGAGCGACGCGCAGGGCGTTGATGATCGTCGTGTTGCAGTCCGACAGCGCCTCGCGGATTTCCGAGTCGGTGATCACCAGGTTCTTGGGAATGCCGTCGATCAGGTTGCGTCCCTTGATCTCCATCGTCAGCTCTTTTTCCAGGGGGAAGGCGGAGCCGATTTCGATTTTGATCTGTTCGGAGGTTCGCTCGCCGATGAGAAGGTTGTGCTTGCGCTTGATGTACTGGATGATGGCCTCGTCCATCTCATCCCCGGCCACCTTGACCGTCCGGCTGTACACAATGCCGGAGAGGCTGATGACGGCGATGTCGGTGGTGCCTCCGCCGATGTCCACAATCATGTTTCCGGACGGCTCGGTGATCGGCAGCCCGGCGCCGATGGCGGCGGCCATCGCCTCCTCGACCAGGTAGACTTCGCTCACCTTGGCCCGAAGGGCGGATTCCTTCACCGCCCGCTTCTCCACCTGGGTGATCTCCGACGGTACTCCGATCACTACGCGGGGGCTGATCAGATATTCCCGGTTGTGGGCTTTCTTGATGAAATACTTGAGCATCTGCTCGGTGGTGTCGAAATCGGCGATGACCCCGTCCTTCATGGGCCGGATGGCGACGATGTTGCCGGGGGTTCGGCCCAGCATCTCTTTGGCCTCGCGGCCCACCGCTTCGATGCGGTTGGTCAGCTTGTTGATGGCGACGATGGACGGCTCATTGAGCACGATGCCCTTGTTCTTGGCGTAGACCACGGTGTTCGCCGTGCCCAAGTCGATCGCCAGGTCGGTGGAAAAGACACTGAATAGGGAACGCCAGTTCATGAGGATCAACCTGCTATCATGATTTTGTTTTTCGATTCTTCCTTCGCCGCATACATCGCCGCGTCGGCCTTCTGGAGCAACCCTTCCGCCGTCATGGAATGTTCGGGGAAAGATGCAATGCCGATGCTGACGGTGAGCCGAAGCTTGAGGTCCCGGCCGCCGCTGAACAGAAAATGCTCCACCCGTTGGCGCAGGCGCTCGGCAATGACCTGGGCGCCCTCGAGGGGAGTTTCCGGCAGGATGATTACGAACTCGTCGCCGCCGTACCGGACGATGACGTCCGAATCGCGAACCTGCTTCCCGAAGATCTGGCCAACCTCGCAGAGCGTGGCGCTACCTACGAGATGGCCATAAGTATCGTTGACGTTCTTGAAGTTGTCAATATCGATGAACAGGATGGACAGGTTCTTTTCGTACCGGAGGCTGCGCTGGATCTCAAAACCCAGAAACTGCCTCAGATAGCGGAAATTGTACAGGCTGGTGAGATCGTCGGTGATGGTCAGGCGCTGGACGCGTTCATGATACACCAG
>JAGOHA010000156.1 GCA_017996395.1 Acidobacteriota bacterium | reverse complement strand
CCCGTCTCGGCGACCACGCGGGCCAGCGGGAGCGGTCCCTGGTGGCTGCGCAGGAACTCGATCACCGCCCGCTGGCGCTTCGGATAGGCCGCCGGGTCCGCCGCCGGGTCGGCCAGCTCCACGAACAGCACGCGCCGGAAGCCGGTCCGGGCGCCCAGCACCCGGCTTTCGCGCGCCACCCAGCCGTTGCGCTCGAGGTTGGCCAGCACCCGGTCCAGGAAGCGCGCCGGCATCACCCGGCCGATCTCCTTGCGGTCGATGCCGGGGCTGCGGCGGATCAGCGCCAGCAGCTTGTCCTGAAACGCCTTGTCCGCCGCCGCGGCCAGGCGCGCCTCGCCGGCGGGGGTGATCCGGTAGCTGAACGTGGCGTCCACATACGAGCCGGGCGGGAAGAAGAGGCGCAGGCAGTCGCCCGGCGGCGCGAAGTAGTGATGCGAGATCCAGCGGGCCAGCTCCACCCGCGGCGGGTCGATGAGCGGCTCCGGATCCACGAGGCTGAGCAGATCGCGGATCCGCTCCACGCCGGGCGGCGGCGCGTCCGCCACCGCGGTGATCACCCCGTTGGCGTGGCCGCCCCCCAGGGGGACCACCACGCGGCAGCCCGGGCGGGCGGCGGCCATGGCCGGCGGAATGGCGTATGTGTAGTCCTGGAACACCGGCGCGAACAGGGCGACCGCGGCGTAGCGGGGCGGGGGGGTGGCGGGGGGCATGGCCTCGCCCTCAGGCGCCGCCGGGCGAGCCGCCCCGTTTCGGGACGGGAATGCCGAGCAGCCCCATGACCTTCTGCAGGTCCTCCCAGACATCCCGCTTGGCGGCGGGATTCCGCAGCAGGTAGGCCGGATGATAGGTGGGGATGACCAGGGCGCCGCGGTGGCGGTGGACGCTGCCCCGCAGCAGCCCCATGGACTTGCGCTTGCCCAGCACGTACTGCGCGGCCACCGACCCCAGCAGCACCAGCACCCGCGGCTGGATGATCTCGATCTGGCGGTGCAGGAACGGCCCGCAGGTGGCGCACTCCTCCGGCTCGGGCGTGCGGTTGTCCGGCGGGCGGCACTTGACCACGTTGGCGATGTACACCTGTTCGCGGCGCAGCGTCATCGCCTCGATCATGCGGTCCAGCAGCTGGCCGGCGCGGCCCACGAACGGCCGACCGGTGCGGTCTTCGTCGGCGCCCGGCCCCTCGCCGGCGAACATGAGCGCGGCGTCGGGATTCCCCTCGCCGAACACCAGGTGCCGCCGCCCGGCCGACAGGCCGCAGCGGGTGCAGTCGCCGATCTCGGCGCGGAGCGCCTCGAGCTGGCTTGCCTTCTCCTCGGGCGTGAGGCGCGGCAGCGCCTCTTCGGCGCTCTCCAGCAGGTTGGCCGACGGCTGGCCCGCCGCGGGGCCTGCGGGCGGGGCGGGGCGGGCCGGCTCCGGCGGGGCGGTCCGCGGCGCGGCGACGGCCGGGCGGGGTGGCGGGGACGGCTGGGTGGCGACGGCCGCCGCCTCCGGGATCGCTGGGGATTCCGGCAAAACGCCTTGCGCGCGGCGGCCGGGCGCCACAACGAAATGCGTCACGCCCCAGTCGGCGTAGAGCGCCAGGGACTCGACGAGGTCCCGCAGCCAGTCCAGTCGTGCCTGTTCCTCGCGCGCGTCCATGGTGCTCAGCGCACCACGCCCATCTGCTGGAGGATGCGGATGTTGTTCCGCCAGTCCGCCTCCACCTTGACAAAGAGGCCGAGGAACACCTTGCAGCCCAGGTACGCCTCGATCTCGCGCCGGGCGGCCGACCCGATGGTCTTGAGCATGCCGCCCTGCCGGCCGATCAGGATCCCTTTCTGCGAGTCCCGCTCCACCAGGATCGACGCCTCGATCCGGAGCAGGCCGTCGGTCTCGCGGCGCGCCTCGTCCCACAGGTCCACCATCACGCCGGTGCTGAAGGGAAGCTCCTGGCGGGTGTGCTGGAGTACCTGCTCCCGCACCAGCTCGGCGGCCATGAACCGGTCGGGGGAGTCGGTGATGAACGATTCGTCGTAGAAAAACTCGCCCGGCGGGAGCAGGCCGAACAGCTCGCCCACCAGGGCCGGCACGCCGTCGCCGGTGAGCGCGCTCACCGGGACGTAGGCGGCGTAGGCGTGGCGCTGCCGGTAGAAGTCGATCACCTCGAGGATGCGGCTCTTCTTCACCTGGTCGATCTTGTTGATGGCCAGCACCGCCGGCCGGCCGGCGGCCTGGACCAGGTCCAGCACGTACTGCTCGCCGTGGCCGAACGATTCGCTGATATCGATCACCTGGAGCACCGCGTCGGCGCTCTGCAGCGCGTGGTGGATGTGCTGGACCATCTGCCGGTTCAGCTCGTGGCCGGGCCGGTGCACGCCGGGCGTGTCGAAAAACACCATCTGGCCGGCGGCCGTGGTGTGGACGCCCAGGATCCGCGTGCGCGTGGTCTGGGGCTTGTCGGAGATGATGGAGACCTTCTTGCCCAGCACCTGGTTCAGCAGGGTGGATTTGCCGACGTTGGTTCGGCCGACGATGGCGACGAAGCCGCTCTTGAGCGACGGTGGGGGCGGCGGGGGCGGCGGAACGGATTTTTTTCTGGGCATACGATTTCCTCGGGCTGGGCTGAGAGATATTCTAGCTTACTTTCGATCCGCGCCCCAAACCAAAAGGGCGGTCCGGTCGGCGGCCCCGACGGCCGGGGCGCCGGAATTCCGCGGCTGGAGACGGCGCCGCGGGGTGATCAGGACGAGGGGAGCAGGGCGGCGATGCGCTCGCACAGGCGGGCCGCGATGGCGTCCTTCGTCATGTCGGCCAGCTCTTCGACGCCGCCGGCGGGGTCCAGGATGGTCACGGTGCTGACGTCGGTGCCGAATCCGCGGTCGGGTCCCACGGCGTTGGCGACGATCAAGTCCAGGCCCTTCGCGGCCAGCTTGCGGCGGGCGTTGGCCACGACGGCGTCGGTCTCGGCGGCGAATCCCACCAGGACCCGCCCCGGGCGGCGGGCGGCGCCGAGGCCGGCCAGGATGTCGGCGGTGCGCCGCAGCTCCAGCGCCAGCGGCCCGTCCCCTTTCTTGATCTTCGCGGCCTGCGGCGCGGCGGGCGTGTAGTCGGCCACCGCGGCGGCCATGACCACGGCGTCGGCCGCAGGCGCGTGGTCCGCCACCGCCGCCGCCATGTCGGCGGCGCTCCGCACGGCCACGCGGACGCACGGGAACGGGGCCGCCTCGGCCGACGGGCCGCTGACCAGGATCACCCGGGCGCCGCGGCGGGCGGCCTGGCGGGCCACCGCAAACCCCATCTTGCCCGTGGAGCGGTTGGTGATGAAGCGGACCGGGTCGATATCCTCGGCGGTGGGCCCGGCGGTGACCAGGACGGTGCGGCCGGCCAGGCTCTTGGGGGCCAGCGCGCCGTGCACCGCCTCCTCGATGACCGCCAGGTCGGCCAGCCGGCCCGCGCCCTCCTCGCCGCAGGCGAGATAGCCGGATTCCGGCTCCACCACGATCACCCCGCGCTCGCGCAGGACGGCCAGGTTGGCCCGGGTGGCCGGATGGTCCCACATGGCGTGGTTCATGGCCGGCGCCACGAGCACCGGCTGCCGGATGCTCAGGTACAGCGTCGAGAGAAAATCGTCGGCGATCCCGTGGGCGAACTTGGCCAGGATGTTGGCCGTGGCCGGCGCCACGCACAGGACATCGGCGCGGCGGGCCAGGGCGATGTGCGCCACCTCCCAGTCACCGGCGCGCTGGAACATGTCGCTGATGACCGGATGGCGGGAAACGGTTTCGAGGGTGAGGGGGGTGACAAACTCCAGAGCGTGCCGCGTGGCCACCACCTGGACATCCAGGCCGGCCTTCTGGAGGCGGCGGATCAGGTCCACCGCCTTGTAGGCGCCGATGCAGCCGGTGATGCCCAGGGCGACGGTCACGGTCGCGCCCCGGCGATCAGCCGTTGGTGTCGTCAGGGTTCAGGGTTTCGGCGTATTCCGGCTCGGGACTTTCCCTGATCTCGAATTCCAGCTTCTCGTGCATCAGCTCGTCGATGGCGCGGTAGGTGGGCTTGACGTGGCTGGTTTTGACCAGCGGGGCCGCACCCTGCTGGAGCTGCTTCGCCCGCTCGGCGGCGATGAGCACGAACTGGTACTTGCTGGGTACGCTGGGGGGCAGTTTATACATGGTACGCTTCTCCAAATGTTTGGATGATGGTGCCGATCCGGTTCCGGTTGGCCGCGGTGCGCTGGCGTTCCGCCCGGATGATGGCCCGGACCGTTTCGACCGATGCCGCCAGGTCCTCGTTGACCACGACGTAGTGGTATTCCTCGTACCGGCGGATCTCGTCGCGCGCCTTGGCCAGCCGGCGCTGAACCTCCGCCTCGTCATCCAGGCCGCGGCGGCGGAGGCGTTCCGCCAGCACCGGGAACGACGGGGGCAGGATGAACACCAGGATCGCCTTCGGGTTGATGGCCTTGATCTGCATGGCGCCCTGGACGTCGATGTCCAACAGCACGTCGGCGCCCCGGGCCAGCCGCTCGTCGATGAACGCGCGGGAGGTGCCCTTCAGGTCATTATAGACCACCGCCCACTCGTAAAACTCGTCGGCGGCGATCATCCGCCGGAAGGTGGGCTCGTCCACGAAGAAATAGTCGCGCCCGTGCACCTCGCCCGCGCGGGGGCCCCGGGTGGTGTACGAAACGGAGAACTCCAGCCCCGCCACCGTCCCCAGCAGGTGCTGGACGATGCTGGTCTTGCCGGAGCCCGAGGGGGCGGAAATGATGAACAGCGTGCCGGTCTCGCTCATGAACCGTTCTCCGCGGCGGTCCGGACGCCCGTGGGGCGGCCGCCGCCGATTTCGAGGCGGCAAATTATACATGGCCACGGGATAAATGTAAAGAACGACTCGCCATCCGGCCGAAGCGGAACCGGCCCGCGACCGGTGACCGGCGCGTTTGACCGGATCAGACACATCTGATTTGATCTCAATAGGATCAGTAGGGCGCCCCTCGGGTGGGGGCCGCCGGCTCGCTCCAGAGCATCCGGCGCGGATCGATCCGAAACCCACCGACGGGGATGACGAACCCGCCAGCGACCGGTCTAGCCGGCGGCGGCCAGTTGAAGAAGCGTCAGGTCAACCACTGACACGACCTGGTCGCCATCGAAGTCGGCGGCTGCGCTGCCAGCCGGAATCTCCAGCAGGTTGTCGGACAGGTAGTCGCGGAGAACGCTCACATCCACGGCGTCGAAGCGGCCGTCCAGGTTCAAGTCCCCCGCAGGATAGAGCGGTCCGGCCAGATCGGCCAGGGTGGCCACCGACGCCCGGACCACCTGGGTCATGAAATCGAAGTTCAGCGTGTCGATGGTGTCGTGGTTCGTGTGGTAGTGGGGACTGGACGGATCCTCGTCCTCGATGCCGCAGAGCGCCGGGTAGCCGAAGTCCCAAAACGAGGCATGGTCGCTGTAGCTCCAGAATTCGAATTCGAGGATCAGGCAGTCGAGGCCCGCGTAGGCGGCGGCGTTGGCGGCGAACTGCTCGGCCAGCGGGCGCGACGCGAGGTTGGTGATCAAGTCGAGGTCCTCGGGCACGGCGTCGGTGAAAGCGATCATGTCCAGGTTGATCATCCCGGCGATGGCCTCCCCCCTGCCGACGGCGCCCTGGACGTACTTCTGGCTCCCCCACAGCCCGTACTCCTCGGCCGAAAAGGCGATGAAGCGGACCGTGTGGCCGAAGTGGTAGCGCGACAGGATCCGGGCCGCCTCCATCACCGCGGCCGTGCCGCTGGCATTGTCATCGGCGCCCGGGGCGGTGGCGCTCGGCGGCATGTCGTCGTAGTGGGCGCCGATGATCACCACGGCGGAGTCGGCTTCGCCGGGCAGCGTGGCCACGACGTTGCGGCTGGTTTTAATTCCGGACCAGGTGTCGAACTCGAACTCCTCGAATTCCACCGGCAGGCCCAGTTCCTGAAAATAGGCATAGAGGTAGTCACCCGCCTGCCGGCAGCCGTCGAAGTTGACGTTGCGGCTCCCGAAGTTCTGCAGATCGGAGACCGCGGTATAGAGCCGGCT
>JAGOHA010000155.1 GCA_017996395.1 Acidobacteriota bacterium | reverse complement strand
CGAGAGGCCCGGGTGGTCGGGATAAATACGGGATGAAACAGCCGCGCATGCGGCGGCGGGATCCAGGCGCCGGGCCCGGTTTGGGGCATTGATCAACCGCCGATTGCGGCTTACCTCGGCCGCGATTCCCCCGCTCCTGCGGAGCTGGCTGCACTCTCGCACCCTTCGCGTTCCCGGACCTTTCGGTCCGGGCTACATTCCGCCGCCGCTCGCGCGGCGGAATTCAAGCGGCGGATTGCGGGGGAGGCACCGGAGTCGCGTTGCGCCGCAGCGCTCACGGATGGCTGGATGTTCCGTACCGTGCCGGTGGGGGTGCTGAACAGATCGTTTGCGCTCAACGTCCGGCCGCGTTCAGCGAACGCGGCCTACGGCGCACCCGGCGCTCACCGCGGACAGTCGCGGGTCATGATGACGCGGCGGCGGCCCTCGCGCGCCGCTTCCTCATCCAGTTGCCGGCCCAACACCGGCAGGGTGGACGGCCGGAATCCCATCTGGTGATACAGAGCGACGGCCGCCCGGTTGTCCGCGAACACCAGCAGGTGCACCCGTTCGCCTCCTCCCGCCACCGCCTGATCCAGCGCCAGGCGGACCAGGTCCTCGCCGATCCCCGCGCCGCGAAAGACGGGCCGGACGAACATGCTGAAAATCCACCAGTCGGGGTAGACGGCCTGGTCGGCGGGCCGGATCAGCATGGCCGCCCCGGCCATGCGCCGGCCCGCGTGGGCGACGAGCACCAGCCGGCGCCCCCCCGTGTCGGGACGGAACAACTCGGCCGAGCGACCATCCTGGACGAACGGCTGATCATCCTGAGCAAATGGATGATCATCCCGAGTGAAGATGGTGTGGCCATAGAACCGAGCCAGATCGCCGGCATCCTCCATGGTCGCCAGCCGGCAGCGGATGCTCCCGCCCAGAATTCTCCGGGCCAGGCGCCGGTAGGCGCGCAGTTGCTGCACGCGGCCCGCCGCGGATCGGGCAACGGCCCGCGCCGCGCGCCCCCACCAGGCATAATCCAGGTACGCCGTGCGGATCCCCCGGCGGGCCATCCCCTCCAGCAGCGGCCGGTGAAGACCGATTGCCCGGCCCCGCCGCTCAATCCGGACCACCCGGCCCAGCGCCCGCTCCGCCGGCACCGCTTCCGCCGCGCCGGGCGCCGCGTCGCCGCGGATGGTCAGGACGGCCGAGCCGGCGCGTGCGCCGCATGCCGCCACGCGGTGGACCACCGGCCGGCTGCGGCCATCCCGGTACAGCACGATGTCGCCCACGCGCACGGCCTCCCCCCGCACCGGCTCCAGCGTCAGGACGTCCCCGTCCCGGACCGCCGGCGCCATGCTGTGGCCGTGGGCTTCGAACTGGAATGACCCGCCGCCGGCCAGAATGCCGGCCGCCAGACGCTCGAACGTGAAGCGGTCCAGTCTCACCTGCGGCATCGGATGAAGTCCACCACCCGCCGGTCCGGCACGAAGCCCAGTTCGCCGCACGTCACGGCGCCCACCACCCGGTCGCAGAAATCGAGGGTAAAGGCCATTCCGTCCGCGTCCCACAGGGGCGGGAAGCTGCGGGCCAGCAGCATGGCCGCCGCCCGGGTTCCGGTGACGCGGCTCAGGCCGTCGGCTTCCGCGTGGCGTAGAAAAAAGATGTGCTCCAGCGGGACGCCGTCCGGAGACACGCTGTCGCATTCCCCGTGCCAGGGCGTGCCGTACATCCAGATGCGGCCGTCACGGGCCCGCAACACGATGCGGTCGTCGTTGAGGATACGCCCCTCCCCCTGCCACAGCCGGGCCATGGTGGTCTTGCCGTGGGTGGAGTTACCGGCAAAGAGGTAACCCCGCCCGTTATCCTCGATGCCGCAGGCGTGCACATGCAGGCCGCGCCCCCGGGCCAGCAGGCAGACCATCAACACCTCCGAGAGAGGATACTCCAGCGGGTTGCACAGCCGGCTCTCCGGCGTTTCCGGCAGAGCGTTGTATACCTCCCCATGCCGGAAGTCCTCGTCGAACACGGCGATGCGGTAGGGCTGCGGGCCGAAGACGGGCGATCGGAGCGCGAACACAGTTCGCCCATCCACCCGGTAAAGGCTCCACACCATCTGCGAGTCGAAGATCCGGTCCTCATCGCGCAGTGGGATCGGAGGCAGGCCGTTGTAGCAGGCCTTTAAGACAACATCCGGCTCTCCGGAGCACAGAAAATCACTGTAGATTTGATCAAGAGAGAGGGCTTCGGTTGCACAGTCTCCGAAAAGCCCAAAAACGATTTCTGCAACTTCAACGGTAGATTGCCACCTCACTTGAGACCTTCCAAAACTAGCTCCCTTGATTTACACAGTTGCCGCCGGCTCCCCCTCCTTTACAGTTAGTATTTTGGGGGCCAGTTATAGTACCTCCCGCAAGTTTACACGATGTCAGCACCGCCTCTTCGGCCACCAACCGTACCGCTTCCAACTGTGGTTTGCGGTATGGCCGCCTGGTCCTCTTGGTTTCCTTGTCTTTACTGTCCATCGTAAACCTCCTGTTCTTGTCCATTCATGAATATTTCTATTTGAGTCCGAAGGCCGTCACGTCGCCCGGTTTCTCAGTGACGATGCGTTCGACTCCGTCGCATGCTTTCCCACCGTTCCATCCAAAGGCTGCCGCCCGCAGGTGGGCGATCTGGCACAGGTAGGCCACTGGCTCCTCCGGGTCGCCGCTCTCCATCAGTGCCCAGCCGGGACACTGGCCGCAGAGCGCGTACAGATCGCAGTGCCGACAGGGCGTCTCGCGCGTCCATTTCTGCGCCCGCACCCGCGGCATAAAGTCGTCCCAGCCCGAGCGGAAAGTCCCCCGGCGCAGGTCGTAGGCGGGCTGGCGGGCCATCAGGCAGGCGCTCATCCGCCCATATGCATCGATGTGAAAGGTGCCTATCCCCGCGCCGCAGTTGTATAACCGGTCCGGCTCGGGTGGCGGTCCCGAGAACTTGTCGCAGAATTGCCGCCATTCGGCGAGGCGTTGTTCGTCAGTCAGATCCAGCGCCACAGCGTCTTTGGCCGCAAGTCGATATTGGGCGGGGGCGCGATTGCCGCCAACACCCAGATTGAGCAACGGGTCGTAGTGGAAATGGACCCCTCGTTCCCGGGCGAACACCCGCATCTCCTCCAACTCGTGTCGATTCAGCGTCAGGACCATCGTCTTGAGCTTGAGCGGCAGCTTACGATCCAGCAGCAACTCGATCCCCCGCAGGCAGCGTGCGTACGAGCCCGGGACGCCCGTGACTCGCTCGTAGGTCTCTTGCGTGCGACCGTAAAGCGTGATCTCGATGGCAAAAGGGCGCCACTCGGCCAGATGGTCGGCCTCCCGCTCGGTGATCAGGGTGCCGTTGGTGAACAGTGTGATCAGCAGGCCGTTTTTCTTGGCGTGGGTATAGATGTCGAGAAAATCCGGTCGCAGGAACGGCTCGCCGCCGGTGAGCAGCAGCCACAGGCAGCCCGCGTCCACGATTTGGTCGAGGAACGCACGCCATTCGCTGCCGGCCAACTCCTGCGCCTGCGCCCGGCGGTCGTTGGCGGGCAGGTTGATGAAGCAGTGGGCGCAGCGCAGGTTGCAGCGCGCCGTCACCTCCACGCTGCCGCAGATGGGGATGCGCTCGCCGGCGACCGACTCGTGCAGGCGCTGGCTGAACGCGGCATAGTTCAGTTCGGGAATATGGGGGCAATCCATGTCATTTCGCCTGAAGGGCGCCGGCCGCCACCAACTGGCCGAGCAGCTCCAGGATGTCGGCGCCGGCCTCCTCCGGGGTCACATCGAACTCCGCCACGATGGTGCGGACGAGATCCTGCACGCTGGCCCGGCCGTCGATCAACTCCCAGATCCGGCCCGCCATTTCGTTCAGCGCATAGATGCTATCGACTTCATCCGCCTTCTGGCAGATCGGCACCAGAATCCGCTCCGGGCCGATTCTCCGGTCCACGATGGACGGGCTCTTGATGAAAACCTTCTGCAGGTTGATTGGATCAGCCACCGCCGGTGCCCCCTGGTCCCGCCTGACGTCATCCGATCATCTCGTGGCGCCGCAGCTCACAGCGCCGCATGCACGAGCTGGTCTGTCATATAAATTAATAACACAACTTTCGTTTAAACGGAAACTGCCCATTCAACTTATATTTGACATACGATGGCTGCCGGAGGCCCCGTCTTGCAGGTCAGCTCCCCACCCCGGCTGGCTGACTGTTGAATTGGTCACTCGGTCTCGGCCGGGCGGGCGGCCAGGTGCTGCAGCAGCGACTCGACGCGGGGCTGGATCGCCGCGAAGTCGGCCAGCCGCCGCGACGGATCCTTGTGGATCACCTCCATGACGAACGCCGAGACCGCCTCGGGCACCGTGGTCCGGACCTCGCGGGGCGGCCGCGTCTCGCCGTACAGGATGGCGTAGATCAGCTCCACCGACCCGTCGCCGCGGTACGGCTTGGCGCCGGTGAGCATCTCGTAGAGCACGACGCCCAGCGCGTAGTAGTCCATGCCGCAGCCGGCTTTCACCTTGCCGCTCAGGTACTCGGGCGGCAGGTAGTAGAGCGTCCCTTCGAACGTGCCCGTCTGGGTCATGGACTGGGCGTCCAGGATCTTGGCCACCCCGAAATCGAGGATCTTGATGGACCGGGCCAGGTCCTGCAGCCGCAGGGTGCGGCCGCTCCGGCCCGTGCCCGGCAGGGAGTCCAGCAGCATGATGTTTTCCGGCTTGATGTCCCGGTGGATGATCCCCGCCGCGTGCAGGTCCCGGACGATCCCCGCCAGCGCCAGGAACACGGCCAGCGCGTCCCCCACCGTGAGCCGGCCGTCGGTCATCAGGGCGCGCAGGGTGACGCCGCGGCAGAACTCCATGGCGTAGTAGCACTGGCCGGCGTGCTCGCCGCGGTCGTACACCTTGACGATGTTCGGGTGGTCGATGCGCTCGCAGATGAGCCCCTCCTGGATGAACCGGCGGCGGCCCGTCTCGTCCATGGCGTTTTCGTGCAGCACCTTGAGCGCCACCACGCGGTCGTTCACGAGGTCGCGGGCGCGGTAGACCGTGCCCAGGCCGCCGCGGCCCAGCGTCTCCAGGATGCGGTAGTGGCCCACGAAGTGGCTGCGGCGCCAGTAGTGGAAGTACGTCACCAGCTTCCGGCCCACGCGGTAGATGACCACCGACAGCACGAAGAAGAGCGCCCCGAGCAGCGCCTGGAACCACCACCGCTGCCACAGCGGCGGCTGGATGCGCACCGCCACGGCGACGCCCCGCTCGTTCCAGACGCCGTCGTTGTTGGAGCCGCGCACCCGAAACGTGTAGTCGCCGCCGGGCAGGTTCGTGTAGCTGGCGTAGCGGCGGGCGCCGCAGCGGACCCACTCCCGGTCGAAGCCGTCCAGTTTGTAAGCGTAGCGGTTCTTGTCGGGGCTGTGGAAGTCCAGCGCGGCGAACTCGAAGGCGAAGAAGTTGTCGCGGTGCGACAGCTCGAGCGCCGCGCCCGTGGCCGCCAGGTCCGCGGCCACGAGCTGGTCGAACTTGCGGAAGGCGGTGACCACGACGGGCGGCACGAACGGGTTGTCCCGCACCGCGCCGGGGTGGAAGACGGCAAAGCCGTCGATGGTGCCGAAGAGCATCTCGCCGGCGGCGGTGCGGTAGTAGGCGCCGGCGTTGAACTCGTTGCTCGGCAGGCCGTCGCTCGCATCGTAGTTCCGGAAGCCGCCGGCGGCGGGATCGAACCGCGACAGGCCCCGGTTGGTGCTCAGCCACAGGGCGCCGCGGTCGTCCTCGAGGATGCCGTAGACGAGGTTGTTGGGCAGGCCGTCGCGCTCCGTGTAGTGGCGGCTCCGCCCCGTGGCCGGGTCGAACCGGTTCAGCCCGCCGCCCCCCGTGCCCAGCCACAGGATCCCCTGCCGGTCCTCGTGGATGCAGAAGACCCGCGGGTGGCTCAGGGAGTCGGGGCGGGCCGGGTCGCTGGTGAAGCGGGTGAAGGCGCCGCGCGCCGCGTCAAATCGGCACAGGCCGTTGTCGGTGCCCAGCCACAGCGTGCCGGCGCGGTCGCAGAAGATGTC
>JAGOHA010000154.1 GCA_017996395.1 Acidobacteriota bacterium | reverse complement strand
GTCCGATGTCCGCGTTACGGGAACGAGTCTCGAGCCTCTAGCCTCGAGCCTCGATTACGATCACGATTACGATCACGATTACGAGCACGAGTACGAGCACGGGCTCCGGATCCCGAACCATCAACCATCAACTATCAACCATCAACTTTGAAACGGTGCCATGCCGTCGAGGATGGGGATGAGCTCCGGAATGGCGGCGATGCGCCAGTGGGGAGTCAGGCCGCTCCTGTCGAGAGTGCCGTAGCCGGCGGTGAAGTGGCAGCTCCAGGCGCCGGCGTTGTGGGCGCAAGCCACGTCGGCCGCCGAGTCGCCCACCATGAGCACGGCCGCGGGGCGCAGGCCCGTCCGCTCCATGAATGCGAGCAGGGCCGCCGGATCGGGTTTCAGGACGGGGAACGAGTCGGAGCCCCAGATGAAGCGGAAGCGGCCGCCGAAGCCCAGCGCGTCCACCACCTGGGCGACGATGCCGGCGGGTTTGTTGGAGGCCACCGCCAGCGCCAGGCCCCGGCGGGCGCACTCGGCCAGCGTTTCGGGCACGCCGGGATAGGCGCAGGTCCAGACGCACGGATGGGCGTTGTAGTGGGCGACGTAGTCGTCGACGAGGCGCGCGAGTGCGCCCTCGCCCGCGGTGCCGGCCACCGCCTGCCGAACCAGATGCGTCGCGCCCAGCCCCACGTTCCGGCGCGTCCAATCCGCATCGCGCTCCGGCAGCCCTTCCCGCCGCAGGACGGTGTTGAGGCTGGCGGTGATGTCCGCGAGCGAGTCCACCAGAGTGCCGTCGAGGTCGAAGACGATGCCGCGGATGTCCGGGACGGCGGCGGGGGATGCGCCGGACACGGCCCTTCACTCCTCGACGCGGGTCTTGGCGCCGCGCAGGGGGATGTCCAGCTTCCGGTATGCCCGGCCCACCGACGGGCTCTTCAGGTCCACGTGCTCGAGGCGCGCCAGGAGCACGTCGAAGAATTCCTTGCGCACCGGTTCCAGGGTGTGCACGAACGGCGGCAGGGTCACGGCGATGACCTCGAGGGGCGGGAGCGGGTCGGGCAGGCCGCCCAGCTCGAAGTGGAACGACGAGTGGGGGCGGATGCTCAGGTACGAGCGGTACACGTAGTCACCGCTGACGCCGGTGGCGATCTTGAGCTGGTCGGGCTTGAGGGTGCGGCCGTCGGCCAGCCGGAATTCGAAGCGGCCCGCGTCCGCCACCATCTCCCGGTCGGTGAAGTTGATCATGTTGACGAAGGGGCGGCGGTGGACGTCCAGGCTGAAGGTGATCACTACTTCTGTGTCGATGTAGACGCGGCACTGCGGGTCCACGCGGTCGGTGGGCGCCACCTCAATCACGCCGGGGGGGTGCTGCTGCCCGCACACGGCCGGCGGCGCCAGGGCGAGCCACCCGGCCAGGCACATGATCGCGGTCCAGACCAGTCGGTTCATCGCGCCGCCTCCTCGTTGCGCAGGTTGATCAGATAGCGCCCCAGGGCCTCGATGTCCTCCGGCCGGGTGCGGTAGTTCATGAAGTTGACGCGCAGGGCCACGTCGCCGTCCCGGAGCCTGGTGATGGAGATCCAGAAACGGCCCTCGAGTTCCACGCGGCGGTGGATCCGCCGGTTCAGCTCGTTCACCGTCGCGCCGTCCGTTTTGCCGTCGGGCACCGCGCGGAAACAGAGCAGACCGAGCTCGGGCCGGTGGAACGGCTCGAAGCCGCCGGCCGCCGCGAGCAGTTCGTGGCATCGGGCGGCGAAGGCGCAGTGGCGGCGCACCAGGCGCCGGTAGGCGTCCAGGCCGAAAGAGCGGAGCGCCAGCCACAGCTTCAACGCCCGGAAGCTCCGCGAGCCCTGCAGGCCGTACTCGAAATAATTCACCCGCCCGTCGTCCCCCCGCCCCTGCTCCAGGTAGTAGGGGGGGCGGGTGGCGAAGGCGGCGCGCAGGTCGTCGCGGCGGCGCACCAGGAGCGCGGCGCATTCGAACGGGACGAAGAACCACTTGTGGGGATCCAGGGTGACGGAGTCGGCCCGCGCCAGGCCGCGGAAGCGGTCCGCCAGCTCCGGCAGGAGCAGGGCGGCGCCGCCGTACGCGGCGTCCACGTGGAACCAGGCACCCGCCTCGGCGGCCACGTCGGCCAGCGCCGCCAGGTCGTCGAGGCTGCCCGTGTTGGTGGTGCCGGCGATCCCGACGACACAGGCGGCGCGGACGCCGCGGGCGGCGTCGGCGCAGATCATCGCCCGCAGCGCCGGCACGTCGACGCGGAACGTTGCGTCCACCGGAACCCGGCGCAGATTGTCCGCACCCAGCCCCAGCAGGTCCGCACCCTTTTCGAAGGAGTAGTGCGCCTCGGCCGACGCGTACACGGCCGCGGGCGGGGCGCCGGCCAGGCCGGCGGCGCGGGCGGCCGGTCCCAGGCAGCGGTCGCGCGCCAGCTTCAGGGCGGTGATGTTGGCCATGGAGCCGCCGCTGAGCAGCACGCCGAAGGCGGGCGGCGCGGGCAGGCCGGCGAAGCCGCAGAGCCAGCGGACCACCAGCTGCTCCAGCTCGGCGGCCGCCGGGCTCTGGTGCCACAGGGAACAGTTCTGGTTCAGCGCCGCGGTCAGGCTCTCGGCCAGCACGGCCGCGAGCGCGGGCGCCGGATTCATCATGCCGAGGTAGCGGGGCGAGGCCACCCGGGTGGTGCCGGGGAGCACGAGGCGGCGCAGGTCGTCCAGCAGCTGCGGGAGCGGAATCCCCTGCGCCGGCGGCTCCTGGGCGGCCAGCTCGGCGAAGTCGGCGGGGACGGTTTCGGGGTGGACCGGCGGCTCGGCCGCGGCGGCCCAGCTCCGCACCAGCTCGTCGGCGAACAGCGCGGCCGCCGCCCGGATCTCCTCCGGGTGTTCCGCGAACCGGTCGTCGAGGATGAGGGGTGTGTCCGCCATGGTGCTCCGCCGCGACATCGCGCCATTATAGCACGCGGCGCGCCGGAGGGCGCGCGCGCCCCGGCGCGCTACTTGCGGTGCGGGACCACCTGGCCGTCGGGGGTCTGGAAGAAGATCGCGTAGCGGCGCACGGGCGCCTCCGCCCGCTCGGCCACCTGGACCGTGAAGGCGAACTCGCGGCCCGGCACGAGCACGGGCGGCTCCACCGGATGCACCAGCGTCTGGACCGCGCCGCCGGCCGCGGTCACGGTGACCACCGCCTGAAGGCGCTCCAGCGTGATCGTGGAGATGTTCCGGGCCCGGACGTGCAGGATGAAGGCGTCCGGCTGCCGCTCGTGGGCGAACTCGAGCAGCTGCAGGTCATGCGCGCCGGCGGGGCGCTCCGCCGCCGGGCCCCGGACCAGGGCGTCGAACACGGGTTCGGGGATCAGGAGCAGCAGCAGGCAGAGGCCGGCGACGCACGCCAGCCCGATCAGCAGGGCCCGCGCCAGCTTCTCGCCGAGGGGGCCGGATGGAAGCAGCGGCATACGCATCGACTCCGGAGGACAGTCTGGCTACTTGCGGAGAATGATCTCCTGGGAACTCTTCTTCCAGTACTGCAGCTTCTTCTCGTACGGCCGCTTGCCGGTGACGAGGTAGCTCAGCTCGTTCAGGAAGCGCATCTCCAGCACGCCGTTGGATTTGAGCGGCACCCACTCCTCGGTCCCGTCGGCGGAGCGCTTCAGGCCGCGGATGACGGCGGAGGCGGCCACCGCGGTCCGCTGAGGGGCGAGGAACGAGAGCTGGAGTTCCATGCGGTACTTGCCCTTGTGAAAGGAGGTCTGGTAGTCGGTGACCACCACGGCGATCTTTTTCAGCTCGGAGTCGGCGTACGCGCCGCCGATGGACTCGTCGTCGCGCGTCCGGATCAGGCCGGCGGCCCGGTCTTGTTCCACCACCTCGTAACCGAATTTCTCGGTGACGAGCAGCACCTGCTCCAGGGTCATGGGCAGATCCAGGTCGAGCTCCAGCGGCTCCGGCATCTCGACCTTGGCGGCCGGGGCGCCCAGGAGGGGCACGCATCCCAGAATGACCACGATCAGGCAGGCACAGCGGCGGATGCTCATGTTCGCCTCGAAGCGGAGGGTTCGGGCGGCTTCATTATATAATGGCGCGATGCCGAAAGACAAAGAAACCGCCGCGTCCTCTTCGCCGCCGTCGGCCATCCGGCTGCGGGGGGTGCGCACGCACAACCTCCGGGCGGTTGACGCTGTCTTTCCCCATCGGCAGATCACCGCCGTGACCGGCGTGAGCGGCTCGGGCAAGTCCAGCCTGGCGTTCGACACCCTGTTCGCCGAGTGCCAGCTCCGCTTCCTCGAATCCCTCTCGCCCTACCTGCGGCAGTTCATGGACAAGTTCCCCAAGCCGGCGCTGGAGGCGGCCGACGGGCTGCTGCCGGCGATGGCGCTGCGCCAGCGCCGGGCGGTCAAGAACTCGCGCTCCACCGTCGGGACGCTCACCGACCTGGCCGACCACCTCCGCCTCCTGATGGTGAAAGCCGGCACACGCCACTGCCCGGCTTGCGGCGGGCGCATCGCCGTCTACTCCGCCGCCGCGATCGCCACCTGGTGCGCCGAGGCGCTCGCCGGCGCCGCGGTCACGGTGCTGTTCCGCTTCCCGGCGCCGGCGGGGCGGGGCGGGGCGGCGGCGCGGGAGTTGATCCAGCGGATGGGCTTTGCCCGCGTGCTGAGCGGCGGCCGCCTGTTCCGGACCGAGGAGTGGACGGGCGGGGCGCCGCCGCTGGTGGTGGTGGACCGCATCACGGCGGCGGCGTCGGAACGGGACCGCCTGCTCGAAGCGGCGCGGACGGCGCTGGCCGAGGGGGGCGACGAGTGTCTGCTGGCGCTCGCGGCCGCCGCGGCCCCGGCGGCGTGGCCGCCCAACGTGGCCGTAGAGGCCGCCGGCGAGCTGCTGCTGGCGTCGTTTCCTGGCCGCAGCCGGTGCGCCGGGTGCGGCGCCGAGCTGCCGCCGCTCTCCGAGAGCCTGCTCTCCTCCAACAACCCGGAGGGGGCCTGCCCCACCTGCAAGGGGTTCGGCGACGTGCTCTACTACGACCCGGCGCGGTACCTCGACCCCGCCCGCACCCTGGCCGAAAACCCGATCGTGGTGTGGCAGAGCCGGGCGTTCCGTCCGTATCACCGGTACCTCCTCGCGGTGGCCGAGCGGCGCGGCTGGCCCATCCAGGTGCCTTTCCGCGATCTGGCGCCGGAGGTCCGCGACGCCGTGGTCCACGGTGATCGCGGCTACGCGGGCGTCGATGGCTTCTTCCGGAAGCTTGAGAAAAAGAGCTACCGCCTCCACATCCGGGTGCTGCTCGCCCGGTACCGCCGCTACGGCCGTTGCCCCGACTGCGGGGGAAAGCGCCTGAACCCGCAGGCGCTCTCGGTCCGGCTCGATGGGCGCGACCTCGGCGAGATCCTCGGCCTGACCGCCGACGCGGCGCTCCGCTTCCTCCGTCTGGCGACCATCCCGCCGGATGTTCTGGCGGGGGTCCGGCGCGTGCTGGACGAGATCGACGACCGCCTGGAGTGCCTCCGCCAGATGGGACTGGGGTACCTGGCCCTGGACCGGCCGGCCTTCACCCTGAGCGGCGGCGAGGCGCAGCGGGTGCACCTGGCCGCAGTGTTGGGCACGCGGCTGGCCGACACGCTGTTCGTGCTGGACGAGCCCACCATGGGACTCCACCCGCGGGACCACGGGCGGCTCGCCGATATCTTGCGGCGGCTGTGCGACGAGGGGAACACGGTGGTGTTCGTGGAGCACGATCCGGCGTTCATCGCCTGCGCCGACCAGGTGGTGGAACTGGGACCGGACGCCGGGCAGTTCGGGGGGCGGGTGGTGTACCAGGGTGCGATGGCGCCCTTCCTGGCCGAGGCGGACACCGCCACCGCCGCCGTGCTGCGGACGCGCGGCGGCGGGCGGGCGCGGGCGGTCCAGACCCTGCCGTCGCACTGGCTGGAGCTGGAGGGCGCGTCGGCGCGCAACCTCAAGTCGGTGCGGGTGCGGTTCCCCCACGGCCGCCTCAGCGTGGTCTGCGGCGTCAGCGGCAGCGGCAAGTCCACGCTCCTCGAGGAAGCGGTGCTCGCCGGCGTCGAGGCGGTCCTGGCCGGCGG
>JAGOHA010000001.1:71246-99321 GCA_017996395.1 Acidobacteriota bacterium | reverse complement strand
CGCATAGTGAACAGTGAATGGTGAACAGTAAACGGTGAGAACAGGAGGCAGGAGCGGTCCCCGCCTATTTCACCGTTCACTGTTTACTGTTCACTGTTTACACATTCCCCAATCAAGACAACGCGCCCCGCATAGTGAACAGTGAATGGTGAACAGTAAACGGTGAGCACAGGAGGCAGGAGCGGTCCCCGCCTATTTCACCGTTCACAGTTTACTGTTCACTGTTTACACATTCCCCAATCAAGACACTGCGCCACGCATAGTGAACAGTGAATGGTGAACAGTAAACGGTGAGAACAGGAGGCAGGAGCGGTCCCCGCCTATTTCACCGTTCACAGTTTACTGTTCACTGTTTACACATTCCCCAATCAAGACACTGCGCCACGAATAGTGAACAGTGAATGGTGAACAGTAAACGGTGAGAACAGGAGGCAGGAGCGGTCCCCGCCTGTTTCACCGTTCACAGTTTACTGTTCACTGTTTACTTCTCGAAGGCGACTTTCAGGGCCTCGTAGTTGGCCTTCAGGAACAGCTCCAGGTCGGCCTCGGTGTGCACCGCCGAAATGAAGCAAGCCTCATACTGCGACGGCGCCAGGTAGATTCCCCGCCGGAGCATCTCCCAGAAGTAGCGGCCATATCGCTTCGTGTCCGACCGGGCCGCCGCGGCGAAGTCCCGCACCGCGCCGTCGGTGAAGAACAGCGTGGCCATGGAGCCCGCCGTGTTCAGGGTCAGGCGGAGGTTCAGCCGCTCCAGGTCGCGGCGGATCCCGTCGGCCAGGTGGCCGCCCAGCCGCGCCAGCCGCGCGTACAGGCCCTCGTCCCGTTCCATCTGTTCCAGCGCCTCCAGGGTGGCCAAGCCGGCGGTCACCGCCAGCGGGTTGCCGGAGAGCGTCCCCGCCTGGTAGACGGGGCCCGCGGGGGCGACGTGGGCCATGACGTCCGCCCGGCCGCCGTAGGCGCCCACGGGCAGGCCGCCGCCGATGATCTTGCCGAGCGTGGTCAGGTCCGGCGTCACACCGTAGTGGGCCTGGGCGCCGCCCAGTCCCAGCCGGAAGCCGGTGATCACCTCGTCGAACACCAGCAGGATGCCGTGCGCGGCCGTGATCTCGCGCAGGAAGGGGAGGAAGCCGTCCGCCGGCGGCACCACGCCCATGTTCGCGGCCACCGGTTCCACGATGACGCACGCCAGGTCCGCCGCCTCGCGCCGGACCACGTCGGTCACCGCCGCCGCGTCGTTGTACGGAACGGTCAGGGTGAGCCCCGACACCTCCGCGGGGATCCCCGGGCAGCCCGGGATGCCCAGCGTGGCGACGCCTGAACCCGCCTTCACCAGGAAGGCGTCGGCGTGACCGTGGTAGCAGCCTTCGAACTTGAGAATTTTGCGGCGTCCGGTGAATCCGCGCGCCAGCCGGATGGCGCTCATGGTGGCCTCGGTGCCCGAACTCACGAGCCGGACCTTCTCCACCGACGGCACCAGCCGGCAAATGGCCTGGGCCAGCGCCAGCTCCACCGCCACCGGCGCGCCGAACGAGGTGCCCTTGCCGAGCGCCTCCTCCAGCCGCCGGACCACCGGCGGGTACGCGTGCCCGAGGATCAGCGGCCCCCACGACGCCACGAAGTCGAGGTACTCGTTGCCGTCGGCGTCCCAGAGCCGGGCCCCGGCGCCCCGCTCGATGAAGGGCGGGGTCCCGCCCACCGATCCGAAGGCGCGCACCGGCGAATTGACTCCGCCGGGGATGCACCGGACGGCTTCGGCGAAGAGGGCGCGGCTGCGCGTCTGGTCCATGGCCACCTCCTCAGCGGATCAGTCCGCGGGCTACCAGATCCTTGGCGAAGTAAGTCAGGATCAGGTCGGCGCCGGCGCGCTTGATGGCGGTGAGCACCTCCAGCGCGATCCGGTCGTGGTCCAGCCAGCCCTGTTGGGCGGCCGCCTTGATCATGGAGTACTCGCCGCTCACGTTGTAGGCGGCCAGGGGCAGGTCGAACCCGTCGCGCACTGCCCGGATGACGTCCAGGTAGGCCAGGGCGGGCTTCACCATGACGATGTCGGCGCCCTCGGCGATGTCCTCGGCCACCTCGCGCACCGCCTCGCGGCCGTTGGGCGGGTCCATCTGGTAGGAGCGCCGGTCGCCGAACTGGGGCGCCGACTCGGCCGCCTCGCGGAACGGCCCGTAGAAGCCCGAGGCGAACTTGGCCGAGTAGGCCATGATGGGGAGGTGGGTGAAGCCGTTGGCGTCCAGGGTGCGGCGGATGACCTGCACCCGGCCGTCCATCATGTCGGACGGGGCCACCATGTCGGCGCCCGCCCGGGCGTGGGCCAGCGCCTGGTGGGCCAGGTTCTCGACGGTGGGGTCGTTGGCCACGTCGCCGTCGCGGATCACGCCGCAGTGGCCGTGGGACGTGTACTCGCAGAAACAGACGTCGGTGATCACCGCCAGATCGGGCGCCTGGGCCTTCACTGCGGCGATCGCCCGCGGGATGATGCCGTCGGCGGCCCACCCGGCGGAGCCGGTCTCGTCCTTCTTCTCCGGGATGCCGAACAGGATCACCGCCGGAATGCCCAGGTCGCGGACGGTGCGGCACTCCTCGGCCAGCACGTCCACCGACATCTGGAACACGCCCGGCATGGAGGTGATCTCCTTCTTCACGCCGCGGCCCGGCACCGCGAACAGCGGATAGATCAAATCCTCCTTGAGCACCACGGTCTCCCGCACCATGCGCCGCAGCGTGTCGGTGCGCCGCAGGCGGCGGAATCGGAAAAAGTCATAACTCATAGCTTGTTGCCTCCGGAAAGATGCGCGCGGTTGGACGTCGTGCCACCGCGGTTCGATGCAAAATAGCGCTCCAGGGATCGCAGCAGGCCCGCCGAGGTGTGCGGCTCGGCCACAACCAGCGCCGCCGGCGCCAGCTCGGCCAGCGTGGCGGCGGTGACCGGCCCGATGGCCGCGGCCAGGACTCCGGGATGGCGGTGAAAATAGTCGGCTCCCGCCACGGCGGCGAATCCCTCGACGGCGCTGGGCGCGGCGAACAGGATCGCGTCCGCCGCTTCGAGGCGGTCCCGGATGTCGGGCCCCGGATCGGCCGGCGTGTTGGCGTACGCCGTGACCGTCTGCACGCGCCACCCCCCGGCGGCCAGCCGCTCGGCCAGCTCCTCGCGCGCCCGGGACGAGCGCGGGATGAGCACCTCGCCGGCCGGCCGGGGATGGCGCGCCAGCAGCAACCGGGCCAGCTCGGCGCCGGTGTGCCGGCGGGGCACGGCCGCGACGGCGATGCCGCGCGCCGCCAGTTCCGCCGCCGTCGCCTCGCCCACCGCCGCCACCCGCTTGCCGCGCCAGGCGTCCCCGCCCAGGTTGTGCGCGGCCATGCGGTCCAGCAGATGCGTCACCGCGTTGGCCGACGGGAACACCACCCACTCGATCCGGTCCCACCGGGCCAGCGCCCCGTCCACCTCCGTCCACGACTCCGGCGGACCGATGGCCACGACGGGGCAGAGCACCGGCACCGCCCCCCGCGCCGCCAGCTCGGCCTGCAGGGAGGCCGCGCGGGCCTCGTCCCGGGTGATCACGATGGTCCGGCCCGCCAGGGGGCCGCCGGCTGCGGACATATCCGCTCCTGCCCGAAGCACGCGGCGGTGGCACCGGGCCACCGCCGGCAGCCGATTGTAGCAGAAGATCGCCGGGGCGCCAATGCCGGCCCGGCCGCCGCCGATCATTTTTTGAATCAGCGGCGCGCCCGCACTCGTCCAATAGGGCGGAACGGGAACGATCACACGATTTAGTCACCGGACGGCCAGCAGATGGGTAAAGAAAAGATTCTCGTCGCCATGAGTGGCGGCATCGACAGTTCCATGGCGGCCCACCGGCTCCTGCAGGCCGGGTACGAGGTGGTGGGCGTCACCATGCGCCTGTTCGAGGAGCCGGCCGCGGCCCCGGCCAACGGCCAGGCGCCCTGTTGCTCCCACCGCCACTACCAGGACGCCCGCAACGTGGCCGCCGCCCTGGGCATCCGCCACTACCTGGTCAACTACCGCGACGATTTCCGCCAGCGCGTGATTACGCCGTTCGTCGAGACCTATCTCAAGGGTCTCACCCCCTCGCCCTGCATCCTGTGCAACACGCTGATCAAGTTCTCCAAGCTGCGCCGCTTCGCGCACTGTCTGGGAATCCGCCGGATCGCCACCGGCCACTACGCCCGCACCCAGTTCGACGAGATCACCCAGCGTCACCTGCTGCTGCGGGGACGGGACGGGCAGAAGGACCAGTCCTACTTCCTCTTCGACCTGGAGCAGGAGCAGCTCCAGGATGTGGTGTTTCCGCTGGGCGACCTGACCAAGCGGGAGATCCGCGAACAGGCCGCCGCCGCCGGCCTGCCGGTGGCCGAAAAGGCGGAGAGCCAGGAGATCTGTTTCGTGCCCGACGGCGACTACGCGGGTTTCATCAACCGCTTCGTAGACGAGGAGAAGCTGGACGCCCCCGCCCCGCCCGGCGACATCGTCCTCAAGGACGGCACGGTGGTGGGCCGCCACGAGGGGATTCACCGCTACACGGTGGGCCAGCGCCGGGGATTGGGTATCGCCCTCGGCTACCCCACCTACGTGATCGGACTCCGGCCCGCTCAAAACCAGGTGGTCGTGGGCCGCGCGGAGGACATTTACGCCCGCCGCTTCCGGATCACCCGCTGCAACTGGATCGCCATCCCGTCGCTGGACGAGGCCATCGACGCCACGGTGAAAATCCGGTCGCGGTTCCAGCCCGCCGCGGTGGAGATCAGGCCCTGCGGCGACAACGGCGCCGAAGTGACCTTCCGGGAGCCCCAGCCGTCCATCACGCCCGGCCAGGCGGCGGTCTTCTACTGGGACGATGTCGTGGTGGGCGGCGGCTGGATCTACCGGATCGAACCCGAGTCCGCCTGAACGGCCCCGCGGCACGCCCAATTGCCGACAAATCAATTGCCTGGCCGGGATCCCCGTGCTATGTTAGGTGCGGCCGCGCCGCCGCAGCCGCCCGCCCGGACCGGCCAGGGGAGACCTGAGTGACCGGACAGTCCGCCGCATCCTCCGTGCTCATCGTCACCGGCGAAAACTCCGGCGAGCGCTACGCCGCCCAGGTTCTCGACGCTTTCGCCAACCTGCCGGCCGCCGCCAACGTACAATTCTTCGGCAGCGGCGGCGACGCCATGCGCTGCCGCGGCGCCGAACTGCTGGCCGATGTCGCCGACCTGGCGGCCATCGGCCCGTGGAACGCCCTGAAGCTGACGGGGCACTACCTGCGACTGTTCCGCGACAGCCTGCGGGAAGTCCGGCGCCGCGGGACGTGCGTCGCCCTGCTGGTGGATTTTCCCGACTTCAACCTGCGGCTGGCGCCCTGGCTGAAGCGACGCGGAGTCACCGTGCTGTACTACATCTCGCCCACCGTCTGGGCCTGGCGCGCCGGGCGCATCCGCACCATCCGCCGGAGCGTGGCGCGCATGCTCTGCATCTTCCCGTTCGAGGAGGACCTCTACCGCCGGCACCGCGTGCCGGTCCGCTACGTGGGCCACCCCCTCACGGCCACCCTGAGCGAGATCGAGCCGCCGGCCGCATTTGCAGCGCGGCACGGTCTGGGCGCGGACGACGTCCCCATCGCCGTGCTGCCGGGCAGCCGGCGGGCGGAGATCGAGCACATCCTGCCGGTGGTCCTGCGGGCGCTGCCCGCCATCGCCGCCGCCGTGCCGGGCGCCCGGTTCCTCGTGCCCACCCCGTCGGCCGCGATCCGCGAGTCGGTCCAGCGCCGTCTGGCCGCGTTCTTCGCCGGCTCGCCGGCCGGCCTCGGTCCGGACCGGATCGTGCTGGCTGAAAGCGGCGCCATCAGCTGCCTGGCCAACGCCCGGATGGGCATCGTCAAATCGGGCACGTCCACACTGCAGGCCGCCCTGGCGGGAACCCCATTCGTCATGGTCTACCGCACCACTCCCGCCATGTGGCGGCTGGGCCGGCTGATCCTGCGCAACGCGCATTTCTCCATCGTCAACCTCATCGCCGGGCGCGAGGTGGTACCGGAGCTGATGCAGGACCGGCTCAACCCGGAGGACCTCGCCCGGACGTTTCTCAACATTTTTCAAGATCCGGGCATCTATTCCCGGATGAAGGCGGAGCTGGCCGAAATCGCCGCCGGTTTCGGCACCCACGACGCCCCCGCCGAGGTGGCCGCCGAGCTGCGGCGGGCCCTCGACGGCAACCCGGCAACCCACGGAGGTACCTGATGCCCCTCAGCCGATATACGCGCCGCGCGGCGCCGCTGCTCCTCCTGGTGGCCGTCCTGGCCGCCACCGCCGCGGCCGCCACCGACCAGCCGCGATACGACACCCTCCAGACGACCCTGGTCGCGGACATCCAGCCCGCCGCCAACCGGCTGGAGGCGATCGCCGACGTGCGGATCCGGATCGTCGACCGGACCAACTACATCGCCTTCCGCCTGAACGGCAACCTGGTGGTGACCCACGTCGAGGACGACAGCGGCGAACCGCTCCGGTTCATCCAGGACGACACCGAAAAGTTCGAGGTCATGATCAATCTGATCCGGCCCCGGGCGGCCGGTACGGAGATGACCATCCACCTGGAGTACAACGGCCTGTTCAGCCGCCTGGACTTCGACTTCTTCAAGCAGCTGGGCAATCCCCTGTACGCCTACATCGGCCCGGACATGGTGGAGCTGCCGGCCGCGTCCATGTGGTTCCCCCGCAACACCGATCCCATGGACCGCTCCGCTTACGAACTCCAGGTGACGCTGCCCACGGGCCTGCGCCCGTTCACCGCCGGCCTGTCCACGGAGACCATCGACACGGGCCTGGCCAAGACCTATATCTTCAAGTCCGCCCAGGACATCCTGGCGCCCACGCTGGTCGCCGGCCGTTACCAGGTGCAGGACTACACCTTCGGCGACCTGACGCTCCAGACCTGGTTCCTGACGGAGTTCCCGGAGCAGGCCGGCAGCGCCCAGCGTTACGCCGAGATCGTCCGGCACCTGCGCCACCGCTGGAACTGGCGGCCCGTCCAGGAGCCGTTGCGGATCGTCGAGGTGTCCGACAACTTCCAGGCGCAGTTCGGCATGCAGGACTCCGTCTTCCTCTCCACCAAGGAGTTCACCAGCAAGAATCCGGAAAATCGGCAGATCATCCGCAAGTTCGCCTACCAGAAGTGGCTGCTGCCCATGCAGGTCGCCACGCCCGAGGATATCTGGATCCTGGAGGGGTTGTCCCAGTACGCCGCCGCCCTGTACTTCGAGGACGTCAAGGGCGCGGAGGCGTTCGACACCACCATGCGCCTGCTGGCGGTGGACGCCCTCAAGTACCAGGACGCGGAGCCCATCGCCCGGGGCGTGCACCTGGGGGTCGGTTCGGAGAAGTACGACTCGGTGGTGGTGGCCAAGTCGGCGTGGGTGTTCCACATGCTGCGGACGCTCGTCGGCAAGGAGAAATTCGAGACGCTGCTCGCGACCGTCTGGGAGCGGGGCACCCGCGAGCCGCTCAGCACGGCGCTCATCGCGGACATCGCCCGGCAGGTGACCGGCACCGATTACGGCTGGTTCTTCAACCAATGGATCAACACCGTGGACCTGCCGGATTTCTCCGTGGAGTACATCGTTTACCGCCTCACCAAGGGCGGCTTCCAGACAGTGGGCAAGGTGAACCAGACGCTGACCGCGTTTCAGATCCCGCTGGAACTCAAGTTCGTCACCAAGGGCCAGGACGAGCTGAAGGTGATCGACGTCAAGGGCGAGAGCACCCGGCTCAACATCGAGACCGAGACGCGGCCCATCCAGCTCGTCATCGACCCGAATTTCCGGATCCTGCGCAAGTCGGAGGAGCTGGAGATCCAGGTCCACATCGTCCGGGGCGATGAGTATTTCGCGCTCGGCGACTTCCCGTCGGCCACCGACGAGTACAAGCGCGTGCTCGAGCGGCAGCCCCGCAACTCGCACGCGCTCTTCAATCTGGCCCAGGTGTTCTACGAGCAGTTCAACTACAACACCGCCCAGAACACCTTCCGCGAGGCGCTCAACGGCGACCAGCAGCCGCCCTGGGTGGTGGCCCTTTGCTACATGTACATGGGCAAGATATTCGACGTGCTCGGGCAGCGCCAGCGCGCCGTCGCCGAGTACAACAAGGCCATCAACACCAATGACGACTCCCGCGGCGCCGTCACCGAGGCCACCAAGTACCTCAGCCAGCCCTTCACCCGCGCCAAGACCTACCTGCCGGGGCAGAAGGATACCGCCGAGCCTGAGCCGAAGCAACCCGAGGAGGACACGCCCGATGCGGACGCGCCCGCAAAAGATCCCGGCCGTTAACCTCTGGCTGGCGGCCCTCCTCTGCGCCACCGGGCTGGCGGGCGCCGCCCGCGCCCAGGCGGCGTTCGCCTACACCGACCCTTCCCGGGTGGTCACGCTGGAGTTCAAGAGCGACACCCTGGCGATCATCAACGTGATCAATCTCACCGACACCGCCTTCGTGCTCGAGCCCCACCATCTGGTGGGCATCAAACGCAACGGCCTCACCGTCGTCGGCCAGGTGTTCACGGAGATCAAGCCGGGCAACGTCGTGGTCTATTCGGCGTTCCGGATGATCCCGCCGCGCGCCGCCATGGGCACCGACATCCTCGGCGCGTTCCAGTTCGATCGAGACATCGTCAAGACCTACCTGAGCTGGAGCGGCCGCTTCCTGGAGCTGGACGCGCTGAGCCCGGAACGGTTCGAGTCGCTCATGGGCCGCCTCGCCCAGCTGGACCTGGCCGTGGCCAATGTCCCGAAGATGTTCCAGCAGCGCCAGATCCCCGACCTGGGCGTCTACATTCCCTACGAAGAAGGCGACGCCATCCGGGACCTCCACGACGGCTGCCTCACCGCCGACGGCATCAACCCGCCTCGGATCATCAAGCGGCCGCTGCCCCGCCTGACTCCCGAAGCCGCCGCGGCCGGCTTCGCGGGGATCGTCGAGGCGATCGCCCGGATGGATCCGTCGGGCAACGTGACCGAGATCCGGCTCTCGCCCGATCCGCCCCACGGGATGGCGGAGCGGATCCGGGAGACCATCCGCAACTCGTGGAAATTCCTGCCCGCCACCTACAACGGCGAGGTGGTCGCCACGGAGATCCGTTTCACCCTGCAATTTGGAGACACTCGTGCCCCGGAGCAAGATCCACAGCGTTGAGGCCCTGCGCGCAATCCTGGCCGATCTCCAGGCCGGCGGCCGGCGGGTGGTGTTCACCAACGGCTGCTTCGACCTCCTGCATCCCGGCCACATCCGCTACCTGCGCGAGGCGGCCGCCCTGGGCGACGTGCTGGTGGTCGCCGTCAACAGCGACGCCTCCGTGCACCGGCTCAAAGGCGTGTCCCGGCCCATTCAGACCGAGTCGGAGCGGGCCGAGATCCTCGCCGCCCTCGAGATGGTGGGCTACGTCACCATCTTCGACGACGACACGCCGCTGGCGACGATCCGCGCCCTGAAGCCGGATGTGCTGGTCAAGGGCGGCGACTGGACCCCCGACCGCATCGTCGGGCGCACGGACGTGGAGGCTCGCGGCGGCACGGTCCGCTCCCTGCCGTTCGCTCCGGGCTATTCCACCTCCGCCCTGATCCGCCGGATCACGGGTGGCGACCCCGCGGCGTCCTGATCCCGCGACGGAGCCAACGATGGATCCCCTGAGCTACTTCCAGCAGGCGATGGCCGGCCCGCCCGGCCGCCCGCGGCGGGTCTGCGGCTGCCCCGACACGGCCCACCCCATGGTGGCCGCCGCCGTGGTGGCAGCGTCCGGCCCCCCGGTGCTGCTGGTGGCGCGGGACAACGACCAGGCCGAACGGCTGGCCGAGGAACTCGCCTGGTGGCTCGGGCGGGACGGCCGGCCCGCCGGCGCCGTGGCGCTGCTGCCGGCGCATGAGGCGGATCCGTACCGGGGCCTGTCACCCCACCCGCGCATCCTGGCCCAGCGCAGCCAGGCCCTCTGGCAACTCCTGGACAACCCGCCTGATGCCCTGGTCACAACGCCCGAGTGCCTGCTGGACCGATACCCCCCGCCGGAGACGCACATCGCGCGGCTCCTGGAGCTGCGGCTGCAGCGCGAGATCCCGCTCCCGGAGATCCGCCGGCGTCTGATCGACGCGGGCTACGCCGCCGAAGACCCGGTCACCGAGCCCGGCGAGTTCGCCATCCGCGGAGGCGTCCTGGACGTCTTCCCGCCGCAGCTGGCCCACCCGATCCGGGTGGAGTTCTTCGGTGACGCCATCGAGTCGCTCCGCGCCTTCGATCCCGACAGCCAGCGGTCCATCCAGATGCTGGACGCCGTCACCATCATCCCCATGACGCCCGGCCCCGCCGGCCCCGACTACCTGGCCGCGCTGGCGGAGGCGGCGGCCCGCCGGTTCGCCGGCGAGGCGGATTCCGGGGCGCTGGCCGAAATTCTCGAACCGCTGGCGGGCGCCGTCCCCGCTCCCGGTCACGAGCACCTGGCGCCGCTGCTCGGCCCGGCCGCGGCCGGCCTGTGGGATTATCTCGGCCCGGACCGCCCGGCGGTCCTCTTCGTGGACGACATCGCCGGACGGCTGGCGGGTTTCCAGGACGCGCAGGCCGAGCGCTACCGCGAGGCCGTCGCCGCCGGACGGCCCGCGTTGCCGCCGTCAGACCATTTCCACCCGGCTGAGGCGGCGGGGGCGCTCATCGACCAGCCGGCGTGCGTGCACGTAGAGTCCTTCCCGACGGAGGGCGCCGCGGCCATCACCCTGCGCGTCACGCCGACCACCTCGTTCCTGGGCAATTTCACCGGGCTGGCCCAGCACATCACCGGCACGCGGGAGCACATCCTGCTGGTGCTCTCCTCGCGCGGCCGCTGCGAGCGCATTCATGATCTGTGCGAGGAGTACGGCATCGCCCACCGCTGGCTGGAGGAGCTGCGCTGGGCGGACCTGGACCTGTCCGCCGGCCGGCAGGTGATCATCACCCAGGGTCCGCTGGAGCGGGGCTTCCGCCTGCCCGACCTGTCGCTGGCGGTGTTCGCCAGCGACGACATCTATCCCCGCGGCCGCCGGCGCCGGGCGGAGCTGCCGGCCCGGCGGTTTGCCTCCATCTCGGCCTTCTTCTCCGATTTCCGCGACCTGAAGCCGGGCGACTACGTCGTGCACGTGGACCATGGGGTCGGCATCTTCCGCGGCCTGGAGCGGATCGCCGTCGCCGGCACGGAACAGGAGTTCGCCCATCTCGAGTACGCCGACCGCGCCCAGCTCTACGTCCCCGCGGAGCGCCTCGATCTGGTGCAGCGATTCGCCGGCAGCGAGAACGCCGCGCCGTCCATAGACCGCCTGGGCGGCGCCACCTGGCAGAAGACGCGCGCGCGGGTGAAGAAATCCCTCCAGGACATGGCCAACGAGCTGATCCGGCTGTACGCCCGCCGTTCGTCGGCCCCCGGCTTCGCCTTTCCCGCCGACGACCACTGGCAGCGGGAGTTCGAAAACATGTTCGAGTTCGAGGAGACGCCGGACCAGTGGACGGCCATTCAGGACATCAAGCGCGACATGGAATCGCCCCGCCCCATGGATCGCCTGCTCTGCGGCGACGTGGGCTACGGCAAGACCGAGGTGGCCATGCGCGCCGCGTTCAAGGCGGTCGGCGCCGGGCGGCAGGTGGCCGTGCTCGCGCCCACCACGGTGCTGGCCTTCCAGCACCTGAACACCTTCCGCAACCGCTTCGCCTCCTTCCCCGTGCGCATCGAGCTGCTCAGCCGGTTTCGCAGCGCCCGCCAGCAGAAGGCGGTGCTGGCCGACCTGGCCGAGGGCAAGGTGGACGTCATCGTGGGCACTCACCGCCTGCTGTCCAAGGATGTGGTGTGCCCCCGCCTCGGCCTGCTGATCGTGGACGAGGAGCAGCGCTTCGGCGTGCGCCACAAGGAGCGGATCAAACAGCTCCGCAGCGACCTGGACGTCCTGACCCTCACCGCCACGCCCATTCCCCGCACGCTGCACATGGGGATCGTGGGCATCCGCGACATTTCGGTCATCGAGACGCCGCCGAAGGACCGGCTCTCGATCCAGACCCAGGTGATCCGGTACGCCGAAGACGCGATCCAGGAGGCGGTGCGGCAGGAGCTGGCCCGCCACGGCCAGGTCTACTTCATCCACAACCGGATCGAAACCATCCATGAGATCGGCGCCCGGATCCGCGAGCTCGTGCCCGAGGCGCGGGTGGTGATCGCCCACGGCCAGATGCCCGAGAGCGAGCTGGAGCGCATTCTGCTCGCCTTCATCGCCCAGGAGTACGACGTCCTCCTGTCCACCACCATCATCGAGAACGGCATCGACATTCCCCTGGTCAACACCATCATCATCAACCACGCCCATCGCTTCGGCCTCGCGCAGCTCTACCAGCTCCGCGGCCGGGTGGGCCGCTCCAACCGGCGGGCTTACGCCTGGCTGTTCGTGCCGTCGTTCGAGCAGCTCACCGACCCGGCCCGCAAGCGCCTGGCGGCCATCCGCGACTTCACCGAGCTCGGCGCCGGGTTCCGCCTGGCGGCGCTGGACCTGGAGATCCGCGGCGCGGGCAACCTGCTGGGCGCGGAACAGCACGGGCACATCGAGGCGGTGGGCTTCGAGATGTACTGCCGCCTGCTCGAGGAGGCCGTCCGGGAATTGAAGGGCGAACGCTACCTGCCCCCCGAACGCCTCAAGCTCAACCTCCACGTCAAGCTCCGCATCCCCGCCGACTACATCCCCCAGGAGGAGGAGCGCCTGCGGCTCTACAAGCGCATCGCCTCGGCGGCCGACGCCGCCGCCCTCCAGGAGCTGCGCGCGGAGGTCCGGGACCGCTACGGCGCCTTCCCCGAAGTGCTCGAGTACCTGTTCGAGTACATGCAGCTCAAGCTGCTGGCCACCCAACTGGCCGTGCTCTCCATCGAGCGCCGGCAGGACGAGTTCCGGATCCAGTTCTCCGAGGACTCCCCGGTGGACACCGATCGGCTGATCCGCAAGATCGAAGCGGGCGAACCCCTCGCCTTCGCCCCGGGCGGTATTCTCATCATCCGGCGGACGTTCTCATCCATCCCCGAGATGTTCCAGCACCTGAAAAGCACGTTGCTGGAGCTGCGCGCCTGTGGTAATATTTCCTGATTTGAAAGGGCATGATGCGCGCGAACAGTCCCTATCGCCAACTCCACCAAACCCGCCGGCAGCCGCCTGGCCTGCCGGCGGCGATGCCGTGCGCCCTGGCGCTGGCCCTGGCGCTGGCGGCCTGCCGGGGCGAGGAAACCGGCGAAAGCGTCCCGCCCGGTCCCGCCTCGGCTTGGTTCCAAACGGACCGGGCGGTGGTCCTCTCGGTGGGGAAGGTCGTCTTCACTTTCCGCGAATTCAACCAGTTCCGGCAGGGTTTCGTGTCCACCATCGGTGATTCGGCCCCGCTGGGCAGCGCCGAGAACACCACCATCCTCAACGAATTCATCGAGCGCGGCCTGCTGCTGACCGCCGCCCGCGACGACGGGATCAGCCGACCGCCCGATCTTGGCGACAACTCGAAACAACCGGCGCGACCCGGCGACACCGACGGACTGGTGCTATCCGGCGACGAGTTGATCATCCAGGAGTATTTGAACCGGCGGATCGGCGGGAAGCTCCAGGTGACCGAAGCGGAGGCTGAAGCCCACTTCGCCCAGCACAGCGGGGAGTATATGGTGCCCAGGCGCTACCACGTGCGTGAAATCCTTGTGGACGATGAAGGGCTGGCCCGGCAAATCCACGCCGAACTCCGCGAGAGCGGCAAACCCCGTTTCAGCGCCTTCGCCCGGCAGTTTTCCCGCGCCCCGTCCGCCGCCAACGGCGGCGATCTCGGATTGTTCCAGCCGGGGCAGCTGCCGCCCGACTTCGAGGCGATCATCGTCGGGCTGAAACCGGGCGGCTACTCCGAGGTGATGCGGACCCAATACGGATTCCATATCTTCTATCTGGAAGAGGTCATCCAATCCCATCCCCAGAAATATTACGAGGTCAGGGAAGCGATCATTCAGCAACTGCGCATGGACAAAGAGCGGGCCGCCCACGCCGCCCTGCTCGACGAGCTGGTCACCCGATACCGGCCGGCGCTCCACCGGCAGGCGCTGGATTTTGTTCCCGACCCGTCGATTCTGACCCGAACCATCGTGGAGGCCGACCATGCGAAATAGAGCGCTCGCGGCCCTGGCGGGCCTGCTGCTCGCCGGGCTGATTCCCGGCTGGATCCGGGGTGAGGTGATCGAGCAGATCGTCGCCCAGGTCAACAACGACATCATCACCCTGACCCAGTACAACCGCGAAAAGGACACCGTGCTCAAGCAGATGCGCGGCCGCTACCAGGGTGACGAGTTGACCGCCCGCTACAACGAAACGGTGAAGCAGATCCTGCCCTCCCTGATCAACGAGTTGCTGCTCGTCCAGAAGGCCAACGAATACGGCATGAGCGAGGATCTGGACCTGGAAGCCAACGCTTACCTGGAAGACCTGATGAAGCAGAACAGCATCCCCAACATGGATGCGCTCAAGCAGGAGATGGCCCGGGCGGGGATCGTCTACGCCGACTACTATGAGAACCTGAAGCGCCAGATCCTGGTCAGCCGGATTCGGGGCGCCATCGTCCGCCAGCGGATCAAGGTCATGACCGGCGAGGTGGAGAAATACTACCAGGACCATGTCCAGGAGTTCACCACGCCCGAGCAGGTGGAGCTGGCCGAAATCGTCCTCTACACGAAGGACAAGAATGCCGACGAGGTACGGACCCGGATCAACCAGGTCCACCAGGAGCTGCAGGCCGGCCAGGCATTCGCGGATCTGGCCAAGGCGTTCTCCGACGGCCCGTCGGCCAAGGACGGTGGCAACATCGGCAGCTTCCCCCTGAGCAACCTGACCCCCGCCATCCGGGAGGTGGTTCAGACACTGCAAACCGGTCAGTACAGCCGCGTGCTGGAGATGGAGTTCGGTTTTGAGATCCTCCAGCTCGTCAAGCGGACCCCCGCCGTGCAGCGTCCTCTCGAGGAGATCCGCCGCGACGTCGAGGAAAAGCTCTTCCGAACCCGGCTGGAACCGGTGATGAAGGAGTTCATGGCGGAGCTGCGCAAGCAGAGTTACGTGTACGTGTTTCCCGAATTCCGCGGGGATTACGACCCCGACGCCGAGGCCAAGTAGGACCCGCGGGAGGTCGTGCCGGCATGCGCCTCGACATGTTTCTGCGCGTGAGCCGGATCATCGTCCGCCGCCCGCTGGGCAAGCGGCTGTGCGACGGCGGCGCCGTGCGGGTCAATGGGCGGACGGCCAAGGCGGCCCAGGAGATCCGCGCCGGCGACATCATCGAAGTGGACGCGCCCGGAGCGCGCCGCCGCTACCGCGTGGAGCGGCTGCCCGATGGACGCAACGTTGCCCGGACCGAAGCCCGCGAGCTGGCCACGCTGCTCGACACCGAACGAAAGGACATACTGGATTGAAAGCCAAATACGTTTCCGATTACCTCCCGAACCAGAACGTCGATGACGTGTTTCTGGTGGTCCGCAAGGAGATCCGGCCGAAGAAGCAGGGGGGGGAGTTCATCTTCACCGTGCTGGCCGACCGGACCGGCGCCATCACCGCCTTTCTCTGGGATAACGTGGATGTCTTTCGCGCCAAGTTCGATGTGGACCAGTTCGTCCACGTGATCGGAATGACCAAGGAATTCAACAACGCCACCCAGATCACCATCCACAAGATCCGGCGGGTCGAACCCGACCAGGTGGAGTTGGACGACTTCATCCGCAAGTCGCACCGCGACACCGACCAGAGCTACGCCGCCCTTCTCGACTGCATCCACCAGGAGGTGGCCGACCCGTTCCTGCGCCGCCTGCTCCTCGACATCTTCGGCGAGCCGGAGCTGCAGGCCCGCTTCAAGCAGTGCCCCGCGGCCAAGGCGCTCCATCACGCGTACATCGGCGGCCTGCTGGATCACACGCTGTCGGTGATGCAGCTGTGCACCCGCATCTGCCAGCATTACCCCTTTCTGAACAAGAGCATGCTGCTGGCGGGCGCCGCGCTCCACGACATCGGCAAACTGGACGAGCTGGTCTGGGGCAAGAGCATCGATTACACCGACGAGGGCCGCCTTGTCGGGCATATCACCATGGAAGCCATCCTGCTGGACCGCAAGATGTCGACCATCCCTGACTTTCCCACCGGCCTCCGGATGGAGTTGCTCCACTTGGTGATCAGCCACCACCGCGAGCTGGAATTCGGATCGCCCAAACGCCCCAAGACGCTGGAAGCTCTCGCCCTGTCCTACCTGGACGATCTCGACGCCAAGCTGGGAACCTTTCTCGAGGCGATCCAGCAGGCCGGCGAGAGCGATCACTGGACCCCATACAACACCAACCTGCAGCGGTTCATCTACCGCCATTCGGCCGCGGAGGACAAGCCGGCGGAGGGCGGGGGAACCGACGAATGATTTGGCTTTTTTCCGTTGCTGTGCTAAGATCCTCAGCGGCATGGATTTTTAACGACCGGACAATGGGAATCCTGGACCGTCCGGTGGCGTAAAGATATTTTTTCCTGACAACACAAGCCGGATTCCCGCCCTACAACCTTCAAGCTCGAGGTGTACACCATGAGCCGTGAAATGATGGTGCACGTCACCCCGTTCGAGGTGCATGCCGCCATTCTGGAGGACGGTGCGCTGGCCGAATACCACGTGGAGCGACGCAAGGACCGCAGCATCGTCGGCAACATCTACAAGGGCCGGGTGGGAAAGGTGCTGCCGGGCATGCAGTCCGCCTTTGTGGACATCGGCATCGAAAAAAACGCATTCCTTTATGTCACCGATTTCTTCGAGGAGTTCGCCGATCTGAAGGAAACCCTCGATGTCGATGTGCCCAAGGGACGCGCCGCCAAACCGCCGGCGCCGCCGCCCCCCGAGGAGCCGACCGACGCGGAAACCGCCATCTCGGCACCGCCCGAGGGAGAGGACGTCGAGACGGCGACCGCCCCGGCAGAGGAAAACGACTCCGCCGCGGCCGAGGGACCGGCCGAGGCGCCGAAAAAGCGCCGCCGTTCCCGCCGGTCGTCCCGCTCCCGGTCGCGCTCGCGTGCCGCCGCCGATGCAACGGCCGCGGATTCCGAATCCGCCGAGGCCACGCCGGCATCGGCTGAACCGCCGGCGGAGACCGTCGTCGAGTCGTCCGCGGGCACTGAAGATGTCCCGGCCGAGGCCGCCGCCACCCCGGCGGAACCGTCCTGGACCTCCCCCTGGGCTCAGCCTGCCGCCGACCCGCCGGAACCGGAGCGCGACCGCACCGACTCCGAGGACGGCACGGCCACCATTCGCTTCCCCGACTCCGACCTCACCTTCTGCGCCAGCCGCCCACGCGGCGGCCGCCGGAAGCGCAAGGGGTTCAACCTGGCCGGCGAGGCGGAGCCCGGCAACATCGCCACCATGCTGAAGCAGGGCCAGGAGATCATCGTCCAGGTCATGAAGGAACCCATGTCTCTGAAGAGCGCCCGGATCACCTCCCACATCTCGCTCCCCGGACGCCAACTCGTGTTCCTGCCCACCGTCAATCACGTGGGCGTGTCGCGCAAGATCCACAGCGACCAGGAGCGGAAACGGCTCCGGACCATCATCACCCAGAACCGCAAGGACCGGCCGGGCGGCTTCATCATCCGCACGGCCAGCGAGGGGCTCAGCGAGGCCGAGCTGGTCCAGGACATGGAATATCTGATGAAGACGTGGGAAGACATCCAGGCCCGCGGCGCCGCCGAATCCGCCCCGTGTCTCCTCTACGAGGAGCTGGACCTGGTGGAAAAACTCCTCCGGGACAAGCTGGACGACAGCTTCCAGAATATCTGGGTGGACGACGAGGCCGAGTATGCGGCCATCGTGAACTTCGTCGAGCGCTTCATGCCCACGCTCCTGTCGCGCGTGAAGCTGTACTCGCGCGACGCCTCGATCTTCGACCATTTCAACCTGACGCCCGAGATCCAGCGCGCCACCCGGCAGAAGGTCTGGCTCCCCTCCGGCGGCTTCATCGTCGTCAACCACACCGAAGCGCTCGTGGCCATCGACGTCAACAGCGGCAAGTACGTGGGCAAGGGAAACAGCTTTGAGGAGACCATCACCAAGATCAACGTGGATGCGGCCAAGGAGGCCATGCGCCAGGTCCGCCTGCGGAACCTCGGCGGCATCATCGTGATCGATTTCATCGACATGCAGGAGAAAAAAAGCAAGCGGCTGGTGCTGGATGCCCTGACGCTGGAGCTGCGCAAAGACAAGGTGCCCACCAAGGTCATTCCGTTCAATGACTTCGGCATGGTGATCATGACCCGGAAACGGTCGGCCAGCGCCCTGGAGAAGAATCTGTCCGAGCCCTGCTCCCTGTGCGGCGGGTCGGGATTCACCAAGTCCGTGTCCACCATCTGCTACGAGATTTACGCGCACGTGGCGCGGATGCGGAAGTCGCTGGAAGGCACCCAGGTCGAGATCCGCGCCCATCCGAACGTCATCCGGGCGCTCAAGAGCATCGAGCGGGAAGTGGTCGCGGCCATCGAGAAGGATTTCCACCGGCCGGTGGTCCTGATCCCGGACTCGACGCTGGAACTCACCGCGTTTGACATCGTCGGCATCTGACGGCGCCGCCGCGCGCGGTCCCCAAAACAGCAAGGCGGGCTGCCTGACGCAGCCCGCCTCGTTTTTTATTGTTCGATGGAATCGGATCAGTGACGGCGCGGCCCGCGGGGCCCGCGGTCCCGGTCCCCGTGCCCCTCGCGGCGGTCGCGGTGCTCGCGATGGTGGCCGTGGCTCTCGGACGAACCGGATTCCTCCATGCCCGCCGGCGGTTCCTGCAGGGCCTTCATGCTGAGCCGAATCTTGTTGGGCGGCTCGATTCCCAGCACCTTGACCTGGATCTCGTCCCCGACGTTGACCACGTCGCGGATGTCGTGGGTGCGTTGGTGGGCGACTTCGGAGATGTGCATCAGCCCCTCGGTTCCGGGGAAAATCTCCACGAACGCGCCATAGGCCTCCAGTCGGGTCACCCGGCCGGTGTAAACCTTGCCGATCTCCGCCTCCTCGCACAGCTCGTTGATCCGGCGGATGGCGTCCTGGGCCGACTGCTCGTCGGACGCATAGATCTTGACCTTGCCGTCGTCCTCGATGTCGATCTTGGCGCCGGTGGCGAGGACAATCGCCTTGATGTTCTTGCCGCCGGGCCCGATGAGGTCCTTGATGCGGTGCACGGCGATCTCCATGGTGTGGAGCCGCGGCGCATTGGCGGCCAGGTTCTCGCGCGGCTTGGCCAGCACCGCGTTCATCTTGCCCAGAATGTACATGCGGCCGCGTTTGGCCTGGTCCAGCGCCTGCTTCATGATCTCCGGGGTGATGCCGGTGATCTTGATGTCCATCTGCAGGGCGGTGACGCCGTCGACGGTGCCGGCCACCTTGAAATCCATGTCGCCGTAATGATCCTCGAATCCGGCGATGTCCGTCAGGACGGCGTAGCGGTCGCCTTCCTTGATCAGGCCCATGGCCACACCGGCGATGTGCTTCGGGATGGGCACACCGGCATCCATGAGCGCCAGCGAGCCGCCGCAGACGGTGGCCATGGAGGACGAGCCGTTGGACTCCAGGATGTCGGACACCACCCGGATGGTGTAGGGGAACTGCTCTTCGGCGGGCGCCATGGCCTTGAGCGCCTTCTCGGCCAGCGCGCCGTGGCCGATCTCCCGGCGGCCGGGGCCGCGCAGGAAGGCCACCTCACCCACACTGAACGGCGGGAAATTGTAATGGACCATGAAGGTCTTTTCAGACTCGCCGTCCAGAGTGTCCATGATCTGAGTGTCCTCGGGCGTGCCCAGGGTGGCGGTGACCAGCGCCTGGGTTTCGCCGCGGGTGAACAGCGCCGAGCCGTGGGTGCGGGGCATGACCCCCACCTCGATGTCGATGGGCCGGATCTCCTCGGTGCCCCGGCGGTCGGGCCGCGTGCCCTTCACCAGGATCTCCTCGCGGAAGATCTCTTCCTTCAATTTCTCGAAGATGCCGCCGAACAGGACCTTCTTTTCCTTCTCTTCCTCGGGGATGGTGCCGAAGAGCTCGTCCTTCACGGCGTCCATGGCGCGCTCGCTGGCGAGCTTGCCCGGGGTGTACAGCGCGGCCAGGATCTTGTCGGCGACCGCCTGCCGGACTTCGGCCACGGCCTCGGCGGGCATGGCCGGCGGCTCCACCACGGGCTTGACCGGCTGTTTCTGCTGCGCCAGATGCTTGATCAGGCCGATGATCTTGCGAACCTGCTCATGGGCCAGCAGCAGCGACTCGAGCAGGACCTCTTCGCTGACTTCCTTGGCCGCGGCCTCCACCATCACGATGGCCTCCTCGGAGCCGGCGACCACCAGGTTCAGGCGGCTGGCCGCGAGCTGGGCCGGGGTCGGATTGACCACGTGCTGGTTGTCGACGTAACCCATGCGCACGCCCGCGATGGGGGTGGTGAAGGGAATGTCCGACAGATACAGCGCCGCCGAGGCGCCGCAGATGCTCATGGTGTCGGGGTCGTTGACCCCGTCCGCCGAAAACACCAGCGCGACGATCTGGGTGTCGCGGAAGTAGCCCTCCGGAAACAGGGGGCGCAGCGGTCGGTCGATGAGGCGGCTGGTCAGGATCTCTTTCTCCGACGGCCGGCCCTCGCGCTTGTGGAAGCCGCCCGGAAACTTGCCGGCGGCGTAAGTGTACTCACGGTAATCAACGGTCAGGGGCAGGAACGAGGCGTTCTCCCGGGGTTTGGTGGCGGCGCAGGCCGTGGCCATGATCACGGTGTCGCCGTAGCGGATGAGCGCCGCGCCGTTCGCCTGCTTGGCCAGCCGGCCGGTCTCGATGGTCAGCTCGCGGCCCCCGATTTCAACCGATGCACGGTAAATCATATCGAATCCTCCAGATGCGTGTGTCTCCCCGGTGTCGTGATCCGGGATGCCGGTGGGGCATCGGCCGATGGTCTCAGGATGACGGGAAGGGAAATATAACAAGACGCCGACGGGAGGGGGCACCCCTTCCTCGCGGCGTCTTGGTCGGTATCAGTGTCGGGTGCGGTCAAATTAGCGGTTACTTCCTCAGCCCCAGCTCGCCGATGAGCTTGCGATAGCGCTCGATATCGGTCTGCTTCAGGTATTCCAGCAGCCGTTTCCGCTGCCCCACGAGCTGCAGGAGGCCGCGCCGGGAGTGATGATCCTTGACGTGGGACCGGAAATGCTCGTTGAGGTCGTTGATGCGCTGGGTCAGCAGGGCCACCTGGACTTCCGTGGACCCGACGTCCTTCGTGTGGCGCTGATACTGCTTCATGATCTGCTGCTTCGATTCATTCGTCAGAGACAAGAGTGTCCTCCTCGGGCGTCAATCAAAAGACAGACTTTTTATCACAGCTTCCCCGGCCTGTAAAGAGAAATTTTTCCCTGGACCGCGGAGCCGCTCTCGGGGATCTGCCATGTCGGGCCGATGTAAACAGGCACCGGATCTGCTACAATGGCCGCCTGTCGCCACAGGAGTCCGCGGCCATGGCTCGACTGCTCACCCCGGTTCTGTTTTTCTTCGGCTGGCTGGCCGGCCTGGGAATCCTTCCGGCCGCGGCCCCCGCCGCGTCATCGCCCGCGGCCGGCGAGCGGGCGACGGCGGCGCCGGACGCCGCAGCCGTGGAGCGGGTGCTGGCCAAGCTCGAGCGGCTCACCGGCGTTTCGCGGAAACGGCCCGTGGCCGCGCGCACCATGAGCAAGGCCGAGATCGAGACCCTGGTGCTGCGCAAGCTCGGTGAGGACTACACCGAGGCCGAGATCCGCGAAGAGACGCTCATTCTGGAAACCCTGGGGCTCGTGCCGGCCGGGACGGATCTGAAGCGCCTGGTGGCGGATCTCTACACCGAACAACTGGGCGGTTATTACGACCCCGACGACGGCACCTACGTGATGGCCGATTGGATCGAGCCGGCCCTGCAGGAAGCGGTCATGGCCCACGAACTGGTTCATGCCCTGCAGGACCAATCCGGCGGGATCAGCGCCCTCCAGGCCCAGGTCCGCCATGACGACGACGCCGCTTTGGCGTTGATGGCGTTGCTCGAAGGCACGGCCACCCTCGCGATGCTGGCGTACATGACCGACGCCCCGGTGGAGCAGGTTGCCGCCATCCCCGGCATCGCCGCCATGATGCGCACCGCCGCCCGGCAGTCACAGGGACAGGCGGCGGTGTTCGCCCGGGCGCCGGCCTTCCTGCAGGCCGCCATGCTTTTCCCCTATCTCGAGGGCACCGACTTCGTCTGCCGGCTGATGGAAACGCGAACCTTCGCCCAGACCCTCCGGCTGGTGGAGCATCCACCCGCCACCACCGAGCAGATTCTGCGGCCGGAAAAGTACCTGGCGACACCGCCCGAAGGCGGCCGGCCGCTCGCCCTGGACGAATCGTGCTGGCGTGAGTTGGGACGGCCCGCCGGCCAGCCCCGCCACTGGGGCCAGTTCCAGCTGGCCGAGTTTCTGAAGCGCGGCCTGCCCGAGGCGGACGCCGTAGGAGCCGCCCGCGGCTGGGGCGGCGACGCCCTGGTGCTGGTGGAGCGCAGCGACGGCCGCCCCCCGCTGGTTCTGTGGCTCATCGCCTGGGATGTCCCTGCCGACGCTGACCGGTTCCAGGCCGTCCTGGCCGCCTGGTCCGCCGACGCCCCGCGGCTCGTGGCGACGCGGACCGCGCCCGATGCGGTGCTCCTCCGGATCGGGGAAGGCCCGCCATGAAACGCCTCGAAGACCGCATCTATGACGCCCTGCGCGGCACGGCGGCCCCGGTGCCGGCCGCCGAACTCTGCGTCCGCCACTTGGGTGCCGCGACGTCGGGCCAGGCGGCTGCGGTGCGGATACTCGAGGCGGCCCTCCGGCGTGACCCGCGCTTCCGCCGCCTGCCCGAAGGCTGGGAAGCCGTCCCCGACTCGGCCGGAGACCGGCTGGCGGCGCTCCGCTGGACGGTGCTTTCGGCGGCCACCCGGCCGTCCGGTCAGGGGCCGCTGCGGCTCGTGGCCGTGACCCGTTACCAGCCCGGCGCCGACTCGCCCGTCGAATGCCAGATCGCCGCCGTGGGGCCCGCGGACGCCCTGCGGGAAGCCGCCGCCGCATTGGAGGGATTGGCCCCGCCGCAGCTCCTCACCGAGCTCAAGGTGTTGCGCGTTCTGGACGAGGCGTTCGCCGGCAGTGGCCTGTGTCTCCGGGGATTGAATGTCCGGGATCTCGGCCCCTGGCTCCAGATCGCCGAAGACACCGGTTCCGTGCTGCCGGAGCCGTTCCGGACGCTGGCCGACGTGGGCTGGCTGGCCCTGCCCGGCGGGCCGCGGCCCGGCCTCGACGCCCTGCTGGATTTCGCCGCCGTGGCGACCCGCCGGGACGATCCGTTTGTGGACGAGCTGGCCGCGCTGCCGGCGCTGTTGCCACGGCTGGCCGCCGAACTGGCGATCCAGGGCGTGGAGCGGCTCGATGAGCTGGACGACGCTCTGGCCGCCCGTCACGCCCCGGTGGATTTCGGGCGCTACGCTTTCACGCCGGCCGACCTGGCGGCGCTTCCCGAAACACCGGGCGTGTACCTGTTCCTGGACGCCCGCGACTCGGTCATCTACGTGGGCAAGAGCGTCAACCTGCGGCGGCGGGTCCAGAGCTACTTCCGCTGGCGGGCCGACGACGACCCGAAGCTGCAACGGATCCAGCGCGACACCCGCCGGTTGCGTCACAGCGTCCTCGGCTCCGACCTGGAGGCGCTGCTGGAGGAAGCCGAGCTCATTGCCCGTCATCAGCCCACCATCAATGTTCAACTGGACATTCAACCGACACCCAAGGAGAAGGGGATCGAGGATGTGCTTTTGGCCTTGCTGCCGCACCCCGACACCGGGAAAGCCCGCCTCTGGGCGCTGCATCCCGGCGGCCAAATCCGCAGCCTGGCCCTGCCGCGGACCGGCGCTCCACCGGAGACGCTGGACGCCATCCTGGCCGCTGTCGCCGCCGGCCAGCCGCACCCGGCCCTGCAGGTGTACCGGGACGCATCTTTCCCGCTGGCGCTGCGCTGGCTCCGCAAGAACAGCCAGTCCATCACCTTTTTCAAATTCCACGATTTCCCCGACCGCGCCGCCCTGGCCCACGCCATCGGCCGCGCCCTCGCCGAGACCGCCGCCGACGGACCCCGCATCTACCGCTGACGGCCCGCTTACAACCCGCGACAATTCCGTACAAGATACGGCTTCCCCCCGCCCGCGCGCTTGTCTAGCATAGGCATTCGTATGACGGATCATCTCGACTAAACACCCCGTCAATCCATCCGGATGAGGAGCCTATGTTCGGAAACCCGTTCAGCCATCGCCTGCCGCCGGGCAGCTACGAAAAATTCCTGGAGAGCGGCAACCTCTCGTTCCTGTACCGCCCCGAGCTGTTCGACCTGGTCATTCTGCTCATCTACTTCGGTGTCCTTATCTTCTTGAGCGCCTACGGGCTGCGTCGGTTTTACTACCTCCACCTCTTCCGCAAGCACCGCCACGATCGGGTGGCGCCGGCGGGCCATTTCGATGAACTGCCCATGGTCACGGTGCAGCTCCCCATGTACAACGAGATGTACGTGGGCCCCCGGATCCTCAACTCCGCCTGCCAGCTGGACTACCCCAAAGACAAGCTCCACATTCAGGTCCTGGACGATTCCACCGACGAGACGGTGGGCATCATGCAGCAGGCGGTGGCGTACTGGACCGACCGCGGCTTCGACGTGGAGTACATCCACCGAACCAACCGTGGCGGCTTCAAAGCCGGCGCGCTGGAGAACGGGCTGCGCACCGCCAAGGCCGACATCGTGGCCATCTTCGACGCCGACTTCGTGCCCCATTCCGACTTTCTCCAGCGCACGGTGCATCACTTCACCGACCCGCGGGTGGCAATCGTGCAGACTCGCTGGACCCACCTCAACGGCGACTACTCCCTGCTGACCCGCGCCCAGACCCTGTTCCTCGATGGCCACTTCATGATGGAAAGCCTGCCCCGCGCCCGCGCCGGGCTGTTCGTCAACTTCAACGGCACCGCCGGCCTGTGGCGCAAGCAGGCGATCGCCGACGCCGGCGGCTGGAGCCACGACACGATCACCGAGGATTTGGACCTGAGTCTGCGCGCCCAGATGAAGGGCTGGAAATTCGTCTACCTGCCCGAGATCGAGTGCCCCGCCGAGCTGCCGGTGGAGATGAACGCCTTCAAAAACCAGCAGAACCGCTGGGCCAAGGGCTCCACCCAGGTCTGCCTCAAGATGCTGGGTCCCATCCTCCGGGCGCCGCTCCCCCGCCCCATCAAGACCGAGGCGGTGTTCCACCTGACCGCCAACTTCGCCTATCCGCTGATGGTGCTGCTGTCGCTCGTCCTGCTGCCGGCGATCATCGTGCGCTTCCACCAGGGCATCTGGGAGATGCTGGTTCTGGACCTGCCCATCTTCGTCGCCTCCACGCTGAGCGTGGCGCTGTTTTACATCCATTCCCAGAAGGCGCTGTACACCGACTGGAAAGAGCGGGTCCGGCTCCTGCCGTTCCTCATGGCGCTGGGCATCGGCCTGACGGTGACCAACGGCAAGGCCGTTATCGAGGCGGTGCTCGGCATCAAGTCGGCTTTCGTCCGCACCCCCAAGTACCACGTCACCGGCCGGAAGGACAGCTGGCTGCGGAAAAAGTACCGCGGCAAGATCGGCATCTGGCCGCTGGTGGAGATCGCGTTCGGCTGCTTCTTCACCTGGGTGTTCGGCTACTGCGTGGCGATCGGCAATTTCGGCGTCCTCCCCTTCCTGCTGCTGTTCATCGTCGGGTACTTTTACACCGGCTTTTCCTCGCTGTTCCACAACCTGCTCAAGTTCCCCTTTGTGGACGTGCAGTACCGCCGGTTGCGGGCGCTGCTCGACTAGCGCCGGTTCCCTCCGACCGACAACCAACGACCGGGCCGAGCGCCCGGTCGTTTCGTTTTCGGATTCATCGTGCCGGCGTCCGGCGGGTCAGGCGTTCGCTTCCCCGGCCGGCTCGCCCGGCGGGAGGGCCGGCGCCACCCGCAGCGTTTTAAATTTCATCAGCCGGACCAGTCCGGCCGTCCCCTTCACCTTCTGCACGTACTTGCAGCGGGTCCAGCGGATGTCGGCCGCCGGTTCGCGCCGGGCGCCCGAGTACCAGGCCGCCACCGCCGCCGCCTCGCGCAGGTCGGCCAGCGGCGGCTCCGTCTTCTGCCCCCAAGCCATGACCACGTGGGATCCGGCGTAGTCGGTGGCATGCAGCCACACGTCGTCCGGACGGCTGGCGCCGAACGTCAGCCGGTCGTTTTCGGCGGCACTACGTCCCACCCGCACTTCCAGGCCGCTCCGGGTCCGGAACCGGCGAAACCGCGGGCCCATTGCACCGCTGCCTTTGGCCGGCCGTTTGCGCGCCGCCGGGGGCCGCGGTTCCGCCGCCGCCGGCGCCGCGGACAAGTCGCTGTCGCGGACGGCCGCCCGGACGACTGCCTCCTGTCGCGCCAGCGCCTCCCGGCGCTCGCGCTCCGCACGGAGATGTTCCGGCAGACTCTCTCGCGCCTGACGCGCCTTGCGCCAGCGGCGGAAGTAGATGTCGGCGTTCTCGCGAAGGGTTTTCTCCGGATTCAGCGGTACGCGGACGGCGGGGCCCTCCGGCTGGTACACGTCGGGCACCTCCACGGACACACCCCGGTACGCGGCCCCCAGGCGGTGCAGGTGAGCCAGGATCAGCTCGCCGTATCGACGGCCCGTCTCGGCGTCGGCGGTCCGCGCCAACTCCCGCTCCAGCGCCGCCACCCGATCCTCGGACTTCCGCAGTTTCGTTCCCAGGACGCGGGCGGCGGCATCCCGCCGGGCGACGAATCGCCGGTGCGCCTCCGCATAGTCGAACCAGCGGTCCGCCGCATCCTCAAAACGCTCGAACCGGTTCACGGACCAGTCGCGGCACAACCGCAACGGGCAGGCGCTGAGACGGAGATCCCCCCGGGGATCCAGGCGGTATTCATCGGGCAGCCACGGGTGCCGTGCGTACAGGATGGCACCCGCTGACGGCGCGTACGCCTCCGCCACGACCGCCGCCACCGCCGCCGCCAAGGCATCAGGCTCTTCAACGCCTGCGCGGGCCAGCGCCTCGTCCAGCAGGAGCGGGCTGAGCCGCTGCACCCGGCCGAGCAGCGCCCGCCGATGGTCGGATCCGTCGCCGGCAAGCAGCGCCCGGATCGAGCCGGCTTCGGGCGATACCCGGCCGGCACGAACCGGCTCGCGGTACGGTTCCCCCAGCGGCTGGAGCTGAGTCCGCAGCGGGCCCAGCGCGTACCGGACGACGCCTCCGGCGTCACACAGGTGGAGCGAAGGCGCGATGGGCCGCACCTCGGCGACCAGGCGGGCGCCGGTATCGCCGAAACGCAGCACGACCCGTCGGTCGTCGGGCACCTTGTCCAGGTAGGTGAGCCGGCGGCCGACCAGCTCGTCGTCCATCGCCGGGCAGTTCACCCAGTTTTCCGCGTCCCAGCGGGCCCGCGTGGCCAAAATCCTGATTATGGGGCGGTCCGGATCGAGCTGCACCAGACACCGTTCCGCAATTCCATCCCAACGGATCAGCAGGCGTGTGGTGCCGGCGGTCTGCACCCCCGCGATCCGGAGGCCGGTGAGCCGCTGCCGCAAACCCAGGCAGAGGTGGTGAAGGTGAAAATCCTCGAGCAAGGTCAGGCGACCCGGGTGACGTGGGAATCGGACAGGATGTCCTGCCAGCACTTGGCTTCCCGGTCGAAGATGCCCCAGATCAGGCCGATGCCCGAGCAGGCGACGGCCAGCAGGTAGATGGTGGTGCGCGCCAGGATCGCCCGCGGCGACAGCGCGCGGTCGCCGTCCTGAACCACCTGGAGGCCCACCATGGCCATCCCGGGAGTCTGGCCGCCCAAATAGAGGAAATAGAAACTGTACACGAAGTGCACCAGCACAAACAGCCCGCCGAGCAGCGCGCCCATCCGTGGGCGGAACAGCCCTCCGCCGGTGAGCCAGGCGACGATGGCCAGCAGTGCGACCGCCAGCCCAGTCACCA
>JAGOHA010000001.1:13254-71146 GCA_017996395.1 Acidobacteriota bacterium | reverse complement strand
AAACTGTACACGAAGTGCACCAGCACAAACAGCCCGCCGAGCAGCGCGCCCATCCGTGGGCGGAACAGCCCTCCGCCGGTGAGCCAGGCGACGATGGCCAGCAGTGCGACCGCCAGCCCAGTCACCAGCACAAAGTCGATGAGACCGGCCAGAAACCGGCTGACCAGCAGGGTGCGATCGGCGGGCGGGGCGGCCTCCTTCCGGGGCCGGGTGCTGCGCTGCTCGTACCGGCTGAGCAGCTCGCCCAGCGGCCGGTCGTACTCGGATCTGGCCACGGATTCCTCCGCGGCCTCCGCCTCGGCCTCCGGCGGCTCCTCTTCAATGACAGGTGTGGGATTCTTGGCCAGGTCCAGTTCGTCGAACGCGATGGGTTGGGTGATGGATTCAGCGGTGTCGTCGTCCGCCTCGACCACGGCGTCCTTGAAGAGCTGGCGGTGCTGGTCCGCCAGCTTCTCCTTCAGATCGCTGTCCAGGTGAGGGCGCGGTGTGCTTTCCCGCGGCCTGGGTGTCTGCAGCGCCTGCCGCAGCCGCTCATCCCGCACCGCTCCGGCCACCGGCATCGTCGCGTGCGGTGCCGGCGCCGCCGGAACCGGGTCGGCAGAGAGCTCGTCGGATCGGGCCTTCTCCCGGCCCATTGTCGCGGCATTGTCATCGGGCGAGTCAATGCGACGGAGGATGTCCAGGTTGTCCTGGAGCTCCTTCATCTTGCGGTGTTCCTCGACCTTGCGGCTGACTTCCCGGCGCCACTCGGGGGCGTTCTCATCCTCGACCGGCTTGACTTCAGCCTTGCCGCCGGGTTCCATATTGAAAACGGAGGGGAACTGGAGCAACCGCTGATCGTCTTTTTTCTTCATCCGGCATTCACGACCGCGTTGAAACTCGCATCAAATCCTTTAAAATGGTAGCAGAAAGAAAGGCCGAGGGTCAAACACTTTGCGCCGCCGATTTTGGATCATCACCGCAGTGGGTCTCCTGGCGCTGGCCGGCGGATACATCCTGTTCCGGACCCACGACGTCGAGTTCCTCGATTTCGTCGTGGAGCACACCGTGATGGAAAAGCTGGCCCCGGAAGTCGACGCGGCGGCGGTCCAGACCCGGTTCGTCGAATTGCGCACCTGGCGGGACGGCGGGCGTCTGTCCCGAGCCGCTCACCGCCAGTTCCTGCTGGACACCGCCGCCTTCGTCGAAAAGCACGAGGTCCTCGGCCGACGCGAGTTGGAGCGGATCGAGGAGTATATGGAGCACGCCCGAACCCGATGACACCCGAAGCGCTGGCCCTGATTCACGTCCGTCAAATCCTGACCATGGCCGGGCCGGCCGGCCCCCGCCGCGGGGCGGAGATGCGGGAGCTCGGTCTCATCGAGGCGGGTGCGATCCTCATCCGCGACGGCCGGATCCAGGCCGTCGGTCCCACCCCCACCGTTATGCGAGATGTTGATCCGCGGGAGTTCCAGGTCATCGATTTTCGCGACCGGCCGGCGGTGATATTGCCCGGCTTCGTGGATTCGCACACCCACCCCGCCTTCTGGGGAACGCGGGAGGATGAGTACGAGCTGCGGATCCTGGGCGCCTCCTACGAGGAGATCGCGGCCAAGGGCGGCGGCATTCTCAACAGCGCCCGGCGCGTCCAGCAGGCCACCCTCGAGCAGATCACGGCCAATGTGGTCCGTTTCGGCCGGCTCTTTCTGACGCACGGCACGACGACCATCGAGGCGAAAAGCGGTTACGGACTCAGTCCCGAAGGCGAGATGAAACTCCTCCGCGCCATTGCCGCCGCCCGCGGACTCCTGCCGCTGGATATGGTCCCCACCTTCCTCGGCGCCCACGCCTACCCGCTGGAGTTTCGCCAGAACCACCGCGGCTATCTCGACCAGATCATCGGACAGATGCTCCCCGCGGTGGCCGACGAGCGGCTGGCCCGTTACGTTGACGTCTTCTGCGACCAGGGCTTTTTCTCGGTGGCGGAGGCGCGCGAGATCATCGAGGCCGCCCGGCGCTTCGACTTGAAAGCCCGGCTGCATGCCGACGAGCTGGCCGCCGTCGGAGCGGCGGAGCTGGCCGCCGAGGTGGGCGCTGTCAGCGCCGATCACCTGGAGCGGATCAGCCCGGCCGGCATTGCGGCGATGGCCGATCGGGGCGTCATCGCCGGCCTGCTCCCCGGCACGGCCTTCAACCTCGGTCTCGACGCGTACCCGCCGGCCCGCGCGCTCATCGACGCCGGAGTGCCGGTGGCGCTGGCGACCGATTTCAATCCGGGCACCTGCTTCACGCCGAACATGCAGCTGGTGATCGCCGTGGCCTGCAGCCAGATGCGGATGACCCCCGCCGAGGCGCTGGTGGCGGCCACCGTCAACGGCGCCTGTGCGCTGGAGCTCGGGCACGACCGGGGGTCGCTGGAGCCGGGCAAGCGAGCCGACCTGGCCGTGATGGATTGCGCGAACTACCGCCAGATTCCCTACCTGTTCGGCGTGAACCACTGCGTGGAAACCTTTGTCCAGGGCCGGCCGGTCAGGGAGCTGGCCGGCTTCGGCGACCGCACCTGTCCCGCTGAAACGTGACCGGGAGCACATTCTCTCGAACGGCTCTGAATAAAATGTTACAATGATTGGGGCAGAGACCGCTTTGGAGGTCGGCTATGGACGCAATGAATCGCGACCCGAACATTCCGGAACCCGAATCCGCTCCCACCACCAAACTGCTGAAAAAGAAACCGGAACGGATCGAGGCGGAGACGGCCGTCACCGCGCCGCTCACCAGCCGACTGGCCGACCTGGCGATCGATGACGAGGAGAAGAAGAAGTCGAACGTGGGCCTGATTGTCGGCGGCATCCTCGCCGGCCTGGCCGTGATCGCCGTCATCGTCTACTTCGCCTTCTTCTCGGGCGGGAGCAGCGGCATCTTCTCCGGTGGTTCCGCCGACATCGCCGCCGGCGGCACCGACTCGATGGACGCCCAGATCGTCCAGGGCCGCTCGCTGGGCCAGGCGCCCGGTGACCGGCAGGCCGCCGCCCCGTCGGCATCGCAGCCCGGCGGATCCGCCGACCGCCGCGATGACGCTGCCCGCGACTCCGGACGATCCGGTGCCGCCGCCCCGGTGGTGCAGGCCGCGCGGATCGAATCGTCGGCCTCCATCAGCAGCGGCTCCGAAGCCGCGCCCACGATTCCCGTCCGCCCCGCGCCGACCCAACCGGCCCCGGCGGCAACTCCGGCTCCGGCCCAGCCCCAGCCGCAGCCCCAGCCGGCGGCGACCACACCGGCCGCAACCCCCAGCGCTCCGGCGGCCGCCACGCCGGCTCCGGCCACGGCGTCCTCGGTGGAATCGGGCTTCACCCTCTCGGAGCAACCCAAGGTCAAGGAAGGCGACCTGGTCCCGCTGACCGACGACGTGATCAAGCCGGAGATCACCAAGCGGGCGACGCCGTCGATGCCCGCGCTGGCTCGGCAGTTGAAGAAGTCCGGTCAGGTGATCGTCCGCGTGCTGGTGGATGAGAATGGCTCGGTCGCCGACGCCAAACTGGTCAACGAGACGCCCAAGGGATTCGGGTTCGGCAAGGCGGCCACCGACGCGGCCCGGGATTTCAAGTACAAGCCGGCCCGCAAGGGGAATGTCCGTGTGAAGGTCTGGGATACGATCTTCTTTACGTTTCGATAGAGCGGGGTCCCCGGGATTCCATCTGCACAAACCGGCTGAACTCCTTCTGGAACGCCAGGTCGATGCTGGCCACGGGGCCGTTGCGTTGCTTGGCGATGATGAGTTCCGCCTTTCCCGCCAGGTCCGGATCGTCTTTGTCGTAGACTTCCCCGCGGTAGATGAACATCACGACGTCGGCGTCCTGCTCCAGCGAGCCGGACTCCCGCAGGTCGGCCAGCATCGGCCGGTGGTCGCCCTTGCGGGTCTCCGGCGCCCGGCTGAGCTGGGACAGGGCCACCACCGGCGCATCCAGCTCCTTGGCCATCGCCTTGAGTGAACGGGAGATGGCAGCGATTTCCTGCACCCGGTTCTCGTACCGCTGGTTGCCCGCCAGCAGCTGCAGGTAGTCGACGATCACCATATCCAGGTTGTACTGCTTCTTGAGGCGCCGGGCTTTGGTCATCAGTTCCAGCAGGGTCAGGTTGGCCGTTTCATCGATGTAGATTCTGGCCTGGTCCAGTTCCGCGACCGCGCGGCCGATCTCTTCCCAATCCGATTTGGAGAAATAGCCGCTCCGCAGCTTCTGGCCGTCGATGGGCGACTTGGCGGAGAGGAGGCGCATCGCCAGCTGGCGGGCGGACATCTCCAGCGAGAACACCGCCACGGACAGCTTCTCCTTCAACGCCGCGTGCAGGGCGAGGTTCAGCGCGAAGCTGGTCTTGCCCATTGAGGGCCGAGCTGCGATGATGATCAGCTCGCCGCGCTGCAAGCCGCAGGTCAGCTGGTCGAGATCCCGAAAGCCGGTGGGGATGCCGGTCAGGTACGTCTTGGCTTCGTAGAGCTGGGAGATGTACCGGTAGGCCTGCTCCAGCGCGTCCGAGAGCGTCATGTAGTTCTTTTTGATGAACGATTCTGAGATGTGGCCGATCCAGGTCTCGGCCTGCTGCAGGACGTCGATGGCGCTCTGTTCCTGGGCGTAGCTGATCTCGGCGATCGATTCCGACGCCCGGATCAGGTTGCGCAGGATCGCCTTCTGCTTGACGATCTCGACGTAGTGGATGATGTTCTCGAGCCGCGGGAAACCGTTCGAGAGCGAAGTCAGGTAGGACAGCGTGATCGGCTCGTCCGGCTTCATGGCCTCCAGCGCGTTCTTGAGCGTCAACTCGTCCAGCGGCTGGCGGCCCTGGGCCAGCTGCACCATCGCCGCGTAGACGGCCTGGTGGGGCGGGAGGCAGAAATCTTCGGGGACCAGCTTGTCGCTGATCGTGTGGAACAACTCGTTGTTGACGATCACCGCGCCGAGGATCGCCCGCTCGCTGTCAACATCCTGCGGCAGCAGTCGGGTGGTCGACGGTGAGATATTCCCCTTCATGAACAATCCTCGCAGACGGGTCGGACCCGCGGCCTTCAAAAAGCGAAGGGGCGCAGCGGAATGCGCGCCCCTTCAGAACGGATGGGTGTCGCCGCCGGATCACGCGGCGGCTGAGCCTATGCCTCTGCCGGGGCCTCCGCCTCCCCTTCCCGCTGGACCTGCAGCTTGATATGGGCGGTCACCTCGGCGTGCAGCTTGATGGGAATCGTGTATTCGCCCAGGGTCTTGATCGGGTGCTCGAGCCGGATCTTGCGCCGCTCGATATTGAAGCCCCGGTGCGACAGGCCGTCGGCGATCTCCATCGTGGTGACGGAACCGTAGAGGCTGTCGCCTTCGCCGACCTTCTTGGCCACGGCGATGCTCACGTCGCCCAGCGCCTTGGCGAGCACTTCGGCCTCATCCTTGAGCTTGGCCTCCTGTTTGGCCCAGTTCAGCTTCTGCGTCTCGACGTACTTCAGGTTGGCGGCGCTGGCCGGCATCGCCAGTTTGCGGGGGATCAGATAATTACGGGCGTAGCCGTCGCTGACATTGACGATCTGGCCGCGCCGGCCGACGTTATCCACTTCTTGGATCAGAATGATCTTCATCGCTGTCATCTCCAGTCAGACTGTCGGAAACACGCGCCGCCGGCTCAGAACGAGTCAGCCGCAAACGGCACCAGGGCGACCACGCGGGCGCGCTTGATCGCGTTTCGCAGCTGGCGCTGGTGGGACGAGCAGACGCCGGACAGCCGCTTGGGCAGCACGCGCCCGCGCTCGGGGACGAACAACCGCAGCAGGTTCACGTCTTTGTAGTCAATGAACGGGATCTTCTCTTCGCAGAACTTGCAGACCTTTTTCTTGCGGTACACGTAGCGCCGCTGGGGTTTCTCAGTGCCTTCACTCATGACTGCTCACCTCGTTCTCCGTTTTCGCGCGGGATCGCCCGCCGTGATGGCCGGCATCCTGGCGCTCGGCCGGCGGGGGGCTTTTCTTCTTCCGCTTCTCCAGGCCCTCCCGGCGGGACTTGTAGTATCGCTGCCGCTTTTCCATGATCTTGATCTCGTCGTCTTTGCGGATGGTGATGAAGCGGATCACCTCATCGGCGACGCGCAGACGCCGCTCCAACTCATCCACCAGCTTGCCGTCGCCCTCAAACCGGGCGACAAAGTAGAACGCTTCCTGAAATTTCTTGATCTCGTATGCCAGCCTGCGCTTTTCCCAGAGATCCAGGCTTTCCAGCGTGCCGCTGAGCTGCTGGATGTAGCTTTTGAGCCGCTCCGCGATGTCCGCCTGGCGTTCTTCCGGCGTATCGGGCGCGACAAGATAAACGAGTTCGTACTTACTCAAGGGATCACTCCTTTGCAGGTGTTCTCAACAGGATCAGCTATCCGTGGACCCCGGTGGCGAAGCAAGGCCCAGCTCGCGAAAGTCGGGATTATACCAAAAAAATCCCAAATTACAACTATTTTTCCTGCGGCGCACCCGGCCCCGCCGGGAGCCCGGGATCCGAACGCGTCGACGTCCGGCGGGCGTTGAAGCGGTTCATCGCCGCCGCCAGCCCTTCGGTCAACACAGACATCAGCGCATCCGTCGCGTTGTCGAACACCGCCTCGAGGCGGGGCCACTCGGCTGCCGTGAAATCAGCCAGGACGAAGTCGGCGGCGTCAGCCTCCGGGGGGCGGGGCCCCACGCCGAGCCGGAGGCGCGGGACGGCGGTGGTTCGGGCCGCCTCCAGGATGCTTCGCACCCCCCGATGCCCGGCCGATGCTCCCCGGGTCCGCAGGCGGAACGACCCGAGCGGCAGATCCAGGTCATCGTAGACCAGCAGCGCCTGGCGGGGTACCCAGCCGTGCGCCGCCAGAACGGACTCGAACGCCTGCCCGCTCAGGTTCATGAACGTCTGCGGCCGGACCAGCAGATAGCGAGCACCGCCCACCGCCACCCAGTCCACGAGGCTCAGCAACTCCGTGCGGTGTTCCAGCCGCGTGACGCGGGCGTCTTGCAACACGCGCTCCAGAAAAAGAAATCCGGCATTGTGCCTGTGGAACCGATAGGCCAATCCCGGATTGCCCAATCCAAAAACCGCACGGAGATCCGCAGAATCCGTCATATCCCCCGTCAGGATTCCTCGTCTTCCTGCTCGCCACCCGCGGCCGCAGCTTCAGCCGCGCCTTCAGCGGGGGTTTCCTCGGCCACCGCGGCACGCGTCTCTTCCACGTGGGCGATGTTGACTTCCGAATCCATCAGGATCGTGACTTTGTCGCCGAGCTGGAGGTCGCGGATCCGCAGGCTCTGGTTGAGCTCCAGGCCGCTGACATCCAGGCGGATCACCGCCGGGATGTGCTGCGGCAGACACTCGACGGGCACTTCACGGACCAGCACCACCAGCATGCCGCCGGCGGTCTTGACGCCGACCGGCACGCCGACGGTCTCGATGGGCACCTTAACCTTGATCGCGCGCTGCTCGTTGACGACCATCAGGTCCACGTGGATCAGCTCGCCTCGGATCGGATCCAGCTGATAATCGCGGACCAGTACCGCCAACTGTTTCATGTCGTCGACCTTGAGGTCGCAGATCTGGTTACGGGCCTCGGGATTGTGCAGCAACCGGTCCATGAACGCCTGTTCGACGGCCAGCGGCAGGGGATCCGTATCCTTGCCGTACACCACGGCCGGAACCCACCCCGTCTCACGGAGGCGGTGCGAGCCGTTCTTGCCCAAATCCCAACGCCGCCTCGCTTCGATTGTCACTCTTTCCATCGGAATATCTCCTGCTAACGTTGTTTTGCCAAGCCACTCAGATAAAGAGCGTGCTGATTGACGTCTCGTAGTGGATCGAGCGGATGGCCTCGCCGAACAAGGCGGCCACCGACAGGATCCGGAGGTTCTTCAACCGCCGCTCCTCCGGGATCAGGATGGAGTTCGTCACGACGATCTCCTCCAGCGCCAGCTTGCCCAGCCGCTCGAAGGCGGGGCCGCTGAACACCGGGTGGGTGGCCGCCACCACGACCCGCTTGACCCCGCGCAGACTCAGCGCGTGCACGATCTCCACCACCGTGCCGGCCGTATCGATCATGTCGTCACAGATGACCACGGTTTTCGCCTCGACGTCGCCGATGATATGCATGACCTCGGCCACGTTGTCCGCGACCCGTCGCTTGTCGCCGATGGCCAGGCCCGCCTCGAGCCGCTTGGCGTAGGCCCGGGCCCGCTCGGCACCGCCGGTGTCCGGCGACAGGATGGTCAAATCCTCGAAACAGCACGAGGAGATGTAGTCCAGGATCACCGGCGCCGCGAACAGGTGGTCCACCGGGATGTTGAAGAAGCCCTGGATCTGGGACGCGTGCAGGTCCATGGTCAGGACCCGGTTCGCGCCGGCGGCGGTGATCAGGTCGGCCACCAGCTTCGACGAGATCGGCACGCGCGGCTTGTCCTTGCGGTCCTGGCGGGCGTAACCGAAGTAGGGCATGACCGCCGTGATTCGGGAGGCCGACGCCCGCTTGCAGGCGTCGATCATGATCAGGAGTTCCATCAGGTGGTCATTGACCGGATTCGACGTGGGCTGGATGAGGAACACGTCGCGCCCGCGGACGTTCTCATGGCTCTGGAAGTAGATCTCGTTGTCGGAGAAGCGCGTCAGCCGGCATTCCCCTTTCGGGACTTTCAGATAGCGACAGATCTCCTCCGCCAACGGCACGTTGGCAGATCCGGAAAAGATGATCAGATCGCCCTTGACCAAAGAAGGCCTCCTCACCGCCGGACGGCGCCCGCGGGCGCGCCGGAATCCGCCGGAAAAAATTGGCTGGGGAGGGAGGATTCGAACCTCCGAATGCAGGTTCCAAAGACCTGTGTCTTACCGCTTGACGACTCCCCAGCAGATCAATTCCAGTGGGAAAACAGAGTGCGACGGTACTCGTCTCGGCCGATGAACCGGGTGCAGATAATCCGACCCGGAACAGATTGGCGGCACAGGCTACGCTCCGCCTCCATGCACGCAGCCGCAGTGTCAAAGAGCCCGTAAATCGAGGATCCACTCCCACTCATCATCGTCCCGTCGGCGCCGCAATCCACGATTTGTGATTTGATATGGAGCAACAGGGGGAATTCAGGAAAAACCGCCGCTTCAAAATCGTTCACGCCCCGGAATGCGTCCATTCGGCCGTCCGCGAGCACCCTGTGCAGGGGAGGAATTTTATTCACGAAACCCTTTGTTGTCAACTGAAAATTCAGGCGTCCGTAGGCCCACGCCGTGCTGACCGCCACCGGCGGACACACCAGCAACACGTGACGGAACGGCGCGTCCGGCAGCGGCACCAGCTCCTCACCGCGCCCCAGTCCGAGTGCGGTGCCGCCCATGAGAAAAAAGGGGACATCCGACCCCAGCCGCCCCCCCCAGAGCAATAAATCCTCCGGAGCGCACGTCAGCTCCCACAGCCGGCTCAACCCGGCCAGCGTCGCCGCGGCATCCGCGCTCCCCCCGCCAAGCCCCGCCTGCATCGGAATCTGCTTGCGCAGCGTGATCCGGGCGCCGCGTCGAACGCCGGTCTCCGCCTGGAGGAGCCGGGCGGCTTTCAGGCACAGGTTGTCCTCGCCCGTGGGCACGTCCGGCTGGTCGCAACGAAACACCAACTGCCCGTCGGCGGCGGGTTCCAGAACGACCTCGTCGGCCAGATCCACCGTCTGAAATACGGTTCGGATCTCATGGTACCCGTCCGGGCGGGGGAACATGACCTGCAGGTGCAGGTTGATTTTCGCCCAAGCGGGTACGCAGAGCGTCATCGCCCGATCACCAGAACAGCTCGAATTCGTAGATGCTGTCGCCGTTGGAGGCATCCTCGATCTCGACGATCAGCGTGTAGTTGTTGCCGCGGCCCGGCTGCTCCACGATCCGGACCGAGCCCCGGCCGGCAATCATGTTGAGGCTAACCGTCACGTCCCGGGCGGGCAGCGGATCGGAAAACGTGTGGCTGGCATCGCGGATCGGTTGGGCCGCCAGGTGTTGCACGGTCACGGTGTTGCCCTTGAACATGAGCCGGTCTTTGCCGTCGACCCGGCCGCGCCACCGGATCACCCCGCCGCTGCTGGCCGGCTTGGTGCCGGCCGGGGTGGTTCCGACCTGGGTGGTGCCGGTCATGGGCACGGTGTCGGCGGATCCACCCGCCCCCCAGCGCAGGCCGAACCGGTAATCGGCGGCACCGCTTCGGTTTGAATCGTCCACCAGCACACTCACCGCATACTTGTTGGACCAGTTGGGCTGTTCCGTGATCTTCACCGAGCCGCGTCCCGCAAACACATGCAAGCTGACCGTCTGCTCCTGCTGGGGTAATGCCCGCCGCAACTGTCCCTTGACCCCTTCGGGTGGTTTGGACTGCAGGTGCTCGAGCGTCGCGCTGTTGCCACGGATGATCACGCGATCCACGCCGTCCACACGTCCTTCCCAGTAAAAATCCATTTCGTCGGGCGTGATCGCCTCTTCAGGGATCGCCTTCGGCCAATACAGGTAAATGTCGTATACGTCCGATCCGGAGAACTTCCCGTCGTCCACCCGAATGATGGCGGTGTAACTGTTGGCGTAACTGGGCTGCTGGATGATCTCGACGGTTCCGCGCGCCCGCTCCGTGTAGAGCGCCGTCTCGACCCGGGCGGACGGCAGCGCGGCGGTGTAGTCCACGCGCTGGTTTTTGATGGGTTGGGCGCGCACATGATCGATGGACACGGTGGTCCCCTGGATGCGGATCATGTCCGTGCCGTCCACCTCACCGCGCCAATGAAAGTAATCGTGGATGTTCCGGTCCATGGTGGGGAACAGGGCGGCCGACTGTTCCTCCCATTCGAGGCGGAGCCGGTATTTCTGGGGGTAGAGCGACTCGTTGTCATTGTCGATGAGAATTTTCAGTGTGAAGTCATTCCCCGCCGACGGTTGTTCCACGACGGTCACCGGCCCCGTCCCTTCCAACCGGGTCACGGCGACGGTCGCCGCCGCTGCGGGCAGGCCGGTCGTGGGGTCGAAGCGCACTTTCAGATTGGTGAGCGGCTCAAAATTGCGGTGTTCCACGCGAACATCCGCCCCGCGGATCAACAGATAATCCGATCCGTCGACGCTGACCTCGACCACCGCAACGCCCGCCTGGATCGGGCTGGCGGCGATCAGGGCAACCAGTACCCAAAGGCCCAACATTGCCTTGCGCATATCGTCCTCCTGGGAAGTACGGCGGCCGTCACGTCCGCACAGGGATGACCGCTTGGTTACATAAGGAATGATAGCACATCTTGCCGCCGGTTTCGGGCCGCACAGGATTTCCCGCCCGAGAACGATGGAATGTGTATAATCAGGGCTCACGGTTCAGGAGTTGGCGATGGAACGCGATCGTTTCTGCTTTTGTTGCGGGGCGGACAATCCGCACGGTTTACAGCTCCGGATCGAGCATGACGGGTCGACCGGCCGGGTCTTCACCGAATGCGCGATGGCCGAGCGGTATCAAGGCTACCGGGGCACCGTGCACGGGGGCCTGCTGGCCACCCTGCTGGACGAGTTGATGGCCCATGCCGCGCTGCGAGCCGCCGGCGGTCACACGGCCACGGCCCGGATGGAGGTGGCCTTCCGCCGACCGGTGCCGGTCGGCGAGCCCCTCCGGGTGGAGGCCGAAGTGGACAGGGTTTCCGGCCGCCGGATCCAGACGCGGGGCTGGATCGTGAACAGCCGGGGGGAGCGCCTGGCCGAGGCATCCGCCTTGTTCCTGGCCGTGCCCGCGGGCGGATCTCTGTAACCCGAAACCTGCTGAATCCGGCGACCACCGGTCGTCGTTAAAAATGCTTGCTTTCGGCACACTTCTTGGCTATGATGCCGCCTTAAAATTTATGGGGCAATAGCTCAGTTGGAAGAGCGCGGCGTTCGCAATGCCGAGGTCGGGGGTTCGAGACCCCCTTGCTCCACCATTTCCCGAACGGCCCGTCAGGGTCGTTTCTCATTTAAACCGACATGGTGACGCGAAAACCCAGAATCGAAATCACCGGCTTCAAGGCCCGCCACTACGACCGGTTGCTGGATCTGGCCAGCGCCGGCTATTACCGCCGTTTCCTCCGTCGGGTGCTGGACGACCTGGCCATCCAACCGGGCGAGCGGATTCTCGATCTGGGTGCGGGGACCGGCCGGCTGGCCGCCCAGATGGCCCGGCGGACCGGCCCGGCGGGCCGGGTCGTCGGCGTCGAAATCGGCCCGGAAATGAAAGACCGCTTCCGGCGCCGGGCGGCGCTGCTACCCAACCTGGCCCTGGTGGAACGGCGCATCGACGCGCCGCTTGACCTCGGGGAAACATTCGACCGGATCTTGATCTCCTTCGTGATGCATGGTCTGGAGCAGCACCAGCGCATCCTGGTAATCCAGAATGCCAGCGAGCTGCTGGCCGAGGACGGCTGTTTGTGCATCCTCGACTGGAATGAGCGCGATCTGGCCGCTTTCAATCCGCTGGTGCGGCAGTTTTTCCAACGGTTCGAGTGCGAACAGGCTCGGGACTTCATCGCCCGTGACTGGCGCACCATCCTCGCCGATTACCGGTTCGCCGACTTCCGGGCGTGGTATTATATGCGGGGTTACATCCGACTGCTGACCGGGCAGAAGTACTGACCGCAGTGCTGCCCGACGCGATGGACAGATGAGAATCACGCATTACCTAGCTGTGTTCCTCGTCACCACTCTGTTCATGGTGTCGATTTTTTTACTGCTCTACAGCGCCACGGTGGCGTTCTCGATCGCGCTCCTGAGAGACATCTTCGACGCCTTCCTCGGCATGCTCAGCCGATCGGCGCTGGCCGGCGCCGCACTGTGGCTCATCCGGTTGCGCGAGTCGATCCATCCGAGCCTGCTGTTCATCGGATCGTTGGGCCTGACGATGCTGTTCCTTTATCTCGAATACATCATCCTGTCGGGCCGGGACGAGCACCTCCGCCATCTGCCGCTGGAGCTGCAGGCGGACACGCTGATGCGGGAGGGCAGGCTCCGCCGCGCCCTGCGCCTGTACAAGCAGATCGGCCGGTGGGACCGGGCGGCGGAAATCTACCGCCAGCGCCGCCAGTTTTCCCAGGCGGCGCGCATGCTGGAACACCTGGGCAACGAGAGCCTGACCCGCGCCGGCGAACTGTACGAGGAGATGGGCCGACTGGACCAGGCGCACCGGACGTACGCCGCGGCGGGCCAATACTTCTACCAGCGACAGGAATGGGAGAAAGCCGCCAAATACTACCTGAAAGCCGAGGACAAGGCGAGCGCGCTGGCGTGCTATGAGACGCACCTGCGCGATCTCCGGAGCCTCTACCCTCCGGAGCAGCTCCGGGAACGCTGCCAGAAGATCGTCCAACTAGCCGACCAGCTCGGGCTCCCCCTGAAGGCGGCCGCCTTCTGCGAGACCGCCCAGGATATTCCCGGTGCGGTGCAATACTACACGCAGGGGGGCAATTTCATCCGGGCAGCGGAATTGCTGCTGGCCGGCGGGGAAATCGACCAGGCGCTGAGAGTCATGAACAAGATCACGGCAGATCACAAGCAGTACACCGATAGCCTGGTGCTCATGGCCCGACTCCACTTCCGCAACGAGCGTTACCAGGAATCGTTGAAACACTATGTTGAGTATTTCAAGCGGGTGAAACCTTCCGATGCCAACCTGGAAGAGTTCTTCCAGATGGGCCTCTGCCTGGAGAAACTCGGCCGGCTCAAGCACGCCCGCGACGTGTATGCACGGGTGCAGAGCATCCGGCCCTTCTTCATGAACGTGGATGAGCGCATCGACGCGATCGACCACAAGACCAGCGAGCCGGACGCGATGAAGGCGATGCTGGACCAGGATGCCGCCACCAAGGATGCCGGGTTGTCCGACGATTTCCTGATCCGGTTGGGGGAACGTTACACGGAACTGGATGAAATCGGCCGCGGCGGCGCAGGGATCGTCTACAGCGCGCGGGACAAGATCCTCGACCGCACCGTCGCATTGAAAAAACTGCCCAAGTCAGTCACGCAGGACCCGGCCCGCCTGCAGGCCTTTTTTTCGGAAGCCAAGGCGATCGCCAAACTCAACCATCCCAACATCGTGGCCATCCACGACATCATCAAGGCGGACAACGCCTACTTCATCGTGATGGAGTTCATCCGGGGCACCACCGTCGAGCGGTTGCTGGAGGTCAAGGGCGCCCTGTCGCTGAAGCTGTCTCTCTACATCGCCCGGCACATGCTGCAGGCCCTGTCCTACGCCCACCGCAACGGCGTCATCCACCAAGACATCAAACCGGCCAACATCATGCTCAGCGACGACAAGATCGTCAAGCTCACCGACTTCGGAATCGCCCGCCTGTTCCATGAACTGCCCGGCCACTCATCCGACATCGTCATGGGCACTCCCAAGTACATCTCGCCGGAGCAGCTCCAGGGGGCTCCCGTGGACGAGCGCTGCGACATCTACTCGTTCGGGATCACCTTTCACGAGATGCTCACCGGCATGCTCCCCTACCCCCTGGACGGCATCCTCCACCACCACCTCGTCACTCCGCCCATGCCGATCCGGTCCCACAACCCCTCGCTCCCGGTCGAGCTGGAGCAGGTCGTTCTGAAGTGCCTCGAAAAGGACCGCCAGCTCCGCTATCCCTCCGCCGCCGCCCTGCTCGAGGAGTTGAAAGCCGCCACGGCCCAACCGCCGAACTGATCTCCGGGAGACCGCCATGCGCCACTACCGTCAGGAACTGACCTTCCAGACCCCGACCCGTGTCGCCCTCATCAACATCACGCCGCAGGTTGAGGAGGCCGTCCGTGCCAGCGGCGTGCGGGAAGGACTCTGCCTGGTCAACGCGATGCACATCACCGCTTCCGTCTTCATCAACGACGACGAGCCGGGCTTGCACCAGGATTATCAGGATTGGCTGGAGCAACTCGCGCCTCACAGCCCCACCGCGCGCTACCGCCACAACCGGACGGGCGAGGACAACGGCGACGCGCATCTCAAGCGCCAGATCATGGGGCGGGAAGTGGTCGTGGCCATCAGCGGGGGTGCGCTCGACTTCGGCCCCTGGGAGCAGATCTTCTACGGCGAGTTCGACGGGCGCCGCCGCAAGCGGGTCCTGATCAAGATCATCGGAGAGTGAAATCCGGGGACCGGCCAGCCACCGCCTCCGACGCCGGTGCTACTCTGTCAGCCGGGTGGCCAGCAGGCGGCAATCCAGGGCATCGAGCGCGCCGGACCGGTCGAGATCGCCCATGTCCGGCCGGAGACAGGGAGGCACGCCGGGTGCCAGGTTGCCCACGACCAGGTGCAGCAGCAGGCCCAGATCCCGAGCATCGGACCGACCGTCGCCATCCAGATCGCCGTCAGGCTCCAGGACACAGCGGAATTCACGGCCGCTGATCCGGACATCGTCCACGTACCAGCCGCCCGATCCCACCAGCAGGTCGCAACCCAGGCGGAAGCGAATCTGGACCCTCCGGCCTCCGTACGCGCCAAGATCCACCCGGGTCTGGATGAACCCCTGGCTGTCGCCGGACCAGGCGGCGCGCCGGCCCAGCGGATTGAGCAGGAAGAAATCCAGCTCGTGCGTGTAGCCGCCGGTGCTCATCGCCTGACCGAGATCGGCCCACGGCTCCGTGGCGGTCCGGATCTCCAGGACGCCGCCGTCAGACTCTGTCTCCAGGTCGTAATCGTGCCAGAAGGTCAACGCCGCACCTTCAGGCACCTCGAACCAGGGGCTCAGTAATGAGTTGTCCTTGATGTTGTCTTCCGCGGGGGTGAACCAGCTGGTCACCGGAGAGTGGCTCCAGCCGGCGACCGGCGTCCAGTCGGTCTCACCCTGGTCGAGCACGTGGCTCCATCCGCCCGCACCCGCTTCCACGTCGTCCGCGAACGTGATTCGGTCCACCTCCTCGCCCGCGGTCAGTTGCATCGGCTGCTCCCACTGCAGCGTGTCGCCCGCTGCGTTCCGGCATTCGATGGTCAGCTGCCAATCCAGGTGCGCGCCGCAGGCCAACGCCTCATCCAGGATGACGTTGAGCTCGCGGGCCGCGACGGCGCCAACCGCCAACGTGGAGTAGTCACAGGCCGCAGGGACGATCTGGACCTCCGGCATGACGGTGGCCAGACTGGCGGTGACGTCCACGGCGGGACTCGTGCCGATGTTCTGCAGCGTCAGCTGCATGGTCACCGTCTCGCCCGGCTCCGGGATCCCGTCGCCGTCGCCGCCCCAAAACCGCCAGTCGATCGGAACCACCACCGGTCCCACCACCGGCATGAAGCAGATGCTGAGCCCGGGTCTCACCACCGGTTCACGGCAGGCGAATTGAATCCCCTTCGTCCCGTTGTAGTCCTCGATCCCCACCGTGGCGTCGGCGCCAAAGTCATAGGCCGGGACGCCGAACTCGGTATCCTGGTAATTGAGGTGGATCTTGTGGGTCGACTCCTCCAGCGCGATCTGAAACGTGACCGCCCCGACCTTGTTGTAATGCGCCACGTTCAACCAGGACACCACGAACAGGCGGTGGGGCGGCTGCCCGTCGATCCGATAGCGGATGACCGCCCCCGGTTTGGTCAGGTCCAGGTCGGTCCAGAGCGCCGCGATGACCGCGTTGGGATTCTGCGGCCGGGGGATCTGCGTGTTGCCGGCGTCCCAATCGTAGGCGCCGGTGAAACGGAGCAGCCCGTTCGTGGAGATCAGCACCTGCTCATACGCCTTGCCGTAGAACTTGAACGGAAACCCGATCGGTACGACCACACCCGCGTCATCCTGGCCGGCCAGGACGGCCGCGCCACCCGCCGGTTCGATCCAGGTCGGGTCCTGCGTCAGCATCAGGTAGTCCATCCGCTCCACCACCTCGCCCTGGATCACCTCCTGATCGGCGGCCAGGCCGGGCGCGCTGGCGGAATACGTGATCTGTGCGCTGCTCGGGCCCGCCGGCGCCCACCGTCCGGTGAACAACCCGTCGTCGGCGAGGATGTCGGCGCCCTCGCCGTCGTCGCGCAAGGTGAAGGTTCGCGTGCCCGCCGCATCCACCACCCGGGCGGTGACGTGCGGCTGGTCCACCGGCTCGGCGCAATCGGTGCCCACCACAGCGCCCAGGGTCACGTCATCACCGTCCATAACGATGAATCCGCTCCCTGGCTGACAGGGAGCAAGCCGGACGGCGGCCGGGGTGCAGGTCCAGTGCAGTGCGGTCTCGGGGCATCCGAAGAGGGTGGTTTCAAAATAGACCCACCGGTAACTGCCGTCACCGGCCAGACCGGCCAGGCGCTGGCGGGATTCGTTCAGGGCCAGACCGAGATTGTGGCGGAATTGTTCGAACACGGACCGCATGTACTCATGGTCGAACGCGTTGGACGTGCCGTTCGTGCCGCCGGACGCGTACCAGCCGTAGCGCGTGTTCATCACCACGGCGAACGCAGCGGCGGTGGTGCCCACGGTCATCCGCTCGGCGAAACAGACGTCGTAGATGAAATTCCCCGGGTAGCAGCCCTGGCTGTACACAAAGAACGGGCGGGTATTGGTGAGCCGGCTGACATCGGAGTTGTACATCTTCAGGCAATAGGTGCTGTTGGCGTGCCCCAGGTGGTTGACGATGTGCGTATCGTCGGCGTTGAAACAGGTGTCGATCAGCGTGTCGGCTGACCATTCCGCACCCGGCGCGTCATATAGACGCTCGGCGGGAATTCCGGCCATCGCCCCGTAAACGACATCCTTGCTGTCGCCGCCATAAGTCTGGTCGTCCAACTTTTCGCCCAGCAGCAGCGCGCGGAAGGGCGGCGCGGAATCCTCGTAGGCGATGATCTTCTGAATCTGGGTGGACGCTTCCGTGGGGCTGGAGGCGGCGATGCGGCCCACCGCCACCTCCGCGAACAGGTCGGTTTCGTCGGCGGGTTCGCCGTACAGACCGTTGCCGTTCGCGTTCCAGTCGCCATCGAGGGCGGCAAAATAGAGGTCGGCGGGGATGGCGGCGTCCACGGTGTCGCCGACCTTGCCGTAGGCGCCCCGCCACGGGATGATCTCGCTGTCGCCGCCGAGCACCACCCAGCGGGTGCCGTGGCTTTGGTATCCGGTGGTGATGAATGTGCGGAGTTTGTGTGCGTTGTCGGTGCCCGGCGTGGCGGCGAGGATGTCCTCGATCCGGGCGAGATGGACATTCAGCCCCCGGCCCGCCTTGTGGTCGGCCAACTCCTGAAAGCTGGCTTCCAGCGCCGCGCTCGTCACAATCAGGTACTCCCATGCCGTGTCCAGCGTTTTCGCCTCCGGCGGGGCGTAGCCGTCCAGCGTCGCGGGGTTGTCCACGAGCGCGGCTACCTCCGCCCGGTCATCCGCCAGCGGGCGTCGCATGGGCGCGGCCTTGGCCCGCGGCTCCGGCGCCAGCGTGAGCACAAGCCGCATCCGGGGGATGAACTGCAGCTCGCCGGCGGCCGGGTAGTACACCACCGGATGCAGCGTGAAGAGGGCGATCGGATACCCTTTCAGCCACTGCACGCCGGCCGTCACGGCGCGGGCGGCGGGAAACGGTCCGGGCGCGTCGTAAATCCGAGGATCGGGCGCCACCGGCTCGGTGCCGGCCCCAGCCGTGGGGAACAGGCCGGGGCAATGGGAAACCTGGACCGGCCGGCCCAACAATTCAGACGGAGAGGTTTTGACGTCGAAGCCCACCAGGCGGTGTCCCGCGGGGAGGAGCACCCGTCCGGTGAACACCGGCAGCATGGGCTGGCCGGGCTCCAGCGAGTCCGGGCAACCGGCGATCCGGACGTCCACCCGGCCGTCCGGGTGCCACTCCAGCCGTGGCCGCTCGAAGCGGTATTCAAGCACGAGTTCCTCCGCGGCCGCCGAAACCATCAGCAGCGCCAAGCCGATCCAAACTCCCAGCTTCCGGTTCATGAATTCACATCTCCGATTGTGCATGCGCTCATTCTATGCCAGCACCCTTTCCCGGCGCACCACATTTCCTGGAGGATCCAGAAACATAATATTATTTTCAACATTTATTCTACTTTTTTGTAATATAATAGTGATCATTGAATTTCTCTGCACACGGTTGATTGCGGTTTGCGGGAGGAGCATTGCCCCACGGGGAGGGCGGCTCCATCTGGGGGGCACGCCGCCGCACAGTGGGGATGGCCGACTCACGTTCGGCCCGTGGATCTTTCCGTATCCCGCGTATTCAACCATGGAGGGGACCATGGAAATTTCCAATCGTTCGATCCATCTGACGCCACCCGACGAACTGCAGGAGGTGGAAGCCGCCGAGACGTTGAAAACTTCGCAGAAAGCGGATACAGCCCGCGCCGCCAGCGGCCCGCCTTCTGAGGCGGTTTCCGGTCGAGCGGCCGAGCTGGGCCGTCAGGGAGATTTCAAAACGACCGGCCAGCTGAGCCGGCACCATCTGCAGGCATTGCTGGACGGGTCGAAACTCAGCGGGGAGAAAATGACCAATCCACGGGAGAGCGTCGGCGCAGACGCTCAGGGCGGCAGGATCCGTACGCCGGTCAATCCGGTCGTCAAGGAGGGCCTGGCAGAGAGTTTCGGGCTCGGGCAACCGGGGGGCGCCGCTCCGACAGGCGGAGGGCCGGCCGCGATCCCCGGCACGGCCACCCTGCAACCCGGCGGGTCGCAGGGCACGTCAACTGCCGGCTCCGGCAGCGCCACAGAGAGACTGGTCATCACCGAACCGCTGTCCAAGCAAACCGCCGACACCGCCGGTCTGCTGGGCCCGCTGGGAGAACCGCCCGCTCCAGTCGGAAGCGAATCATTCGCGCCGACGGTCCGCCGGCATGGGCAATCAGGCCAAGCCCCTCTTGAGTCATCGGTCCGATTGAGCGGGCAATCCGGCCTACCGTCGCCAGGGGACAGGATGTCCTCCGGTCCGAACGCATCCGCCGGCGCGGGCTCTTCCGCCGGTTCGAGCGCCTCCGGCACCGCGACCGGGGCCGCCACCGGTCGGGACAGAACATCGTCGTCGAGCGGGGATGGTTACTTCCAGAGCGGGTGCAGCGTGACCCTTCAGACGGAATTTTCAGATTCGGTGGATTCTGAAGGGAACCAGGTTGTTTCCACGAAGGAGGTTTACCAGGATAACGATACCGGCGCCACGCTCGAAGTGTCCCAAACGGAGAAGAATGGTTCAACCGATACCGAGGTTGTCCTGAAAGACAAGAACGGCAAAGTGGTGAAGAAGGAAAAGAGCACCACTTCGAGCGCGAGCGGCGCGGCGGGGATGCCGAATCCCGAGGAGGGGAATGCGGATCGCGCCGACTTACGGCTTGACATGTGGGCGCTTCGCGACCGGTTGATCGGCATGGTGTCGCAGTCCGACACTGGTGGGAATACCACCCAACCCTTCAAACAGACGATCACCGGTGCACCGGTCGACCCCGCCCGGGACCCCAATCCCGAAAGTGCCACCGTGATGGGCGGAAGCATTCCGCAGCAGGCCTCCGTGCCGGGGACCGGTCTTATCGGGGGTGACCCGATCGGGCCCGACGGCAGCAGCGGTGGTGGCACACCCACAGAGTTTCGCAGAGGGGAGCTTCCCGATGACGGCATCGGGGATCCCCGGTTGGGTTAGCCGTCGTATTGCAGGAACAACGTACACAAATGGTGCACGAGACGTGCTCCCAGCAGATCAGAGTCGGGTAAAATCCGATTCAACCATGCGCCGGGGACCGGTTGCGGCGCAGCCGATCCCCGGCGGACAACGAACTGCGGGTATCGCGGCGGTCCTTGTCAGAACCGGTAGATGAACGTGCCCTGGGCGCGGACGCTCTGGCCCTCGTTCAAGTCGATGTAGCGGGTCCACCAGGGTGAGACTTCCAGACCCACCTGGACCGCGCTGGTGATGCTGTAGTAGAAGTTGCCGAACAGCGCCATGTTGCGCGCGCGGTTACCGGAAGCCAGGTCGCGGTTGACCGGGTCGTCCACGGCGCCGCCCAGGTTGAACTTCCAACCCTTCCACGGACCGAAGCCCACGGCGGCCCAGCCGCCGATGCTGCGAATCTCGTTGAGCCGGGCCTTGTTGAAGCCCTGCCCCACCGCCGCCAGGTACGTGTCGACGTTGGCGCCGCGCCAGAACTCGCCCTGCAGCGTCACGCCCTTGGCCAGCGGCAGCTGGGCGTCCAGGCCCCACGAATATGTGTCGAGATCCACGCTGTTGCCGGCGGCGTCCAGGTCATACTCCTCCTGGCCCCAGTGGCCGTACACGCCCACCGTCGCCTTGCGCTTCTCGCCGAAAGGCAGCGTCAACGCTAACCGGCTCTGGACGGTGGGGAAGCCGGCGTCCTCGCCGCCGTCGCCCGGATCGTAACCGGAGACGTGGCCGATGGTCCGGACGAACGCGCCCTGGAGTTGCAGCCGGGTGTCGCCGCCCAGGTCGAATCCCTTGGTCAGGCGGAACTGCGGCCGGCGGTAGCCCGGATTGCCGGTCCACCACATGACGGTGTAGTTGATGGTGTCGGGCAGCAGCGGCGCGATCACGTCAGAGGTCTGGCCGGCCAGCAGGCTGAAGTCGTGCTCCGGCCACTCCAGCTTCACGAACGCGTGGCGCAGCATCGGCTGGGGCTTGTTCTCGCCGCCCTCCAGGCTGTAGAAGTCGATCTCGACGTTGCCGGTGGTCTTGATCGAGCCGGTGGCCGGCCCGTTGATGTTGAGTCCCACCCGGGTCTGGTTGGCGGTCATGTTGAACTCGTTGTCCTTGCCGCCGGGCCCCTCGGGCAGCACCCACCGGGCGAAGTCGCCCACGTCGGTCCGGGCGGTGTCGTAGGCGGCGTCCAACTTGACGAAGCCGTACAGTTCCACCGTCGGTTTCTTCTTGGCCGCTGCTTCGTCCACTTTCGCGACGGCGGTCGGGGCCGGGGCGGGAGCGGGAGCCGGGGCGGCCGCCGGCTCGCGGAGCGCCAGCTGTCGCACCTCGGCGACAGCCAGCTCGAGCTGGCGGATCTTTTCCCGAAGCTCCATGTTTTCCTTCTTGAGCGCCTGGAGCTCGTCCTGCACGGAGGCTCCCTGGCCCAGCACGCAGCCGGCGGCGAGACACAGCAGCACTCCGGCGATGATGAGGGGATTACGCATGGCGGATACTCCTTATCGATACTTGAATCACTTCATTCCCGTAGTCGGCGTGCCCGAAAAACATGGCGGCGGAACAACGCGATCGGTTACAATCGAGAGGCGACTTCGCGAAGTCGTCACCGGACCCGTCATTCACCACCCAGGAGGCAGACGCCATGTCCGACCAGCAACTCAAGACCGTGCTTGAACGTGCCATCAAAAACGAGGAAGACGCCCACACCTTCTATACCCAACTGCACGATATCGTCCAGGACGCCACCGCCCGGGAGGCCTTGCGATTCCTGGCGGTCGAGGAACTGCGCCACAAGGAATTCCTCGTCAATTACCTCGAGGGCCGGGTGGCGGCAAACAGCCTGTCCACCGACCAGGTGATCGATTACGGCGTCGCCCAGTACAACGACAAGCCGGACATCCAGAAAGACCTGGGCACCGCCGAGGTCTTCCTGGTGGCGGCCCACCGCGAGTGGAACGCGCACAAATTCTACCAGGGGCTCGCGGCTCTCCAGCCGGAAGGCGAAGTCAAACAACTGCTCACCGAGTTCGCCGCGCAGGAACTCCGGCACAAGGAGAAGGTGGAGTACCTATACAGCAACACCGCCTTCCCCCAGACCGCCGGCGGTTGATCTCCCGCCGACAGCCGGCTCAGTGAGTCCGGCCGGGCCGATAATACTGGCCGAGCGACCGGTCGCAGGCCGGGCAGGCGTGCCCGGGCCGGCAATGGTCTTCAAACTCGCCGCGGAACGCCTTCAACAGGGTGGTCAGCGGAACGATCGGCGACTGGCCCAGGGCGCAGAATGAGGCCTTTTTCATCAACTGGGCCTTCTCCAGCATCTGGTCCAGTTCCGCCGGCGCCGCCCGCCGCTCTGCCAGTCGGCGCGCGTGATGGTGGAGCTGTGCGGTGCCCACCCGGCAGGGAATGCACTGGCCGCAGGATTCATGCTCAAAGAAGGCCAGGGTCTGCAGCAGGAAATCCACCGGACAGGTTGTGTCGTCGCACACGAGCACCACGCCCGAGCCCAGGGTGACGCCCTGTTTCATCGGCGTGTCGATATCCAGCGGCATATCCAACAGCTCGTCGGTCAGGATCCCGCCGGAGCTGCCGCCGACTTGGGCGAACTTGAACGCGCGGCCGTCGCGGATCCCCTGCCCAAAGACATCGATGATCTCGCGCAGCGTGGCGCCCATGGGCAGCTCCACCAGGCCGGTCCGGTTCAGCCGGCCGGACAGGCAGAACAGCTTCGTACCCGGACACGAGACCGGGCCCACTTCCTTGAACCAATCGGCGCCCCGGTCGAGGATCAGGGGAACCGACATCAGCGTCTCGACGTTGTTGACCGTGGACGGCAGGTTCCGGAAACCGGCCTGGCCGGGGAAGGGCGGCTTGAAGCGCGGGTAGCCGCGCAGCCCTTCCATCGAGTTGATCAGCGAGGTCTCCTCGCCGCAGACGTAGGCGCCGCCGCCTTCCTTGATGAAGACGTCAAAGCTGAACTCGGCACCGAAGAGATTCGTTCCGAGACAGCCTTTGGTCCGGGCCTCGTCGATCGCGTGCCGCAACGTGTCGATGGAGCGCCGGTATTCACCGCGGACGTAGATGTAGCCGATCGTGGCGCCGGTGGCGAAGCCGCAGATGGCCATGCCCTCCAGCAGCAGGTGGGGGTTGCCGTCCATCAGCACCCGGTCCTTGAAGGTGCCGGGCTCGCCTTCATCGGCATTGCAGATCACGTACTTCTGCATCGGACCTTTCACCACGAACGACCATTTCAGGCCGGCGGGGAAACCGGCGCCGCCGCGACCGCGCAACCCTGATTCCTTCACCACGGCAATGACATCCGCCGGCGTCATGGCGACGGCTTTGCGCAGGGCGGCGTAGCCGCCGTGCTTGATGTAGCTGTGGATCCTCGCGGGATTGACGCGCCCGATATCGGCCAGCAACCGGCGGGTTTGCCGCGGGTCATCAATGATCGTGGCCGCCGCGGCCGTTTCGCGACCGGACCCCTGGCCATCGGCCGCCGCTGATTCACGGTACGACTGGATGATCCGGGCCAACCGCCGCCGGGTCAGGTTCCCGTGCAGGTCGTAATTGACCATCATGGCCGGGGCCACCGAACAGATCCCCAGGCACTCGCACCGCTCCAGGTAGAAGAGGCCGTCGGGGGTGGCTTCACCTTCGCCAATTCCCAGCAGCTTGTGCAGCGACTCAAACACGTCGATGGCGCCGGCCGTATGGCACGGCGTCGACTTGCAGACCCGGATCATGTAGCGGGCCCGCGGAGCGGTCCGGAACATGGTGTAAAAATCCACAAACCCGGCGATGGCGCTGGCGGGCAGGTTCATCTCCTCGGCCACTTCGCGCAGCGTGGCAGGATCGAGGCAGTTGCATCCGGACCGGATCTCCAGCTCCCGCAGGATCAGCATCAGATGCTCCTGCCGGCGGCCGAATTTCGCCACCACCTCGCGGATGTCGAGTGTCGTGCTCATCGGCCACCCCCCAGCGGATACACCTTTTCTATCTTGCAGGCGCACACCTTGAACTCCGGGATCTTGCAGACGGGATCCAGCGCGTCGATGGTCAACGCGTTGGCGCACGCCTCGGCGAAGTGGAACGGGATGAAGACCACGCCGGGCTTGATCTCCGGTTCGATCCGGGTCTTCAGCCGGATGCTGCCCCGGCGCGTGGATACGGCGGCGATCTCCCCGTCAGCGAGCTCCAGATTCTGGGCGTCACAGGGATTGATCTCCACGTACGGCTCAGACACAATTTCGTTCAGGATTTTGGAATTGCGGCTCATCGTGCCGGTGTGGAAATGTTCCAGCAGCCGGCCGGTGGTCAGCGCCAGCGGGTACTCGGGATCCACCTCCTCGGCGGGTGGCGTATACTCAATGGCCGTGAGCAGGCCCAGGCCGCGCGTGAAGCGATCCTTGTGCAGGAACTGGGTGCCCGGATGGCCCGGCGTCGGGCAGGGCCACTGGAGCAGTTCCTTCTCAATCCGTTCGTAGGTCATACCGGCATACGAAGGGGTTACCCGGCGGATTTCCTCAAAAATCTCCTCGGCGCTCGCATAGTTCCAGCCGGCGCCCAGGCGGTTGGCCAGCTGCTGGATGATCCACCAGTCCTCGCGGGCGTCGCCGGCGGGCTCGACGACCCGGCGCATGAGCTGCACGCGCCGCTCGGTGTTGGACACGGTGCCCTCCTTCTCGAGGAAGGTGTAACCGGGCAGGACCACGTCGGCATACTGCGCCGTCTCGGTCAGGGTGATGTCCTGGACGACGAGGCAGTCGAGCTTCTCCAGCGCCTCGATGACGTGGTGCTGATTGGGATCGGACAGGACCGGGTTCTCACCCATCACATAGAGCGCCCGCACCTGCCCCGCGATGGCCGCGTTCATCGATTCGACGATCGTCAGCCCGGGCTTGTCCGGCAGGCCGCTCACACCCCAGGCCTGTTCGACCTTCTGCCGCGCCTCGGGGTTGGTCACCGGCTGGTAGGCGGTGTAGACGTTGGGCAGGCCGCCCATGTCGCACGCCCCCTGGACGTTGCTCTGGCCGCGCAGCGGATTGACGCCGCCGCCCGGCACGCCGAGGTTGCCCAGCAGCATCTGGAGGTTGGAAACGGATTTCACCCCGTTGACGCCGGACTTGAACTGGGTGATGCCCATGCAGTAGTACACCGCCATCGGCTTGGCCGCCGCCAGCAGGCGGGCGGCGGTGACGATCTGCTCCGGATCCGCCAGCCCGCAGATGCCGGCAACGTGTTCGGGAGTGTACTTCTGCAGGACGCTTTCGAGTTCGGCAAAACCCTCGCAGCGGGTTTTCACGTACTCGGCGTCATGCAGCCCCTCGCGCAGGATGACGTGCATCAGGCCGTTGAGCAGGGCGATGTTGGTACCCGGCCGGATTTGCAGAAACACGTCCGCGTAGCGGGCCAGTTCAATCCGGCGGGGGTCGGCGACAACGAGTTTCTTGCCGCCGCGAATGACCGCCTTCTTGATCATGGCCCCGATGACGGGGTGGTTTTCCGTGGTGTTGGAACCGATGACGAAAAACGCCTCCGAGATCGGGATCTCCCGGATGGAGTTGGTCATGGCCCCCGAGCCCAGTGTGGCCGCCAGACCGGCGACCGTGGAGCTGTGTCAAAGCCGGGCGCAGTGATCGACATTGTTGGTGCCGATCACCGCGCGCATGTATTTCTGCAGCAGGTAGTTTTCCTCGTTGGTGCACTTGGCCGAGGTGAACGCCATGACGGCGTCAGGCCCGTGTTCGGCCTTGATCCGGCCGAATGCGCCGGCGGCGCGGTCCAGCGCCTCGTCCCACGTGGCGGGGACCAGCTCACCGTCTTTGCGGACCAGCGGCTGAGTCAAGCGCTTGGGGCTCTGGACGAAGTCGAACCCGAACCGACCCTTGACGCACAAGTGTCCTTCATTGGGGCCGTCCGGAGCGCCCTCGGCCTTGACCAGCTGGCCGTCCCGATTGGTGAAGAAATCAATCTTGCAGCCGACGCCGCAATAGATGCAGATGCTGGACCCCTTGGCCAGCTCCCACGCCTGGCCGCGGCCGAGCACCGTCTGGAAGGACAGCGCGCCGGTGGGGCAGAGCTGCACGCACTGGCCGCACTGGACGCAGTCGGACTCGCCCAACACGTCGGTGATGCCGGTGGTCAGGTGGGCGTGGCTGCCGCGGCCGGCGAAATCCCACACCCGGTTCATCTGGATTTCACCACACGCCTTGACGCAGCGGCCGCAGAGCACGCAGCGGTTCTCCTCCCGCCGCAACCCCTCGCTGGAGGACACGTCGCGGGCCCGCACGTTGCGGGGCAGCCCCGCCGGCGGCGGCGTGTCCAGCCCGTGCTCGTGGCACAGCGTCTGGAGTTCGCAGCCTCCGTTCGCCTCGCAGTAGAGGCAGTTGTGATCCCCTTCGGCCAGGAGGAATTCAAGAATCCCCCGGCGCATGGCGGTGATCTCCGGATCCGCCGTCACGACCTTCATCCCATCGGCCACCGGTTCGGTGCAGGCGGTCTTGAACATCGTCTGGTTGACCCGGACCAGGCAGATCCGGCAGGCGCCCGTGCGGCTGACCTGGGGGTGGTAGCAGAGCGTGGGGATGCGCACCCCCTGCGCCTTCGCCACGTCGAGGATGGTCTGCCCGCGCCGGCACTCCACCTCCCGGCCGTTGAGCATGATCTTGATGCTTGGCATGGTCTTATCCTTTCACGGATGTCACTTCAGGATTTTGCGGACGGTTTCGATCAGCTTCTTCGGCGGGATCGGCTTTTCCAGAAAGATGTTCACGGGCCACGGCCGGTCGGTGATGTGCTGGAAAGTTTCCACGTAATCGGGCGACTGGGCCATCGCCGTCAGCATGACGATCGGGATGTCCCGCGTGGCCGGATCGTCCCGCAGCTCGTAGGCGAGGTCGAACCCGTCGGTCTGGGTGTCCATCATCACGTCCAGCAAAATCAGATCGGGGTGTTTTTGCAGGATTCGCTCCTTGGCCGCCTGGCGGTTGCCGGCGGAACTCACTTCGTACCCTTCGGCCTTGAGGACGATCGAGACCACCGCGACCAGATCGGGATCGTCGTCGACAATCAGAATTTCTTGCGCCATGGCACAGCACACTCCTTAAAAAAAAGACGGCGCCGGGCGGTCGGCCCGGCGCCGGGAGATGATCAGGCTGATTTCGGAACTTCGGCTTTGGGCGTCAGCTTGTTGTCGTTCAGCAACAGCGAAAACACGAGGCCAACCGCGAGGAAGGCGGCGCCGGTGTAGAACGAATAGGTCGCCGCGTTCTCGGCGAACTTGTCCTTGATGAGCGCGAAAATCTGCGGGCCGACGACGCCGGCGGCGGCCCACGCCGTCAGGATCACACCGTACACGTTGGGCATCAGCTTGGCGCCGTATACGTCCGTGACAAAGCTCGGCATGGTGCCGAAGCCGCCGCCGTAGCACAGCAGCACGTAGCAGACCAGGATGCCGAAAATCCATGGGCTGCCGGTGAACACCATGATGATGAAGGCGATGAGCTGGGTGCCGAGCAGCAGGCGGAACACGTTGGTCCGGCCCAGCTTGTCGGACAGGCCGCCCCAGAGGAACCGGCCAAACCCGTTGAACAGCGAACTGATGGCGATCAGGGTCGCGCCGATGGCGGCCAGGGAAGCCACGGCTGCGGCAATGGTTTCAGCTGATGCGCCGGCGGCCTCCAGCGCCTTGACATTCAGGGCGCTGTCCGCCTTCGCCGCGATGTCCTGCATCAGCGGCGACTGCAGCGAGATCACGGCGATGCCGGCACAGATATTGCAGAAAAACACGATCCACATCATGATGAACTTGCCCGAGAGCAGATAGCGGGACAGGGGCGCGGTGGACGCCGCGGCGTCGGCGGCGGCCTTGGCTGCGCCACCCGGGGGATTGTAGCCCGCCGGCATGTAACCGGCCGGCGGGTTCTTCAGGAACGCCGCAAAGATCACGCACAGCACCAGGAACGCCACGCCCAGATAGAGGAAAACCTGGACGAGGTTGCCGCCGGTGAACTCCATCAGGAAGGGCGCGAACACCTTGGACATGATCAGGGCGCCGAAGCCGAAGCCCATGACCACCATGCCGGTTACCAGTCCTTTCTTGTCGGGGAACCACTTCGCGGCGGTGGCCACGGGCGTCACGTAGCCAAGCCCGAGCCCGCATCCGCCGATGACGCCGTAACCAAGTAGAAGCAGCCACAGCGAATGCTGACTGAGCGCGAAGCCACCGATCAGGTAGCCCAGACCAAACAGGACGCCGCCGGTGACGGCCAGCTTGGTGGGGCCGAATTTGGCCAGGTTGATGCCGCCCCAGGCGGCGGCCAGACCCAGGAAGCAGATGGCAAGATTGAATGCCCACATCACCTGGGAGTTGCTCCAGCTATAGGTGGCGACGAGTGGCTTTTGAAAAAAGCTCCAGGCATAGACGGTGCCCAGGAGAACCATCAGCAGGGTGCCCATGATGGCCACCAGCCAGCGGTTGGGGGTGGGTGCGGTTGTATTCAAGCTATTTCCCTCACAGCAGAGATTGTTCCGGTATTCTGTCATAGCATTGTTATACGAGGCGTGCCATTTTATGAGATTCCCGCCCGAGATACAAGCGGATTCGTGTAATATTATACTGTTTATGTAAAGTCTTTTTGGCGGCAGCCTGGCGGCGATGCTACCATTCATGCGGAGGTCTGCACAATTGGAAGACCACGAGATCATTCGATACCACGCCCAGGGTGCCGAGGTGATTCACGACACGCTGGTCGCGGAAGCACGGGTGGGCATCTGGCTCAACGGCCAGGAAGCGGCCAGCCTGATGGCCCTGCCGGCGGAACTTGAGGAGTTGGCGCTCGGGTTTCTATTCAGCGAGTGCTACTTCGACGATCCAGCCGTCGTCCGGGAGGTCACGATCAATCCGCGCCTGCACGCCGTTTCGGTCACCCTGACCGAACCGGCCCGACTGGAAGCACCGGAAGCCGTCCGCACTTTCACCACCGGCTGCGGACGGAGCGTCTCGCGCCTGTCACCCGTCTGGTCATCCTGCTTCCGGGTGCTCCATTCAGCAGCCGCCCACCCGGTCCAGGAGATCCTGGCTGCGATGGGGCGTCTGATCGGAAGTTCGCGCCTGTTCCGCGACACGGGATGCGTGCACACCGCCGGGCTTTGGCAGGCGGGTGATTTCCGCTGGATCTGCGACGACATCGGCCGGCACAATGCGGTGGACAAGGTCATCGGTCACGCTCTCCGGACGCACTGGCCCGTCGGTGATGACGCCATGCTGGTGAGCACCGGACGCCTGAGCAGCGACATCGTTCTCAAATCCATCCGGGCCGGGATTCCGATGCTGGTGTCCCGTTCGGCGCCCACCAGCGGCGCGGTCCAGATTGCCGCAGCGCACGGAATCACGCTGGTGGGATTCGCCCGCGCGGAGCGGTGCAACGTGTACACCCATCCGGATCGGGTCCACCCGTCATGAGCGGCCAGCGGTTGCCCGCCGCGGGACTGGTGCTGGCCGGAGGGGGCAGCCGGCGCATGGGCCGGAGTAAGCTGTCCCTGGCGTGGGACGAGGGCACCCTGCTGACGCGCATCGCCACCGTTCTGAACCACACCGTGAAATCGACCTGGATCGTGGGCCCGCCTGACACCACCCCGTTGCCGGTGCTTCCCGGTGTGCGGTTCATCCGCGAGGAACACCCCATCGGTCCATTGGGCGGCTTGCAGGCCGGTCTGGCCGCGATGGCTGAGCCGGCCGGGTTGGTGGTCGCGGCGGATATGCCCTTCGTCGGACCGGAGGCCATCCGGCGCCTCTGGCGGCTGGCCGCCGGAGCGGATGTCACGGTGCTGCGAGCCGCCGACGGCGCCCATCCACTCTTCGGCGTTTACCGGCGCGGCTGCCTGCCCGCCGTCCAGCGGGCCATCGCACAGGGGCAGCACCGGATGACCAGCTTCTGGGATGCGCTGCCGGTCCGCGTGATCGACGTGGCGAACGATCCGTTCTGGACCCGGGTGCTGTTCAACGTCAACACACCCGCCGATTACCGCCGCGCCCTGCGCATCGGCAAGGATAGCGCACCCGGCGATTGACCGTCGGTCGCTGCGCAAACGGAGCGGGCGGCTGAGGGCGGGCTGTCTAGGGAAGGACAGGGGTGGATGGGGCGGATTCCGGCGGCTGGTTGGTCACCAGGCACAGCGGATTGGTGTACATGGCGGGGATCATGTTGCCCAGATCGCGGGCCCGGAGCGACAGGTACGGCCGTTCCGCCAGGACCTGATAGGAGATACCCGCCCGGTCCAGCACCGCCAGATGCTCCTTCCGCATCAGGCAGTAGATCGTTTCGGGCCGCCGGAAGAAATTGTGAATCTCGCCGTCATAAAACAACTCAAGGACGGGCCGGCGGGTGTAGTAACAGAGCGAGGGCAGCGCCGTGGCGAAATACGCCACGTAATCATCGGGCCGGGCGCGTTCGTTGATCATCCCGGCCAGTTGGGGCACCTGCCTGTATTTTTCCAGAGCTGGAATCACCTCGTACACCAGAAACAGGCAGGCCACATACATCCCGGCGATCGGAAGCGCCAGGGCCGCCCGCCACCGGCGGCCGCCCGCCCAGATCCAGCCGAGCGCCATGAGACCCGCCATGACCGGCAGGGTGATGGTGAGCAGCAGGTGCCGGTCGAGAATCTGCCGGCCCACCACGTACGACAGCACCACGATGCCCAGGCCGAGCAGGAACACCCCCCGGAGCACCCACGGGACCCATGCCGGCGGCCTGGCGGCTCCGGCCAGGCGCCGCCCCAGCCACGCCAGCGCGATCGCCGCCGCCGGATAGGCAGGCAGGATGTAATACTCCTGCTTGTTTTTAGACAGGCTGAAAAACAGGATCGGCACGGCGAACCAGATCAGGAGCAGCACGAGTCGGGACTTGTCCTGGTTGGCCAGCTCCGGCCAGTGGCGGCGCCACACCACCACTCCCGCCACGAACAGCAGGCTCCACGGCGCGAAATCAGCCAGAAAAATGGGCAGGTAATAGAACGGCCCCCGCTGCGGCCCGAAATCTTCGACGGTGAAGCGGCCGACACTCTCCACCACCAGCAGGTTGTAGATCGAGTCCAGACTCATCATCCGGATCAAGCCGATGAACCAGGGAAGCACCAACGCGGCGAAAACGCCCACCGCCAAGCCCGCCGCCCAGACCGGCGGTCGCGGCAATTCACGCCGCCAGGCCAGATAGGCCGCCCCGACCAAGGCCGGGAGGGCGATCGCCACCGGCCCCTTCCCCATGAAGCCAAGCCCGAGGCACGCACTCATCCACACCAGGTCCAAAGGCCGGCGGTCTCCGACGAAACGGTGAAAATAATAGATCGCCGCCGTGACGAAGAACAGCAGGACCATGTCGATGAGGCTTCGCCTGCCCATGATGAAGAATCGGGGTGTCAACGCGATGATGCCGGCGGCCGCCCAGGCGGCGGCCCGGCTGGCGGTCAGTTGAAACGCCAACCGCCACACCACGACCAGCGTGGCCAGGGCGAAGAACGCGATCACCAGACGTTGCGACCAGACGCTTACGCCCATCAGGCGATACGCGATGATCACCAGCCAGTAGGCCAGCGGCGGCTTGTTCAGACGGGGTTTGTAGTTGAACGTGGGATACAGGGAGGTGTTGTTCTCCATCATCTCCCGGGGCGTCTCGACGTAGAACGCCTCGTTGGAATCCCAGATGCTCGAAGTGCCGGCGTGGACCAGGTAGAGGGCCGCCAGCAGGGCCGCCAAGGCCAACGCGACGGATTTGCGCCCCAGAATATCCTCGATGTGCACGATGTGTCTCTCCACCTGCGCCGGGCCGGCGGCGGTCCGGACCGGACGCCAGACCGCCACCTGTTCCGGCCGCGTCATACGCCGCGGATCAGAAGCTGTAGCTCAGCGTCACGCCCCCCCACAGGACATTCGCATCGCCGTCCCAGTTGATGCTGCGCAACGCCTCCTTGCTCTGCGTGGTCAGCGGGAACGAATACGCGATCAGGCCGCCGAGGCTGAACCGCTCGCTCAGGGGCACCGTCAGGGCGGAGTAGAACTCCAGGTTGTAGAACTGGGTGAATGGCTCGCCGTCCGATCCGGACCCCATGACCTTGTGCCGGATGTTGAAACCCATGTTGGCGCCTGTCGCCAGTTCCACGTCCCGGGGCAGGGTCCAGACACGTTCCAGCGTGCCCTGCACGAAGGCGCCGTCCCCTTCGTCAAAATCGTAGTAGACCGTCACCTTGGGCGACACCCATCCCTCGTGTCCGACGCTGACGAACACCTCCTGGGTGGACGGATAATTTGCGATCCAATACATGATGTAGCCGGCTTCCAATTGGAGACCCCGCCACGCCCAGGCGCGTCCGACATTGAAATCGATTTCGTTGGAGTCACCACTCCCGGGTTCCAGGTTGGACCAGACGCCGACATACCACCCGGACACATCGACCGTCACCTCCGGCTGCAGCACGACGCCCTCGCTCAGCAGCTGACCCCGCCAGAAGTAGCGGGAATAGAAGCCCACCGCGGCCTCACCCGTGACCTCGGCGGCGCTCACGGCGCCGGCTGCGCCGGCGGCGACGATCAGCGCAACGACCGCCCACCGGGACCATGAACCCATCGTGCGTGCCGGGTGTCCGTCCATGTGCACCTCGCTGTACGGAATGCGCGCAGCATAACACCACCGGTCTATGCTGGCAAGGGCCAACGCAGCCGGCGGCCGGTGCCGATCGCGGCGATTTCGCCGGCGATCTATCGGTCCTTGCCTTCGCCGGCGCCAGTTTCTACAATACGATGACGGATTGTCACTGATTCCGCAATCGGCACGGAGTGTGCACCATGCGACGCATAACCCGGTTGACCTGTTATATGTTCCGCCACAGGGCGCTGGTCGCCGGCCTCTGGCTGGGACTGGCTCTGGCGTCCGCCGCCGCCGGCAAGGACACCCTGCCCCCGCCCACGTCGGTGCTGGCTGAGCTGACCGCCGCCGCCCGTTCGACCAAGCCGGCGGATGTGAAACACCGCCTGAACCGCGCGGGCACCCTCCTGGACCGCGACGCCGCGGTCGACGAGCGGGACGACCTGGGCCGCAACGTCCTGCACTGGGCGGTGATCACCGCAAGCACCGCCACCCGCCGGGCCGAGCAGGAGCGCGGCATCGAGGTTCTGGAACATCTGCTGCGTCACGGCGCGGACCCCAACTGCCGGGATGTGTTCGGAAACGTGCCGCTGGATTACGAAGGATTCGCGCCGTACGAAACCATCCAGGACCTGCTGTTGGAAAACGGGGCGGAAGGACGTGAAGTCAACACGGTCGCCAACCGTCTAGCGGAACAGGTGGCGCAGCTCGAGAGTGCGAGTGCCGCCGGCGACCTGGACCGGCTGCGCGCCTTGCTGGAAGCCGGTATTCCCATCGGGACCAGCCTCGACATCCGGTTGACCTCCGCCGTCGGCAGCGCCCGGTCCCGTGCCGGCGATCTCGTCGAGGGCGTCATCTGCGCGCCGGTGACGGTGAATGGCCGGGCCGTGATCGGCGCCGGGACCCGCATCCGCGGAACCGTGCTGCGCACCCAAAAATGCCGCAACGCCTACGACCGGGCCAACCTCATGCTGGACCTATGCGACGTGATCCTGGCGGACGGTACTCATCTGTGCCTGACGACCCGACTGCAGTCGGTGGACAACGCACGCGAGACGGTCCGCGACGGGCTGATCATCGGCATCGCCTACCCGCACAACACCGCCAGCCGAATTTCCATGGGATTCCACATGCTCGGCAAGCTGTACCCGGCGGTGGGTTACGCATTCGACAGCGCCATGTACGCCTTCGGCCTGACCTACCACCGCGAGATCGACTATCCGGCCGGTACCGAGCTCACTGTCCAGGTGCAGCTCCCCTGCCGGTTCGCGCCGCCCGTCGGCGTGACGCCGTGGCCGGAACTGAGCCTCGACGAGGCGACCGCCGCGCAGCTTCGCAGCGGTCCCACCCGCACCGAGTCCGCCGACGGCCGGCCCGGCGACTGTGTCAACATCGTGCTGCTCGGAACCGCCGCGCAACTGCGGCAGGGATTTGAAGTTGCGGGCTGGACCCCGGCGGAGAAGACGGGCATGGTCTCCGGCGCCAAAACGTTCCTCGCCGTCCTGCAACAGAAGGGCTATGCGACGGCGCCGGTGTCCACCTTCCTGATGGGCGACAGGGCGCCGGACCTGGTGTTCCAGAAGCAGCTCAACACCTTCGCCAAGCGGCATCATGTCCGGATCTGGCAGCTGCCTGAGCCCGTCGGCGGCGAGACGGCCTGGCTGGCCGCGGCCACCCACGACGTGGGCATCGGCGCGGAGAAAGCCGGGCTGTCCTGGTACCACCGGATCGATTCGCATATCGACCGGGAGCGGGACAAGATCGCCGCCGATCTCATGTTCACGGGGCTGCCCCGGGGCCTCTGCTGGCTGGACCGGCCGGACTTACCACGGACCGCCAAGAACGCCACCGGGGACGATCTGATCACCGACGGACGGATGCTGGTGCTCGCCTTTCCGGCGCGCGCGGCGACCGCCGACAGTGGGTCAGCCGATTAGTACCGCCGCTGGAAAAACGCCGGCGGCGGCGCCGCGGGGTCGAAGCCGGGCACCCAGCGCGCCGTCTGGTCCGCCCCCTGGCTGAGGCGCCGCACGCAACGGGCGCTGAAATCGTCCAGCAGCCGGCGGGCCTTGTCTTCCTTCCCCTGCCGCGCCAGCTCGGCGGCGCGGCGGCGGACTTGCCGCCACTCCTTCAACTCCTTCCGCTCCAGCCCGGCCCAGTGGGCGCGGATCCGTCGGATCACCTCGTCCGACTCGCTCCAGCGGGCTTCCAGGTTCCGCGACACCGCCGCCAGCCGCCACCACAGCGACTCCTTCTCATATGCGCCCCCCGCCCGGGTCAGTTCCGCCGGGAGCCGGAGGTCCAGCGCCGGAAAGAACGGGACAAACGCGTTGAGACACGGCACGTGCAGGCACGCCCACAGGGTGCCCCCCAGGCCGTCGGCCACGCCGGGCTCGGAAACGGCGATCATCGAACCCACGGTGCCGCCGTAGCAGATGGTGCGCACCGGAACCCCCTCCAGCAGGGAGCCAGACAGGGAACAGTGCGGATCGGCGCCCGGCGTGTGCGGCCGGATGGAGCGCCCGTCGTCGGTCCGGAAGGTCCAGGCCTCGAAGTGGTCCCGGAGCACGGCGGCGATCCCCTCCACCGTGACCCGGCCTTCGATCCGCCGCATCCGCTCCATGCCCCGGCGGTAACGCATCTCGTTGTAGTGGGTGTTGTCCGGACCGTGATAATCCTTGCTGTATGACAACCGGAAACTGAATCGCCCGTTCTCCTCACGGTACTGCCCCTGGGCACGGGCATGTTCGATGAGCTCGCGGCGGCGCAGCCGGAACCGGTCCGAATCGTCGGGCAGCTCGGGATCGGTGATTTCAAAACGGTTGGCCCGCACACAGACGCCGTCGGTCACCCGGACGGCCGCCCAGCGGTTGCCGGTGGTCTCGATGATCCAGATCTCGGTGGGATCGGCGACGGTGTAGATCTCGGGCACCCGGCTGTGATGGCGGGCGATGAGCGCGTCCACCAGGTTTACCGCTTCCCGGGCGGTGCGGCAGCGCTCCAGGATCAGGCGGGTGATGTCGTTGTCATGGAGGGCCGGCCCGTCGAAGGTGTCCCAGGTGTTGCCGTCGTTGTTGGCCACGCTCACCTGGTGGCGGTTCATACCCATCCCCACGCCCCAGCGCCACAGCCGGTCATTCCGGCTCCGCTCATCCATGGATTTGAAGCCGAGCAGCTGCCAGGTCTGGCGGGCGGCATCGATGGTAATGAACTGCATCGCCAGCGTGGCGCCCGCGGGATGTTCCCCGTCCGGCTGGAAGTGGAGAATCTGGCCGGAGTTGACGGGGTAATCACGGTTCTTGCCCAGGATGGTCACGCCGTCGCGGGTGGCTCGCCCGGTGGCGCCCACCATGGTGCAGTCGGCGGCCGGGACCTGGGTCACCAGCAGGGCCGCCGCCAGGAGGATCCAGCCGACAGTGGTCCAGACGATGCTACGCTTCATGGTTCCGCCTCAGGTTGTATTCGGTTGGCGGCAACGGCTACGCGACGCCGGCGCGTCGCGTGGAGCCGCCCGCCGCGGGATCGTGACCGGATCAAAAACCGTAAGCCGCCACCACCGCCTCGGGGCCGATGTCGTTGCCGTTTTGATCGATGTGGGCAAAATTGTAGTTGTTCCCGTTCGTGAGTTTGATATGGAATGCCCGGTACATGCCGATGGGCAGCCGGTTGGTCTTGAATTCCTTGATGGCCGAGCGCGGCACTTCAAAGTCGTCCGTGCGGCCGTCGATGGAGCGGACGGTCCGGTATACCACCCGGTCGGGAAAGATGGACAACTGGCCGATGCAGAACAGCGTGAAGTCGCCGCTGTGATCGTGACCCACGAGGAATGTTTGTGCCTGACTTATGGCGGCGGTCTGCTGCTCCGCATTCTCCAGATTGCTCATCAGCTGCCGGTATTCGCCGTTGGCGGGGAAAAACTGCATCAACAGCCGGCACAGGCGCTTCGCGGACGCCAGGTCGCCCGAGTTGATCTGCGACTGCATCTGGCTGTGGACCATGGAGACCGCGTCCTGCTGCAACTGCAGGGCATACGCATGGCCGGGATCGCGCCGGAGGATCTCCCCGGTGAGCTGCAGCACGTTGTTCCCGGGTGGCTCGATGAATCGCCCCGCGGAATACGCCTGGTAGGCCTGGGTGGACAAGGCCTGCAGCGGATCTTCCACGGGCGTTTCTCCGCCCGAGCCGGGCTGGTCGCCCTTGGTCGCCCACTTGCCGGAGTCGGGCGGCTCCTCCGCCGGCGGTGGCGGCGGGGCCGGTGTCGGTTGCGGCTTGGCGTTTTTCTGCCCCTTGTCCGGCTGCGCCGCACCGCCGGGAAGCACGGGAAGCGTGAGCGTGCCGGTCGGCTGGTTCGACGACGGGCTGGCGGCCGGCAGGGACGCGGGGGTTGTCACCGGCGGGGTCTGGGTGCCGCCAGAGCTGCCGCCAGCCACCGTGGTCGAGGCGGTCGGCGTCTTGGGCGACGGTTTGAGCAACACCGCCAGCACCACGACCGCCAGAGTCACGATGATCAATCCGGCGGCGGCGACACCTCCGATTATCAGCACCTTCTTCTTGCTGGTGTCGGGCCGGGCGGCGGGAAAACCGGTGCCCGGTCGCGAGTCGAATACGGTGGCGCCGGGAATCTGGACCCCCTGGGTGCCCGGCGGATACGCCTGGGTGCCACTCGGGTATGCCTGCGTTCCGACAGGGTACGCCTGGGTGCCCGGCGGGTAGGCTTGTGTCCCGGAGGCGTACGCCTGGGTGCCCGGCGGCGGGGGTGGCGTCCCTGCCGGGCGGGCCGGAGCGGCGCCCGTGGCGGCATAGGCGGTGGTGGCGCGGGGCGGCGGCGCCGTGCGGAGGGCCTCCTGCAGCGCCGCGCCCAGCGCCTGCGAGAATTCCTCAACGGTCTGGTAGCGGGCGCGCGGGTCCTTCTCCAGGGCGTGCAGGACCGCCCGGTCGAACATCTTGGGCAGCTGCGGCAGGACCTTGGAGGGCGAGGGCGGCGGCGTGCGCACGTGGGCCTGCATGATCTCGAAATCGGTGCTCCCCCGGAACGGCACCGTGCCGGTGAGCAGCTCGAAGAGGGTGATGCCCAGCGCGTAGATGTCGCACCGGAAATCGGTCTCCTTGCCCTGAATCTGCTCCGGCGACATGTAGTACAGGGTGCCCACCTGCAGACCGGTCTGGGTGAGGCGTGACTGGCCCATCACCCGGGCGATACCGAAGTCCATGACCTTGACGATGCCCTGCCGGTTCACGATCATGTTCGACGGTTTGATGTCCCGGTGCAGGATGCCCATCCGGTGGGCCTGGCTCAGGCCGAACAGGGCCTGCTGAAAAAGCGGCACGGCCTCGTGAAAGGGGACGGCGCCGCGCTGGCGGATCATCTGTTCCAGGTTCATCCCCTCGACGTATTCCATCACCATGAACAACTGGTCCTGGTGACGGAAAAAATTGTAGAGGGTGCACACGTTGGGATGGTTGAGCTGGGCCTGGGTCTTGGCTTCGGCGAGAAACCGCTGGATCAGACTGGCTTCCTGCGACAGCTCTTTCGACAACACCTTGATGGCGACGATGCGGTCCAGGTTGATGTCCACCGCCTTGTACACCGTGCCCATGCCGCCCTGGCCGATTTTTTCCAGAATTTTATAGTGGTCGATGACTTGGCCGATCATGAGATGCCCCCGATCACAATCTCCGGAATTTCAGATAGACGCCGCCGATTCGGATCAGGTCTTCGTCCGCCAGCAGATGGCGGGGAGACGGCTGGGCCCCGTTGTTGACGAACACGGACCCCTCCATCCCTTCCAGGTAAAGGCCGTCCCGCTCTTTCACCACTCGCGCGTGGCACGGAGCCACCCCCGCCTCCTCGAGCCGCAGGCCGACACCGTGGCCCGAGCCGACCACGAGCTGCTCGCGGTCGAGGCGGACGTCCGCAAACTTGGCGGCACCGCTCATGACAACCAGCCAGCCCAGCAGGGGCAGGCTGCCGGATGGGCGCACGGGGGGCGGTGTGAGCGGCAGCGTGGGCATCGCGGCGGCGGACGCGACGTCCGCCACCGTCGCGCCCGGTGGCGTTCGGTAGTGAGCGGTGTAGCCGTCCACCACCGTCGCCCGCAGCGGTGAAGCGGGGGTCAGTTCAGTGGGTGGGGCGACCGGCATCGGCGGGGGCGTGGTACTGCCCAGCGGCTTCTGCACCCCGTCCTCGGTTCGGGCGCAGTACGGGCACTCGGTCATCCACTCCTCCATCGGATGTCCGTGCGCACAGAATTTCAGCATCGCTCCACTCCGGCTCCACGCCCGCACCGCGGATTATTCCACCCGGAAGATCGCCGCCTGCTTGCTGCCCAGGATGATCCGGTCGCCGCTCTTGACGAAGTTCTGCTGGACCCGCGGCGAGTTGATGTCGTTGATGAACGTCCCGTTCGTCGACCCCCGGTCCTCCAGCATGAGGCCTTTGGGGCTCGGGGTGAGCAACGCGTGCACCTTGGACACGTGGTCGTCCGGAATGACCACCGTGCATTGGGATGGATCGCGGCCGAAGATCAGACCCTTGGACGGGATCTCCGTCACTTTGCCGGCGCCCGGGCCCTTCTCGCAGACCAACCGGCCGAAGCTGCCCACCTGCTGGCGCTGCGACTGGACATCCACGACCGTGGCCCGCATCTCCTGGGCGCCGGCGACCGTCCGCGGGGGCGGCGGAGCGGCTTTCTTCCCGCGCGCCGCCAGGATCACCACCACGCCGACAATCACCAACAGCAGCAGCCCGCCCCCCACGATCGCCAGGATCGTGCCGTACCGGCTGAAGAAGGTGGGCGGATGGGCGGTGAGCCATTCCTGGCATTTGACCTGGATCCGTTTGGCATCCGGCTGGTTGGGCATCAGGCGGAGGATCTCGTCGCACTTGACAATTGCTTCCTCGTAATCCTCGTCGAAGTAGAGATCGAGCGCCTGCTGCCACAGGCTGTCGATCAACCCGCGTTTTGACTGGATGCCGGCGGCGCTGATGAATTCCTTGGCCGTGTTGATGGGGACGGCGAAATTGAACCCCTGGATGGGAATGGCGCTCTGGGCGCCCGTGGGGGCCAGACTGATGAAGGTGGCGATGCCGACCACCTCGCCTCGGTCGTTGAAAACCGGTCCACCCGAGTTGCCCCACGTGACCGGCGCGTCAAACTGGATGACCGGCGTGCCCTTCACATCCAGCTTCAGGCTGGACACGTGGCCCGAGGTGATGGAGGCCTCGAGCATCGAGGTCTGGCTCAGATAATCGTGCTGGCTCACCACGCCGGGATAGCCGGCGGGGAACACCGCCGCCTGAAGCGAAACCGCGGCGGAGTCGCCCAGCGGCACCGTGGGCAGGTTGCCCTGCTCGATCTTGAGCACCGCGATATCCTTGCCCGACTCCTCCTCCTCGTAGCTGAAGATTCCCTCGGTCTTGCCGGCGACGGGGGTGATCGGCGGGCTGTACTGCTTGATCTCGGCGGGGAAGTACTGCCAATTCGACAGGAACACAAACAGCTGCTTGGACACCTGAAACACCGCCGCGGCCGCAAGCTGCTGGAAGACCGACACCTTCTCCTCCTGGGTCAGGGGCGCGCCTTTCCGCTGCTCCAGCGCGGGAAAGATGTGCTGCTCGAGGATCTGCACCAGTGCCTGAGACTTGAGCGCGTTGTTCTCCTTGCTGTGGTACTCTTTCACCACATGGCCGTTGGTCACGATGTAGCCGTCCGGATTGACGATGAAACCGGAGCCGGATCCGCTCATGTCCAGGGGATCGAACTCGTTCAGACCTTCATTTGTCCGAATCGCCACCTTGACCTGAATCCGCGAGTAGACCATGACCACGCCCGGTTTGACGGTCAGGATGTTCTTTTCGCGCGCCCGCTCATCGGCGGCGGTCAGCGGCGCACCGAGAGCCAGCACCAACAGAAGGGCGAGAACGCACCCGCGCTGCGACATATGGCCTCCTTGATCGGTCCTGAATGCAAGCCTACCGGCGTTTTGATCTCATTGTAGCACAGGCGCAAAGGCCCGCAATCGATTTTGCTTGGGCGCGGATTCCGGGCGTGGTATAGATGCCGCATGCCCCCATCCGGGAGCGTTCGGCCATGACGCATTACCGCCTCACCCTGACGAGCGACCTGCACCTGGATCTGATCCACCTGTGGAACCACCCCTTGTCCCATTTCCTTGACCGCCTGGCTCGGGAGGGCGTCCAGCGGCTGGTCCTGGCCGGCGACCTGATCTCGTTCGCCGAGCAAAACCTGGACAAGGCCTTCCGGGCGCTCGCCGGTTTTACCGGGCAGATCCTGTACACGCCCGGCAACCACGACCTGTGGACACGCTACGGCGATTCCCTGCAGCTCTACGAGGAGTACATCCCGGCTGTCTGCGCCCGCCACGGCATGCACTACCTGGACGCCGCCCCTTACATCGATGGCGCGGTGGCCGTCGTCGGCAACGTGGGCTGGTACGACTATGCTTTCCGGGATGAATCGCTGGGTTACCCCGACGACTGGTACCGACAACGCTGGATACCCGGACGGTTTCAGTGGATGGACCGGCAGTACATCCGCTGGCCGCTGACAGACCCGGAGTTCGTCGACCGCTGCTGTCGACGCCTGGACGCCCAACTGGCCGGACTGCCGGACTCGGTGGACACGGTGGTCGTCGTCACCCACCACATCCCGTTTCACGAATTGCTGGTTCGCAAACCCGATCCCGTCTGGCGGTTCGGCAACGCCTTCATGGGCAGCCCACGGCTCGGCGCGGTCATCCGCCGGCATCCGCGGGTGACCCACGTCTTCTGCGGCCATTCGCATGCCGGGGTGCGCCTCACCGTGGATGGGCGCACCGCCGTCTGCCTGGGTGGCAGCTACAACGAGAAAGTGCTGGAAACCATTGAGCTGTGAACGAGCGCCGGTTCAGCGATCCGGCGCCGACGGCTTCCCGCCGGCCGGGTCACTCGCCGGGACAGCTTCGGCGCCATCTGAGCCGGCGGTGGCGGACGGCGCCACCATCTGTTCCAGGCGCCGGATCCGGTCCGCCATCTGCTGCCGCTCCTCCCGCCATGCCGCCTCTCGCACGGACCGGCGGCGGCGAGACGTGACGATCGCCACGCCGGCGACGGTGATCAGCATCAGGCCTGCGGTCCACAGGAACGGTGCGGTCCGCCAGAACGGCGCCCGCACTTCCACGCTGACCGTCAGCGGTCTGGGGCTCCAGATCCCGGCATGATTGCGGGCCAGGACCTTCAGGGTGTATGTGCCGGGCGGCGGAAACGTCAACCGGAGGCCGTGTTCACGGGTGGGTTCGGTCCAATCGGGGTAGAGACCATCCAGCAGGTAGCGGTACCGGATACCCTGCTCATCCCGGTAGCTCAACCCCACCCAGTCGAATGCGACGGTGCGGACCGAGTCCGGCAGCACGCACCGACCGTTCACGACCGGAACCGGCTGCCCGTCCGCTTTCAGCTCCGTCAGATGGATCATGGGCGGGGAAAGGTTGGGAATATCGCCCTCGGGATTGTGCCGGCAGGCGCCGCGGTTGGTGCCGAACCACAACCGCCCGTCGGCATCCAGCGTCCATGCTCCGCGCAGGACGATCTGCCCGAAAAAGCCGGCGAACACACCGTATGATTCCACCGCCTGGCCGTTGAAACGCCCCAGCCCGCGGTTGGTCAGCAGCCAGATCCCGCCCTGCCGATCCTGCAGGATCTCGTACACGGCTTCGCCTGCCAGGCCGTCCTGCGGCGAGTAGCAGCGGAGTTCCTCCCCGCTGAAGCAGTTCAGCCCCAGGTCGGTGCCGATCCAGACGTTCTTTTCCGTGTCTTCGTGCCAGCTCAGCACCGCCTTACCCAGCAAGCCGTTGGCTTCGTTGTAGTTGACGATTCGGCCCTGCCAAAAGACGCTGAGCCCCTCGTCAGTGGCGATCCAGATCCGGCCCATGGAGTCCTCGCGGAAAAACCGGATCGAGTCGCTGACCAGGCCCGTCGCCCGGGTGATGTTGCGGAAGTAGTCGTAGCGGTAAACCATCAGCCCGGCCCGGGAGCCGAACCACAATTGGTTTCGGGAATCCTGAAAGATCTGCCGCACCTGGTTGTGGAGCAGCCCGTCGGCCTCGGTGTACACCCGGACGGCGCCGTTCCGGTCGATGGCCGCCAGCCCTTTTCGGGTGCCGCACCAGATGGTGCCGCGGCGGTCCTGCAGGAGCGCCTGGACCTCGGTGTCCGGCAGGCCCTCCACCGCGTCGTACACGCGGCGGACGACGAGTCCCTCGATCATCGCCAGTCCGCCCGCCATGGCCACCCAGATCCGGCCATCCCGGTCCTCCATCATGCTGGCCATGGGGCCGGCCGGCAGTCTGTGGCCACGGCCCAGCCGGGTGACCCGTCGGCCGTCGACACAGAGCACTTCCTGATCCGCTCCCAACCACGCCCGTCCGCGCGAATCCACGAGGGCGAGTTGCAGCCGATTGGTCGGCAGGCCGGGTCCCGGATCCAACCGGACAAAGCTGCGACCGTCCCAATGGCTGAGACCGCCGTCGAGGGATGTCAGCCAGAGCCCCCCCCGCCCGTCCGCTCGAATCTCATTGATGGATCCCTCGCAGAGACCGTCCCGGCGGTCGTAGAGCACAAACTGTTCGCCCATGAACCGCGACAGCCCCCCCTCGCGGGTGGCGATCCAGAGGTTGTGCTCCCGGTCCAGGCACAGACTGGTGACGAACGGGCACCCGAGCCCTTCGCGGGTACCGAACGGGGTGAACACCCGTCCGTCGTACCGGATGACGCCGCCGCCCCAGGTACCGATCCAGAGGCAGTCCCGACGATCGTCCCGGACAATCTTGTTCACCTCGGGACACGGCAGGCCGTCGGCGCCGGTGAAGACGCGGATTTTATCTCCGTCGATCCGGAGCAGACCCGCTGAGGTGCCCGCCCAGACAACGCCGCGGGCGTCCTCCATGAAGCCGTACACCGTCCGCCGCGGCGTGGCGGTTTCCTGGACCAGGGTGCGAAATGCCTCGCCTTCCCGGACGCTGATCCCGCGCATGGACCCCACCCACAGCCGCCCCGTCCGGTCAAAGAACAGACTGCGGACCGCGTTGTCCACCAGTCCGTCGGCCACCGTCCAGAGCGTGAATTTCCCGTCTTTCAGGCGGGCGACACCCTCGTCCGTACCCACCCACGGGCAGCCGTCACCGTCAAGGACGATGGCGCGGATCGTCCGGCTCCGCAAGCCGTCGGGATTGACAGCGTGAAACCGGCCATCCCGGCGGATGGTCAATCCCAGTCCGGTTCCGATCCAGAGGTTCCCCTGGCCGTCCTCCGCCAGGCTGATGACCGTGCCGAAGGAAAGGCCGTCAGCGGTGGTGAACGTGGTGAACTCGCGACCGTCATACCGTACGAGTCCACCGGAGGTCCCCAGCCAGATGAACCCCCGGCTGTCCTGGATCACCGACCAGACGCGGGGGCTGGGCAGACCTTCGAGCGACGAATACTGCCGGAAAGGCCACATCTCGGCTAGGAGCGGAAGACACGCCAAACTGATCAGGAGCAGGCAAAGGATGCGCCGCACGACAACCCCCACGCCGGTAAGTGTGGTTTCATCTTAGCCCAACCGGGGGCAAAACTCAGCACAATTCCGTCCGGCGGCGCCACCGGCGGCCGCCACCCGGCGCCCCGGCAGGCGGGCGGATTGAAGCTTGCATTGGCGGGGTTCCTGGGGTATTTAGTAGTCCACATTTCATTACAGGGAATCGCATGAGACAAAAGATAAAACTCAAGGAACAGACCGCACTCAAGCAGTGGTCCATTGACGAGGCCCGGGAGCTTTACAACATCCTGAATTGGGGCAAGGGATTCTTCGACATCAATACCCGCGGCGACGTCGTTGTCCGGCCGGAGAAAACCTCAGATAAATTCCTCGACATCAAGGAGCTCGTCGACGAACTGCGCCTGCGGGAGATCAGTCCGCCGGTGCTGATCCGGTTCACCGACATCCTGAAGAAACGGATCGAGGAAATCCAAAAATCGTTCCAAGCCGCCATCAAGGAGTATGGTTACCAAGGCGAGTACATCGGTGTCTATCCCATCAAGGTCAACCAAAGCAAGCAGGTGGTCGAAGATATCATCGAATTCGGCCGGCCGTACCGGTTCGGACTCGAGGCCGGAAGCAAACCCGAGCTGCTCATCGTGGTCGCCAGCCTGGACACCAAAGGTGCGCCCATCATCTGTAACGGGTACAAGGACACGGAGTTCATCGAGATCGCCCTCTGGGCCTTGAAGCTGGGACGCAAGGTGTTCATCGTCGTTGAGAAGCCGTCGGAGCTGGACACCATTATCAAGGTGTCCGCCCGACTCAAGGTGAAGCCGCTCATCGGCATTCGGGCCAAGTTGGCCGCCCGCGGCCGGGGCAAATGGGAGGGATCCGGCGGCGACCGGTCCAAGTTTGGCCTCCTGCCGGAGGAGATGCTGGACGCGGTCCAGAAACTGAAGAAGCACGGCATGCTGGATTCGCTTCAACTGCTTCACTTCCACCTCGGCTCCCAGATCACCTCGATCCAGAGCATCAAGGAAGCGTTGCGGGAGAGCACGCGCCTGTTCGTGGAGCTGTCCCGCCTGGGCGTCAACATCCGCTACTTTGACGTGGGGGGCGGGCTGGCCGTGGACTACGACGGCAGCATGACCAACTTTTCATCGAGCGCCAACTACACGTTGCAGGAGTACGCGGCCGATATAGTGTCCGCCCTGGCCGAGATCTGCCAGGAGAACGGCATCGCGCACCCCACCATCATCTCGGAGAGCGGCCGGGCCCTGGTCGCCTACCACTCCATCCTGGTCTTCAACATCCTCGGCATCAGCGAATTCAGCACCGACATGGAGGTGCCGACCCTGCCGAAGGATGCCCCCGAGTCGCTCACCAGCATGAAGCAGCTTCTGGACCAGCTGTCTGTAAAGAATTTTCAGGAGTCTTATCACGACGCCATCCAGATCCGCGATGAGACGCTCACCCTGTTCAACGTGGGTATCCTGTCCCTGGAGCACCGCGCCGTCGTCGAGAAGCTATTCTGGCTCATCTGCCACAAGATCGCCAAGATCATCGACGGCCTGGACTACGTCCCCGATGAACTGGAGAACCTCCAGGCCTTCATCTCCGACACCTACTACGGCAACTTGTCGGTGTTCCAGAGCCTGCCCGACCACTGGGCCGTCAAGCAGCTGTTCCCCATGATGCCCATCCACCGCCACACCGAGCGCCCCGTCCGCAAGGCCACGCTGGCGGACATCACCTGCGACTCCGACGGCAAGGTGGACCAGTTCATCGACCTGCGCGACGTCAAGAGCACCATCGACCTGCATGAACTGCAGCCCAACCAGCCGTACTATCTCGGCGCCTTCCTGGTCGGCGCTTACCAGGAAATCCTCGGCGACCTCCACAACCTGTTCGGCGACACGCACACCGTGCACGTTTCGGTCACCGGCAAGAACAAGTACCGGATCGACAAGATCGTGGAGGGGGACACGGTCCGCGACGTGCTGGCCTACATGCAGTACCAGAAGCGCGACCTCATGGTGATGATCCGGCAGGCGGTGGAGGAGAGCATCGAAAAGCGGCGGCTCTCCATCAAGGAGTCCGCCCGGATCCAGCGCTTCCTCGAGGAAGGCATCGAAGGCTACACGTATCTCGAGTAATCCGCGTTCGCCGCAATCAAAAGCCCGCGGCGGTCGCCGCGGGCTTTCCGGTTAATGATCACCGTCACGTCCGCTCCGGCGGAGCGCCGGAGGGGACGGCGGCCGGACGTCATTCCGCCGCCGGCTTGTCCTGCTTCGCCGCAATCATCTCACCCAGGTACTTGGGCAGCTCCACGCCGGCCATCTCGGCGATCTCGTGCAGGGGGGGCAGGCTCTTGATCAGGCCGGACAGGAAGTTGGCGGTCGTGGTGGAACCGTCGGCCGACGCGCCGGAGTCCCAGACGGTGAGCTTGTCGATCTTGAGGTTCTTGATCGCCTCCACCTGCTTGCCGACGATGTCGTGCAGCTTTTCGATGAGCAGCAGGGTGGCCACGGACTTGGCGTCGCCCCGGCAGCCTTCCAACAGCTTGAGGTAGCCGGCGGCCTTGCTTTCCAGCACCTGCCGGAGACCCTTCGCCTCGGCCTCGTACTTGAGCAGGATCGCGTCGGCCTCGCCCCTGGCCAGGCGGCGGGCCCGCTCGGCGGCGGCCTCCGCGGCGATCTCGACCTTTCGCTTCTCGATCTCCTGCCGGACCACCTCCTCGGCCACCAGGCGTTCCTGCTCGGCCAGGTACTGCGCCTTGTTGATCTCCACCTGGGCGGCCAGCCGGGCCAGCTCCCCGCGCTGACGGGCCTCGGCCTGGCGCACCGCCAGTTCGGCTTCGGCGGTGGCAATGTCGGCCTGGGCCTTGTTTTCACCGGCGATGGCTTCGGCTTCGCGCTCGCGGACGTATATGCGCCGGTCGGACTCCGCCTGTTTCTTCCCCTTGTCGGCGGCCGCTTTGTTCTCAGCCAGCTTGATTTCCTTCTCCCGCTCGGCGTCCGCCTCGCCGACGGCGGCCAGCGTTTCCTGCTGCTGGACGAAGATGCGCCGCCCGGCTTCCGCCTGCTTCTTGCCCTTGTCGGAAGCGGCCACGTTCTCGGCGACCTTGATATCCTTCTCCATGGTGGCCTGGGCGTGACCGATGGAGCCGTGCCGGTCCTGTTCCGCCACGTCGATCCGGGCCTGGTTGATGGCTTCGGCGGCGGCCTTTTTACCGATGCTTTCGATGTAGTCGCTCTCGTCGGTGATGTCGGTGATGTTGACGTTGATCAGGTAGAGACCGATCTTGTTCAGTTCGGGCGACACGTTCTTGCGGATCGCCTCCAGAAAGCTCTCCCGGTCCTGATTGATCTGCTCGATGGTCAGAGAGGCCACGGTGAGCCGGAGCTGGCCGAAGATGATCTCCTTGGCCATCTCCTCGATGTCGCCCCGGTCCAGGTTCAGCAGGCGCTCGGCGGCGTTCTGCATCACCCCGGGCTCCGTGCTGATGCCCACGGTGAAGGTGCTGGGCACGTTGATGCGAATGTTCTGCAGCGACAGGGCCCGCTGGAGGGGGATGCCGATGGTCATGGGCGTCAGACTCATAAAGGCGTAGTCCTGGATGAGCGGCCAGACGAAGGTGCCGCCGCCGTGGATGCAGCGCGCCGATTGCCCTTCGCCCACCTTGCCGTACACCACGAGGATCTTGTCCGACGGGCACCGCTTGTAGCGCGAGGCGATCAGCAGCACCGTGAACAGAAAGACGAACGAAAAACCGATGATGGTCAAAAACCATTCCATGATGCAATCTCCTCCATGTCATTCAGTCTTGGATGCGCTCCACCACCAGGCTGTCGCCCTGCGTCCAGACCACCCGAACCCGTTCGCCCGTCCGGATTACCTCGCCGTCCTGAGCCGTCGCGTCGAATTCCCGCAGGTGGTCCTGCACCGTCACCTGGACCCGGCCCGAGCCGCCGGCGGGGATGGTCAGGTACACCGTGCCCTCGCACCCCACGGCGTTGTCCATCCGCAGCGTGCCGCTGGATTGCAGCCGGCCCAGGGCGCCGAACACCCGCGCGATGAGCCACATGGTGATCAGGCCCGCGACCGAGGCCCCGGCCAGGGCCACGAGCAGCCCCCAGCTGGTCTGCCGGGACAACGCCAGACCCACCAGTCCGAACATGAGCAGGAATGCCGTCAGGCCGTGGATGGTGAACAGCTTGAATCCGGCGTCAGCGCTATCGTGATGGTGGCCGTCGGAGTGGGCATCGCCGCCGTGGAAATCGCCGCCGTGGTCCACAGCCAGGTCCGGGCCGGAGTCCGCTCCGTCATGACCGCCGATCCCCAGAACCAGGAGGGCCAGGCGGCACAGGAGCATCACCCCGCCCACCGCCGCGCAGGTCAGGAAAATGATCTCGAAGCTGGAGAGGCCGTTCAAGTAGGCTTCCATCGTCTATCCGCACTCCATGCCGAGGATCGGATCGCGAGTTCTCTGAGGATTTGTTTTCACTCTAATTCGGTTTATAGCACCTGTCAACGCTCATTCGGACCGGACGGTCCGGTCGATCAGGCCGCACACCCTCGCGAACAGCCGCTGGATCTCGCGGATCCCGCCGCCCGCGGCCGCACCGGCCACCAGGCGGTCCAGCTGCTTGTCCAGACGAACTCGCCCCGCCGGCCGTCCCGGAGTCGTGGCAGCCAGTGTCCGGAGCAACCCCACGGCCGCCACCAGCTGGGTTCGCAGCAGCGGCAGGGTGGCGGCCTGCGTCTCGTCCACCCGGCGGGTCAGCTCATCCAGATTGGCGGCGGCCGCCGCCAACAGGGCACGGCGATGGGTGAGCAGCGCGTGGTGATGGCGGAGCTCGAACAACCGCCGGTCCAACACAACCCCGAATCCCCCGATGGCGGTGGCGCGCACCGCCTCGCCCGCCGCCAGCGCGTCATCGAGTTCCTGTTGACAGCCGTCGCACGCCCGGCGATGGGCTTCGAGCTGGCGCTTTTCCTCCCCCAGCCGCTCCCGGTCTGTCGTCAACGCCTCGTGCGCGTGAATCAGCGCGGCGCCCAGCCGGCGAAATTCCAGTAGAACCCGCCCCGCGAGATGCGATGGGCGTCCCTCGCGGGGCAGGCCCAGCAACGGATCCCATCCCTCCGCGGGGATTTTGGTCCGGCGGAGCGCCTCCATGAGCCCGGCCAGACGGTCCAGACTGTCACCCACGGGATCGCGGCCCGAAGCGTCCAGGAGCCGGGGGGCGGCATCGGCCAGCTCCGCCAGCCGCGCCAGGGTGTCCGCGGCAAAGCGCTGCGCCGAGGCCTCGTCGGCCGGATCCAGCGTGCGCACCCGGGCGGCGATCCGCCGGGCGGCCTGCACCGGCGAATCGTCCGACGCGGGTGAATCCGCGCCGTCGGCATCGGCCCGGCCGGGTTGACTGTCGGAATCACTGGCAGGCACCGGTCACACACTCCGTTCGGGTGGATTGCCCCCGTCGTTCACCGCGGCAGCCGCCAGGGCGGCTATCAGCACAGGCTCCTCCCCCCGCAGCACCGTTCGCGGATCCACCCAGATGCGGTCCGCGCCTGTCCGCACGAGGATCGGCGGATCCCAGCTTCGCAGGCGTCGTTCGCAGGCGCCGATCCGGTCAGCCGGCAGGCGCACGCAGAGGCACGGCCCATGGATCACCTGGCCGGGCGTGGAGCCGCCACCGATGAGGGACTCCCCGTCGGCGACCGTCACCGCCCCGGCCAGGGCCGGCGCCGCCCGCACCAGCCGGCGCCGCAGGCTCAGGCAGCGCCGGCGCAGCGTGGCGGCGTCGGCGGTGATCATGGCCCAGTGCGGAAATCCGGCCCCCGGGTCGTTCCGGAAATAGAGCTTCAGCGTCTCGGCCAGGAGGTAGAGGGTCACCTTGTCCAAACGCAGCGCGCGCATGAGGGGATGGCGTCGGATGCGGCCCACCAGGTCCGCACGGCCGAGAATCAGGCCGGCCTGCGGCCCCCCCATTAACTTGTCGCCGCTGAAGCATACCAGCGGCACCCCCTGGGCCAGCAGCGGCGCGACCACCGGTTCGCCCGTCGCGGGCATCCCCGGTTGGGGGAACAGGTAGCCGCTGCCGGCGTCCATCACCAGGGGCACGCCGCTGCGGTTCGACAATTCGAGCAGCTCGGTGGTCGCCGGCGTCTCGGCGAATCCGACGATCTCAAAGTTGCTCCGGTGCACCTGCAGGATGAGCCGCGTCTCCCCGCCGAGCGCGGCCGCATAGTCTGCGGCGCGCGTCCGGTTGGTGGTGCCCACCTCCCGCAGGCGGGCGCCGCTCATGGCCATGATCTCGGGAATGCGGAACGACCCGCCGATCTCCACCAGCTCGCCCCGGGAGACCAGCACTTCACCCCCCTGGGCCAGGGCGGTGAGGATCAGCAACAACGCCCCGGCATTGTTGTTGACCGCGGTGGCATCCTCGCACGGCAGCAGCTCGCGGCACAGACGGGCCACCGCCGTGTCGCGGTGGCCGCGTGCGCCGGCGGCCAGGTCGTACTCCAGGTCCGCATAGCCGCCCAACGCCTCCGGCAAGCCCGCCAGCACGCCTGCGGGCAGGGGCGCGCGCCCCAGGTTGGTGTGGATGATGACGCCGGTGGCGTTGATCACCCGGCGGATCCCCAGCCCCGCCAGGTGCCGGCGCCTGCCCTCAACTTGACGCAGGACCAGCGCCACCAACTCCTCCCGGGAGGTCTCCTCCGGCAGCTGCCCGGCGCCGATGGCCTGCCGCAGCTCCGCCAACGCCGCCGTGAGCCAGCCGGTGACCGTCTCCCGCCGGTACTCCGCCAGCAGGCGTTCGATCTCGGGGAGCTGCACGAGGCGGCCGACCGCCGGAAGCAGCGACAGCAAGGCATTTTCGCTCATCAGATACCCTCGGCGTGCGGGGAATGGATGCCGTCCCAATTGTAGCACAGGCAGCGGGAGGGGCGGACGGCACCGTCCGCCCGCGATACGACCTGCTCATGCCTCCAGATCTGCTGTACGCGTTGGCAGGAATCTCTTGATTCGGCTCGACCGTTCGTCTATCCTGCCACTGTCCCCGAAGGAGAAGGATCATTAATCTGACGCCTTACATCTTCTTTGGCTTGGCTCCATTGCACTGTTCATCCCCTCTCACCGTCTTTCTGGCGGCTTTCGCCGCCGGGATTCTGTTCTGGACCTCCGTGTCCGGACGGTATGAAGGCGACCGGCTGGAGCGGTCATTGCGGCTACCGATCGGATCCCGCTATCTGCACGTGCATCACTGGCTCTACTGTTCGGTTCTGCTGGTCATGCTCCATCTTGCGTGTCTTTCCACCCCATTCACCTGCGGGTTCCTCGTCGGATCGGTGATGCAGGGACTGACGTACCGCGACTGGTCTCTGTTGTGGTACGAGAAGAGCCAGGCCAACCTCATCTACGCCAAATGGCGCTCCGGCCGCCTGACCGTCCGCGAGATCGACGCATGATCCGGCGACGGCTCCGCTGCCTCACGGCCACGACACTGCTGCTGTGTCTGGGCGCCGTAACCGTCCGGGCCGCAAGCCCGGATCCCGTCGCACCGCCCGATGCGCCGATCGACCGTGCGTTCCGGCATCTGTACAATTTCGACTTCGCGGGCAGCCTCGCCGTTCTCTACGACGCCGAGCGAGCCCAGCCCGACAACCCCCTGGTGTACTCGGTGCGGGCCGGAACCTACCTGTTCATGGAGATGGACCGGCTCAAGATTCTGGAAACCCGCTTCTTCCTGAACGATGACAACCTCGTGGACGGGACCGGCAAGCTGGAGCCCGATCCGGTTGTTCGGAACAAACTGTTCGCCACCTTGGAGCGGTGCCGCCAGATCGCCGGTCAACGGCTGACGGCGGACCCGGACGACGTGGACGCCCTCTTCGCCATGTGTATGGCCGCCGGCGTCGAAACCGATTACGCCGCGCTGGTGGAACGGCGCACCTGGCGGAGCCTGCGGCTGGCGCCCACCATGCTGGTGCACGCGAAAAAGCTGCTGGCGCGGACGCCGCCCTTCTACGACGCCTACCTCAACTTCGGCTCGCTGGAGTACGTGGTGGGCGACCTCCCCTTCTTCATCCGCTGGTTCATCCGCTACGACGGAGTCAAGGGGAGCAAACAGCGGGGGATCGAGCAGCTGAAGCTGACCGCCAGCCAGGGTCGTTACTACGGTCCCTACGCCCGGATCCTGCTCGCGGTGGTCTATCTGAGGGAAAACCGGCCGGACGAATCCATCCGGCTGCTGGAGGGGCTGAGCCGGGAGTTTCCGGAGAACCACCTGTTCCGCGACGAGCTGGCGCGCATCCGCCAGCAGGTCGAGAAGCGCCGAACCAAATAAACGCAAGAGAAGAACCCGGGGGAGGAAAAGGCGGATGCCGGAGCCTTCTGCCCCGGCATCCGGCGGCCCCGGCTGGCGCCGGGTTTATTTTTTCTGCTCCACGGTGAACGCGGGCGTGGCCGGGACGTTCGGCGCCTTCACCGCGTTGTCCTGCTGCACCGGCATCAGGCCGGCGCTTTCCGGCGCCTGGCAGCCCATGATGGCGCGCTTCACGATTTCCTTCTTCAGGAGCTGGATGGCGAACGCCGGATCGATCCCCTTGGGACAGGCCTCGGAGCAGGCACCGGCGAAGTGGCAGCGGAAAATGCCGAACTTGTTGTCGATCTCCTTCAGCCGCTCGGCGAACCCCTCGTCGCGGGTGTCGTAGACGTACCGCAGCGCCTGGCCCAGCGGCTGCGGCCCCGGGAACTCCTGCAACGACGCCACCGTCGGGCACGCCGACATGCACAGCCCGCACTTCAGGCAATAGGAGAACTGAAGGTACCGGACCAGTTCCTCCTCGGTCTGGTGGAATTCGCCGGCGATGGCCTCCGGCGGCGTCCCGGTGCGGATGATGTACGGTTTGATCCGGGTGTGCGCGTCGATCATCCGGCTCTGGTCGGTGACCAGATCCTTGACGATGGGATAGTTGGGCAGCGGCCGGATCTCGATCACATCGGCATGCAGCTTCAGAACCTGAGTCTGGCAGGCCAGCAGCGGCTTGCCGTGAATGAACATGCCGCAGGAACCGCACACGCCCATCCGGCACGCTGCCCGCCACGACAGGGTATGGTCCAGGTTGGCCTTGATCCAGATCAGCGCGTCGAGAACGGTCATCCCGGACGGAACCGGCACCTGGTAATCAACCAGCCGGCCGTCTTCGCCCCAGGTGCCGGAGCTGTCCCAGCGGTAGATCCGGAGGATCACGTCCTGCACGGCTTTGGTGACGTCAATGACCTTGTTGGGATCGCTGCACATGCTCAACCTCCCAGGGGCGGATTCAGGTGACCGGCCAGGACCGTGTACACCCCGTACACGGCGGCGGCGATGCCGATGATGAGGATGACCACGCCCACCACCTGTTTGGCCTTGGCGGAGAACTTCAGCTCGTAGATCATGGACCGGAGCCCGTACAGCCCGTGGAACAGGCCGAACACCACCAGCAGGAGATAGACGGCGGTCATGGACACGGACTGCATCCGGGGCAGCACGGCGTGCTGGAAATTCAGCGACCCCACCAGATGGCCGCCCGACTGCCAGGCGGCCTGGGGGATGAAGCCCAGCCAGGTCAGGATGGAATCGAAATGCTGGATGACCGTGTGAACGCCCAGCAGCAGGATGAGGGCCAAGCCCGAAATCAGATGCCAGAACCAGAGTCGTGATTCTTTCATGGCGCCCTCCTACAACACCCGGATCAGGTTGAAGAAGTCGGCCGTTCCCACGACCGCCAGCACGAACACCACCGCCAGGATCGCGTAGAAGAACACCCGGTTGCGGTCCAGGCAGGTCTGATACGGATAGACGTTTTTGATGGGGCGCCCGAGGCCGAGGCCGAACTCCGCCCAGACCAGGCGGAAGCCGTTGCAGGCATGGATGATGATCGCGAGAAAGAGAAAGTATTCGCCGATGTGCAGGGGCCGCACCGCATCCATGGCGCCGGCCCAGGCCGCCTCGCCGGCGTTTTTCTGGGCCGTCACGTAGAGATGGATCAGCAGGTACAGGATGATGCCCAGCCCGGTGATCCGCTGCAGGGTGTACGCGTACCGCTGGAGGCTATACCGCCCGGCATAGACCCAGCCCCTGATCCCCAGATCGTTGTCCTTTGCTGCCATGGTGGCCTCCTAGTATTTCCGCTCCACCGGTTTCCAGTGGGTGATGGTGACCGGGATGTAATCCAGGCGCATGCCATCGCCGTCCTGGTAAACCATGGTGTGCTTCAGGAAGTTCTCGTCATCCCGCGTCGCAAAGTCGCGCCGGGCGTGACCGCCCCGCGACTCCTGGCGCGCCAGCGCGCCGTGTACGGCGGCTTCGGCGCAGATCAGCAGGTACTCCATCTCCAGGGCCGTCAGGAGGTCGGTGTTGTACACGCGCTGCTTGTCGGCAATGCCCGACCGGGCGAAGCGGGCCTTGAGCTCGGCGATGCCGTCCTTGGCCTTCTGGATCGATTCGCCGGTCCGGAACACACCCATATTGAGGTCCATGAGGTTCCGCAGGTCGTCCCGGATGGCGTACATGTTCTCCTCACCGCCGCGGCCGAGCAGGTCGACGAACACCCGCTTCTCCTCTTCGGCCACCCTGGCCTGGCTCAGCTCCGCAAAGGCCGCTTCCTTGGCGCAGTAGGCTGCGGCCAACGTCCCGGTGATCTTGCCCCAGACCAGGCACTCGGCCGTGGAGTTGGAGCCCAGACGGTTCGCGCCGTGCATGCTCACGCAGGCGGCTTCGCCCGCCGACCAGATTCCGGGCGTCGGTGTGGCGCCGTCGATGTCGGTGTGGATGCCGCCCATGGAGTAGTGCGCCACCGGCCGGATGGGAATGGGCGCGTCGGTCGGGTCAACACCGATGAACTTCATGCAGATCTCGCGGATCAGCGGCAGGCGGTCCTTGATCCGCTCAGCCCCGAGATGGCGCAAGTCCAGGTGAATGTAATCCAGGCCGCGGGGGCCCTGATAGCCCTTGCCGGCCTCCAGTTCCTTGATGATGGAACGAGACACCAGATCGCGCGGCGCCAATTCCATTTTCTCGGGCGCGTACCGTTTCAGGAACCGCTCGCCCTCGCTGTTCACCAGGTAGCCGCCTTCGCCCCGGCAGGCCTCGGTCATCAGGATGCCCGACGGGATCAGGCCGGTCGGATGGAACTGGAGAAACTCCATGTCCTTCAGGGGCAGGCCGGCCTTGAAAGCCAGCGCCATGCCGTCGCCGGTGACGGTGTGGGCGTATGTGGTGAATCCGAACATCCGTCCCGTGCCGCCGGTGGCGATGATGAGCGCTTTGCCCTGGAAGGCCAGCAGCTCGCCGGTGGTCATGTCAATCGCCGTCAATCCGGCGAACCGGCCGTCCGCTGTCTGGATCGAAGTGACGAACGTCTCGTCATACCGGCTGAAATTGTTGTACTTCAGCAGCGTGTCATAAAGGGTCTGCATCTCGAAAAAACCGGTCTTGTCCGCCGCGTAAACCGCCCGATTGAAGGAGTGCCCACCGAACGGCCGCTGGGCGATCCGGCCATCGGGGCGTCGGGACCACGGGATGCCCCACTTGTCCAGCAGTTGGATTTCAGCCGGCATCATCTCCACGAAACGAAAGACCGCATCCTGGTCGGCCAGGAAGTCGGAGCCCTTGACCGTATCCCACGCGTGCAGCTCCAGGGAGTCGCCCTCCTCCGGCCGAAGCACGGCGGCGGTACCGCCTTCGGCGGCCACGGAGTGGGAACGCATCAACTGCACCTTGGAGATCAGGCCGATGTTCAACCGTCCCTGAGTGACGATGGACGCCTCCAGCGCGGCCCGAAGCCCGGCCAGGCCCGAACCCAAGATCAGCAGATCATGACGAATGGTTCTAGCCATCGCGCGCCTTCCTTGTTGAGATTTTCTCGAATCTTAAGTGGAACAGCAGCGCCAAGTCAAGGCCTTCCCCTTTTCACTCATCAAAAAACAGGTGCGCACCGGAAGGTGAGCGGCTATAATCGGGCCACACGATTCTGGCTGGACACTGAGGGACCATCCGACGCTATGCCAACCCTGGACGAAGAATTGGCGGAACTCGAAAGGCGGATCCGCCAGCTGAAAATCGAGTACGACATCTTCCTCATCGGCGGGAAGAAGACCCCGCCCCGCAACCTTCAGAGCTCGGTGGATACGATGATCCAGCGTCTGCTCGAAGAGAAGCGGTTCGCATTCGCACAAAAATTCAAGTTCCAGACCCTGGTCGCCCGTTACAGCAGCTACCGCGAGCTCTGGCGGAAGAAGGGCCAGGAGCGCGAGGAGAAGGGCATCCTGCGCAGCGAGGAAGAGCTGCAGGCCATGATCGAACACGGGCTCACCCGGCCGCTGGAAACCACCCCGCCCGATAAATTCGTGCTCGTCACCGACAACCCCGCCGCCGAACCCCAGCAGCTCCAGGCTATGTTCGATTTTCTGAACGAGGCCCATCGCCGGGTCGGTGACAATCCGCCGAACATGGACTTCGACAAATTCCGGAAGCTGATCGAAACCCGGACCGAGGAGATCCGGAAAAAATACAAGTGCCGGTACGTCGAGTTCTCCGTATCTGTGGACAGCGACGAGAACAAGGTGAAGTTTGCAGCCAAACTGAAAAAATAAGACGACCGCAGCGAAAAGGATTGCAACCCTACCGCCCCGTGCGGTATCAATATGTGCTCCGAAAAGATAGTTATTGTGCTAACATGTTTTTACTAGTTTCTGATTGATCAAGGTTGAGGGTATCACCATGAAGAAATTTATGCTGACTCTGACGATCCTCGCCGCGCTCGGTGCCGGCGTGGCGGCCCAGGGCGGACCGTTTTCTGGCAACGCCGAGGTCCACATCCAACTCACCCCGGCGACACCCGCCATCAACAGCACGTTCGAGGTGGACGTGTACGTGGACTTGACCGGGATCACCGGCTCGGGATCCACCGCGGCGGCGCTGGGCGGATTCGCCATCCCGGTTGCCTTCGACAACTCACGGCTGACTTTGATTTCTGTCGAGGCGGGCACCAGCGGCTCCTTCACGGCCGGCGACCTGGTTTTCACCGATCTGCCCCGTGCCAACGCCCGCGGATTCGTCACCGTGGTGAACACGCAGACGGCCTCGGGCACGCCGACCGGCATCGTCCACGTGGCCACCCTGAC
>JAGOHA010000001.1:0-13154 GCA_017996395.1 Acidobacteriota bacterium | reverse complement strand
TTCCCGATCCTGGGCAAGGACGCCGCCCGCGACACCGACCTGTACGCGATCAATCCCGGCACGACGGCCGCCGCCGGCAACCTGCTGATGAAAGACAATCTCGGCAATACCGTCCAGACCATTCCCGTCAACATCCCGGCGCACGGCGTGTACGAGGGCACCTTTACCGCGAACACCCTGGACCGCTACTTCGACCTCACCCTGACCTCCGGCGAGGTGTTCGGCTTCCAGTGCTTCGGCAACGCCAACGCTCTGGCCGGCCTCAACGCCCAGGCGGCGGCGGACACGACGGCCAACATTCTGTACGACGCCCATTTCGCCTCCGGCAACTACGGGATCCGCTACTTCACGGAAATCAATGTGATCAACGCCTCCGCCCAGGTTGCCAACCTCACCCTCCACCTGATCAATGACGCGGGCAGCGAGATCGTCACTCCCGTCGCCCGCACCCTCAATCCCGGCGCCCAGCTCCGCGTGATGGGGCACACCCTGTTCGGTTTGCCCGATCCGCTGACCGCCGCGGATGGTGTGAGCGGATCGGTCATGATCGAGAGCGATCAGGGGGTGGTTGGATCCATCACCTTCGGCGATGCTCAGAACGGCCTCTTCCTGGCCAGCCTGCCGTTGCTGTCCACCTCGGCCGCCAAGCGCGAAATCTATCTGGACCACGTGGCGATCGGCCTGATCGGCACGGTCAACTACTGGACGGGCATCGCGCTGGTCAATCCCAGCCGGACTCGCACCGCCTCCATCAACCTCCAGCTTTACGATCAGAACGGCAACCTGACGGCTCAAACCGCCACGCCGGTCGAGCTGGCTCCCGGCCAGCGCACGTCGCGCATGCTCCCCAGCTTCTTCCCGGGATTCAGCGGCAATCAGTTCGGCGGCTTCGTCCGACTGACTTCGGATGTCGAGGTGTTCTCCTTCATGCTCTTCGGCGACGTCAGCCTGAACTTCCTCGCGGCGGTGCCGGTTCGGTAAACCGCCCGCGTGACGCACTGAGAATCCCCAAACCCCCTGGGTCCGCCCAGGGGGTTTGTGTTATCCGGCAGGCGACATGCGATTCAACCGGGAGTGGACGATCTTCCAACGCAAGCAGGCCGACGACTGTCTGGTGGGCGTGGTCTACCCGGCCGCCTACGCGGTGGGGATGAGCAACCTCGGCTTCCAATGGGTGCTTCGGCAGCTGGACATCACCCCGGGATTCTACGGCGAACGGTTTTTCCACGCGCCCGATGCCGCGGCTCCCCGGTCGCTGGAGGGTCGCCGGCGTCCGGGCGACTGTCACCTGCTGGCGTTCTCCGTGTCGTTCGAGACCGACTACCTCGCCGTGCTGCAGTTCCTGGCGGCCGCCGGGCTGCCGCTCCAGTCCGCCCGGCGGGACCGGCGGCACCCGCTCGTGGTGGCCGGCGGCGCCGCTCTGCAGGTGAATCCGGAGCCGCTGGCGTCGTTCATGGACATCATCGTGGTGGGTGAGGCGGAAACCGCCTGGGCCGAGCTGTTGGCGGCGTACCGCGACACCGCCGACCGCCACGAGCTGCTGGCCCGCCTCGCCGGGAAGCCGGGATTCTACGTCCCCGCGTGGTGGGAGATCAGCTACGGCGAAGACGGGGCGATCGTGCAGCAGGAGCGAACCGCCGACGCGCCAGCCGGCGCCGAACCGGTGGTCCGCCTGCCGGTGCTCACCGCCGATGATCTGGCTGCGCTGGAACCACCGTTCACCAACCTGCTGAGCACCGGCACCGAGTTCGCCCGGACCCTGCTGGTGGAAGTCGCCCGCGGCTGTCCCACCGGCTGCCGGTACTGTTGGGCCGGTTACCGGTATCGGCCGGTGCGGCCTTTCGCCGAGAGCCGGATCCTCGCGATCGCCGATGCCGCCCGCGGCCACACGGACAAGATCGGCCTCGTCTCGACGGCCGTCGGCCAGTATCCCGCTCTCGCCCGCCTGATGACCGACCTGCGCGGCCGCGGATTCCACCTCGGCCTGTCGTCGCTGCGGCTGGCGGATCTCAATCCGGAGCTGCTGCGCATCCTCGCCGAGGGCGGCGAGGACACGATCACACTGGCGCCGGAGACGGGCAGCGACTCCATGCGCACCCGGCTCAACAAGCCGTTCACCAACGAGCAGCTCCTGAACGGCTGTCGCACGGCCCGGGCTGCGGGGATCCGCCGCGTCCGCCTCTATTTCATGGCGGGTCTCCCCGGTGAGGAACCGGCTGACGCCGACGCGGCCGCCGCGCTTGCCGAAGCGGCCGGCCGGGCCCTGACCGGCCGCACCGGGGATGGCCGGTTGCCGGTGACGGTGTCGCTCTCCCCGTTTGTGCCCAAGCCCAACACCCCCTTTCAATATGCGGCGATGCCCCCCCTCCCCGAGCTGCGGGCGACGCTGCGCCGATACGCCGCCGCGTTGCGCCGCCGCGGAATCGACGCGCAGATCGCTTCCGCCCGCGATGCCCACCTGCAGTGGCGCCTGGCCACCGGCAGCCGGATGACGGGTCAACAGCTGTCGGCGGTGGCGGAAGGCACGGCCGATCCCGCCGACCTGATCGCTGAACGCAGCGCCGTCGCGGCGCGCCCATTCGTCGCCACGCCGGGCCGCCGCCCGCCATGGGCGGTGACCACATGGGGTTTATCGGAGGACCATCTCGTCGAAGAATGGCGCCGATTCCAGTCGGGCGACCTCACCCCTCCTTGCCCCAGTCTCGCCGGATGCACGCGGTGCGGGATCTGCGGAAGCACGGATCCGTCACCCGACGCCCTCCCACATCAGCCCACGGATTCTGAATCCACCCGGTGAGCGCCCGCGGCTCGCTTTTGCCTCGTCACCTACAGGCGGAGTCTCCCGCATCTCCCTGTTCACCGGTCACTGTTCACTACCCGCTATTCCCTGCCCCTCTATGGCAACCCCAGATGCTTGTGGAGCTGGATCTGGAGTCGGACCGGGAGGTGGTCCTCCAGGATCCAGCGGGCCAGGTCTGCCGGCGAAAGTCCGGGGGTGGCGGGCGCGAACAGCGCTTCCACACCGGCCGGCAGTGAATGGGTCGTGAGGTATTCCCGCGCCCATTCGTAGTCCGCGCGATCGATCAGCACGAATTTCAGCTGGTCCGGCGGCCGCAGCTGGTCCAGATTCTCCGCCCGCATTCTTTGAGCCATGCCGGACCCGGGCGTCTTGACGTCCATGATCCGGACGACGCGGCCGTCCACGACGTCCAGCGGCAGCGACCCGTTGGTCTCCAGCAGCACCCGGCGGCCATCGGCCAGCAGCCGGCGGCACAGCTCGGGCACACCAGCCTGGAGCAGCGGCTCGCCGCCGGTGATCTCCACCAGCGGGCAGCCGAAGGCGGCAACCGCCGCGACCACTTCATCCACGGACATCGCCCGGCCGCCCGTCCGCGCGGCGGGCGTGTCGCAGTAGCGGCAGTCCAGGTTGCATCCGGCGAGGCGGACGAAGGCGCAGGGGCGCCCGGCGAACGTGGATTCCCCTTGGATGCTGAAGAAGATTTCCGCGACAGCCAGCCTCACGACAACCTCTCAAGCCGGCGGATCGGATAAAAAAGGCCTGCGTGATGCAGGCCGTTTATCTGGCGGAGAGGGGGGGATTCGAACCCCCGGTACCCCTTGACGGAGTACAACTGCTTAGCAGGCAGCCCTGTTCAGCCACTCCAGCACCTCTCCTCGAAAGATCGCTCTCGGGCTCCCCCTTATAGCACAACCCCCCGGACGCTTCAACCGAAAACACGGCGGGACACGGCGGCCGCCGCGGCGCATCCATCACCGCTCCGCGGCGGCGCCGGCCGGCGGCTCGATGATCTCGTGGCGGTTATTCCGGCGGGCTGGCGTGAAGCCGGCGTCGCGAATGAGGCGGCGGAGCTCCGCCTCGTTGGTGCGGTTCACGATGCCGGTGGCGGCCACGACGTTCTCCTCCAGCATCACCGAGCCGATGTCATTGGCCCCGAACGCCAGCGCCACCTGGGCGATCTTCAGTCCCTGCGTCACCCACGACGACTGCACCGACCGAAAGTTATCCAGGTAAACCCGGCTCAGGGCTAGGAAGCGCAGGTACTCGACGGCGGTCGCCTCCGGCCCGCCTTCGTCCCCCAGGTCCGTGCGGGCGCTTTGGAACGTCCACGGAATGAACGCAACGAACCCGCCGGTCCGGTCCTGCAGCCGCCGCAGCGACTCCAAGTGGTTCATGCGGCTGGCCAGGTTTTCGCCGCAGCCGAACATCATGGTGGCGGTGGTGCGGAGCCCCAGCCCGTGGGCGGTTTCCATGACGAGCAACCACTCGGCGGCGGTGCACTTGCGTGGACTGATGCGGCCGCGCACGGTGTCGTCGAGGATCTCGGCGCCGCCACCCGGCAGGGAGCCCAGGCCGGCGGCCATGAGCCGGCTCAGACACTCCTTCAGGGTGATGCCCGAGACGGCCGCGATGTGGACGATCTCCGGCGGGGAGAAGCAGTGCAGGTCGACGGCGTAGCGCTCGCGGATGCCGCGCAGCAGCGTCTCAAAGAAACGGATGTCGAGACCGGGATGCAGGCCGCCCTGCATGAGGATGCCCGTCCCGCCCACGGCGAGCGTCTCCTCGATCTTCCGGTAGACGGACGCCGGCTCCAGGATGTAGGCATCCGCCGCGTCGGGGTCGCGGTAAAACGCGCAGAACCGGCACTTCGAAGAGCAGACGTTGGTGTAGTTGATGTTCCGGTCCACCACGTAGGTGACGGGCCGGTCGCCCAAAAGCCGTCGGCGCATGCGGTCGGCCAGGTAGCCCAGCTCGTGCAGGGACGCCCCCTCCGCCAGCCGGACGGCGGCGGCGCGGTCAAGGCGCTCCCCGCGTTCGATGCCGGCGAACACGTCAGCCAGCATGGGCCATCTCCAGATCGGGGTCGGCCGCCACCAGGCCGTCCTCCCGGCAAAGTTGCAGGAACTGTCGAACCGAATCCAGCTCGGGTTCACCCAGGTGATAGGACAGATTTTCGCCCAGATAGCGGCGCAGCTCCGCCGCCGGCCGGCCGAGCCGCGCGCTGAACTCGGCGGCGATCTCGTCGAGCCGGCGCAGCCCCTCGGCCTTGCTCGCCGCCAGGAAGCGGGCCAACTCCGGGTGGCAAGCCTCCCGGCGCACCGCCCAGACGGCGAAGACGAAGGAGCGGCCGGTGTACTCGCGCCACAGGTTGGCCAAGTCGTAAACCTCGACCCCGGCCGTCGCATCCGTCAAAGCCTGGTCGCCGATGATCAGCGCCGCCTCGCGCCGGCCGAGCGCCGCGGGACGCATCTCACGGACCTCCATGGCAGGCATCGCCGCCAGCCGCCGCTTCAGCAGGACGTGCAGCAGCGCCACCGACGTGCGGGAGTGGGGGCTAAGCCAGATCCGCTCGATCTCCCGCAGTGGCGATCGGCTGGCCAGCACGACGCTGCGCACCGGCCCCGGCGAGGCGATGGCGATGCCCGGCAGGACGACCAGGTCCGGGATGCGCACGCACTCCACCACCGGCAGCAGGCCGCCGTCCGATTCGCCCCGCCGCACGGCGTCGGCGCAACGAGCCGGCTCCTGGAAGCTGACGCTCAGCCAGGGCGGAAGCGCCCCGTGGCGCAGCCCGTAGACGAGCGGCGCCGCATTGAGGAACGACACGGCTGACAGGCGGGTGTGGGGAGGACCGGGCATCGGGTGACCGTCCGCGCAAAATCAAGTCCGCATTGTAGCCCCACCCCCTCCCCGAAGGCAAACGGCAAACTTTTTTCCGAACACCTGCCGACTCATCCGTTATTAATTAATGAACGCCGATTCGTCCCGGAGTCACGATGCCCCCCAACCCGTCGCACGCAGGCCCTCTGGTGGAATCACGCAATCTTCTGCTCCTGCATGCCCTGCCCGGTGCCGGGCCGCGCAAGCTCATGGAGCTGGTCCAGCGGGCGCCTTTCCTCCTGGCCGAGCCGGTGGACAAAAACTTCTGGCTGTTCGTGCAGCGGGAATCGGGCATCGCCGTCACCCGCGCCGAACAACGCGCGCTGGAGCACCGCGCAGACGGCATTCTGGACCGCGCCGCCCGCGGCGAGTTCGCCCTGCTCCACTGGTTCGAGGCGGGCTACCCGGAGCTGCTCCGCCACATCTACGATCCCCCGCTGGCGTTGTTCGTGCGGGGCGATCCCACGCTCCTGAGCGGCGACTGTCTGGCCGTGGTGGGCGCCCGGCACGCGTCGGACTACGGCGTGGCGGTGGCGCAAGAGTTTGCGTGCCGGCTGGCCAACGCCGGCCTGGTGATCGTCAGCGGCCTGGCCCTGGGTATCGATTCCGCCGCCCACCTGGGTGCGCTGCAGGCGGCGGGCGGCACCGTCGCCGTGCTCGGCTGCGGGATCGACATCGTCTATCCCAAGCAGTCCGCCGCCCTGCACCGGCGGATCCTGGAGCGTGGGTGCCTCGTCAGCGAGTTTTCGCCCGGGCTGTACCCCTCGCCGCAGAATTTTCCCATCCGCAACCGCATCATCAGCGGCCTGGCCCTGGGCACCCTCATCGTCGAGGCCACGCAGCGCAGCGGCTCGCTCATCACCGCCCGCCTGGCGTTGGAGCACGGCCGGGAGTTGTTCGCCGTGCCGGGCCCCGTGCACAGCCCCCTGAGCGTGGGCCCCAACTACCTGATCAAACAAGGGGCCAAACTGGTGCAACTCTGGCCGGACGTCCTCGACGAGCTGCCCCGGCCGGTGCGGGAGCGTCTCCGCCCGGCCGCCGGCGACCCGGCGGCGGCGGAGCGCCCTCTCGGCGGCGGTGCGGAAAATCTCCGTTTGACAAATGACGAAGAGGCGGTATATAAACACGTGCTTTTTGACCGGAAGGTCCACCTGGATGACCTGTTGCACCGCACGGGTCTATCCATGGGGAAACTGGGAGCCGCCCTGCTGCAACTCCAGTTCAACAACCTGATCCAGGAACTTCCCGGGCAGTATTATCTCCGGAGTGTGAGGTAGCGCTTGAAACCCAAGTCCCTTGTCATAGTCGAATCCCCCGCCAAGGCCCGGACCATCGAACGGTACCTCGGCGGCGAGTACACGGTGCTCGCGTCCGTGGGCCATATCAAGGATCTGCCCAAGAAGCGGCTCGGCGTCGATCCCGCCCACGGCTTCAAGACCGACTACGAGATCATCCCGGGCAAGGAAGCGATCGTCAAGAACCTGCGCAAGGCCGCGGACAAGGCCGACGTGATCTACCTCGCGGCAGACCCCGACCGCGAGGGCGAGGCGATCTGCCAGCACATTTTCGAGGAAATCGAGGCGGCCAACGACAAGGTCTTCCGGGTCATGTTCAACGAGATCACCCGCGACGCCATCCGCCAGGCGTTCCAGTCGCCGGGCCGGATTGACGAGAACCTGGTCAAGTCGCAGAACACGCGGCGCATCCTCGATCGGCTGGTCGGCTACAAGATCAGCCCGCTCCTGTGGCGAAAGGTCCGGCGGGGGCTGTCGGCGGGGCGCGTCCAGACGGTCGCCCTGCGCCTCATCGTGGACCGCGAGCGCGAGATCGGCGCGTTCCAGAAAGAGGAATACTGGGTGTTCACCGCCCAGCTGGAGGCCGCCCTGCCGCCGCCGTTCCGCGCCAAGGCCATCAAGCTGGACGGCCAGAAGTTCGTCGTGCGCACCGCCGATGAAGCCCGGGCGCTCCGCGGCGAACTGGAGGCGGGCGCCTTCGTCGTCGAGTCGGTCCGCGCCACCACCCGCAAGCAGCACCCGCAGCCGCCGTTCACCACCAGCAAACTGCAGCAAGAGGCCAACCGCCGCTTCAAGCTTCCGGCGGCCAAGACCATGCAGATCGCCCAGCGGCTCTACGAGGGCATCGACCTCGGCGATGGCAGCGTGGGTCTCATCACTTACATGCGCACGGATTCCACCCGCGTCGCACCGTCGGCGCTGGAAACGATCCGGTCCTACATCCAGGACACCTACGGCAACGAGTACCTCCCCGAGAAGCCCCGGAGCTTTTCCAAGGCCGACCTGGCGCAGGATGCCCACGAGGCGATCCGGCCCACCGACATCGCCCGCACCCCGGCCTCCGTGCGCACCCACCTGAAGGCGGACGAGTACAAGATCTACACACTGATCTGGCAACGCTGTGTGGCTTCGCAGATGGAACCGGCCCTCTTCCGCCACACCGACATCAAGATCGCCGCCGGCCGCTGCCTCTTCCAGGCCACCGGCGACGTGCCGCAGTTCGCCGGTTTCCTGAAGGTTTACCAGGAGTCGGCCGACGAGGATGTTGTGGAGTCCGACCCGGCCAATCCCAATTTGCCGCCGGTGGAGGCGGGTCAGGTGCTGCGCCTGCAGCAGCTCCAGACCGAACAGCAGTTCACCCAGCCGCCCCCCCGCTATACCGAAGCCACGCTCATCAAAGCATTGGAGGAGAAAGGCATCGGACGGCCCAGCACCTACGCCCAGATCGTGACGGTGATCCAGAACCGCCAGTACGTGATCAAGGAAGACGGACGGTTCCGGTCCACCGAGACGGGCGAGATTGTCATTGACCTGCTGACCCGCAGCTTCCCCGACCTGTTCGACTACAACTACACCGCCACCATGGAGCAGAGCCTCGACCTCATCGAGGCGGGGAAGCAGAACTGGCTGGTGGAGCTGCAACGGTTCTACGGCGCCTTCGACGGCACCCTGCAGAAGGCCGAGGCCGAGATGTCCAACCTGAAGCGGGAAAAGATCCCCACCGACGAGCGCTGCCCCAACTGCGGCGCCGGCATGGTGATCCGTTGGGGCCGGTTCGGCAAGTTCATGGCCTGCGAACGCTACCCGGAATGCCGCACCAGCAAGCCGGTCACCAACGGCAACGGCAACGGCGACGCGGCCACCACCCCGACCGCCAAGGTTCCGGCCCGGGTGCTGGACGAACAGTGCCCCGACTGCGGCAAGCACCTGGTGGAGCGGTCCGGCCGGTTCGGCAAGTTCATCGCCTGCAGCGGCTATCCCAAATGCCATTTCAAGAAGAAGCCCGGCATCAACATGCCGTGTCCGCAACCCGGTTGCAGCGGCGAGATCGTCATGCTCAAGAACAAGCGGGGGCGCATCTTCTACGGCTGCTCCAAGTACCCCGCCTGCACCTTCACCAGCTGGCAGCGGCCGGTCCCGCGGGCCTGCCCCGCCTGCGGCAATGCCTACATGGTGCAGAAGCAGACGAAGAAGGACGGCCCCTTCCAGGAATGTCCCCGGCCCGAGTGCCGGCACCGGCTTCCGGGCGAAACCAACGGGTCGGACGCGCCGCCCGACGGCAACTCCTGAGGGCCTCCGCCTTGTCAGCCGGCGTGGATCCATGATATAACGGGGCTGATAATCCGGCGAGATCCACCCATTCACGCATGAGCACGGACATCGTTGCACTGGTTACCTGGGCGCTGCTGGCCGCCACACTGGCAGCCCTGGCGCTGTATTCCGTCATCGAGAACGTGCTGTCGCGTCTCACCCGCGTGGACATCAAGCTGCTCATGGACCGGCGCAAGGGGTTGGGCGAGGACCGGTTCGTCACCCAGTTGCACCGGGGGAAGTACCGCGTCCAGATCCCCCTGCAGCTCTTCGTCCAGTCCATCCGCGTCGCCACCGGCCTGCTCATCCTGATCCTGTTGAACCTGCACCAGGTGCCGTACGCCGCGCCGCTGGCGCTGCTGGCAACGGTCGCCGGGCTGTTCTTCCTGTCCCACTGGCTGCCATGGGCCGTCACCGGAACGGAGCCGGAGCGCGCCCTGCTGGTGCTGTTGCCGTTCCTGCGGCCGGTGCTTTTCATCGGCATCCCGCTCACCTACCCCATCATCCTCCTGGCGGCCCGGCGGCACGCCGCCTCGGCCGACAACGAAGCGGGCGAGGACGAAATCACCGACGAGGAAGTCCAGGCCTTCCTGGACGTCGGCGAAGAGGAGGGCATCTTCGAACAGGAGGAAAGCCGGATCATCCAGCAGGTCGTCGAACTGGGCGACACGATCGCCCGCGAGATCATGGTCCCGCGCACCGAAATCGTCGCCATTCCCGTCGGCGCCACGCAGGAGGATCTGCGGGCGCTGATCGTCAAGTCGCGCCACAGCCGGATCCCGGTCTATGAGGGCACCATCGACGCCATCGTCGGCGTCATATATGTCCGACACCTGCTGGCCAGCTACTCGGCCGGAGATTCGGGCACATCGTTCAAAGGCCTGATCCGCCCCGCCCTTTTCGTGCCGGAAACGAAACGGGTGGCCGAGCTGCTCCGCGAGATGCAGGCCAAGGGCGAACAGATGTGCATCGTGGTGGACGAGTACGGGGGCGTGGCGGGGCTGGTCACCCTCGAGGACATCCTGGAGGAGATCGTCGGCGAGATCCGGGACGAGGATCAGCCGGTGGAGGTGGACATCCACCCCGACGGGGACGGTGCCTACACCATGTACGGCGACACCGACCTGTGGGACGTCCAGGAGACCCTGGGCGTGGACCTGGATGAGGAGGGATACAACACCATCGCCGGCCTTATCATCAAGGAACTCGGTCGTCTGCCGAAGTCCGACGAGACGCTCCGGATCGACGGCCTGGAGATCCGGGTGCTCGAAGTCGACAGCCGCAAAATCCACCGCGTCCGCGTCCGCAAGCTCGATGCCGGCCGCTAGCCACCATCTGCAACGCGCCCTGCGCCTCGCCCGGCTAGGGACCGGACGCACCGGTCCCAATCCCATGGTTGGCGCCGTGGTGGTCCGTGACGGGGCCGTTGTCGGGTCGGGCTACCACATCTATTCCCAACTCTGGCACGCCGAGCGGGTGGCCCTTGATGTGGCCGGTCCCGCGGCGCGCGGCGCCGACCTGTACGTCACCCTGGAGCCGTGCTGCCACCATGGCCGCACACCGCCGTGCACCGACGCGATCCTGGCAGCCGGGATCCGCCGGGTGTTCTGCGGCATGGTGGACCCCAATCCCCTCGTGGCGGGCGGCGGCATCAAGCGCCTGCGGCGTGCCGGCATCGATGTGACCGTGGCCGGCGACCCGGAGCCGTTCCGATCCCTCAACCGCGGCTTCATCAGCCGCGTCACCCGGGGCCGGCCCTGGGTGACGCTCAAGGCCGCCGCCACCCTCGACGGCCGCATCGCGCCTCTGTCGGGACACTCCCGCTGGATCAGCGGCGAGCGGTCCCGTCGCCATGCCCACTGGCTGCGCTTTCGTCACGACGCCATCCTCACCGGCATCGGCACCGTGCTGACCGACGACCCGCTGCTGACCTGCCGGCACAAGCGGCCGCGGGAGCAGCCACCGTTGCGGCTCGTGATCGACCCGGCCCTGCGGCTGCCCCCGGAATCGCGGCTGGTGGCCACGGCTTCTGAGGCGCCGGTCTGGGTGTTCTGCGCATCGGCAGCGCCACCCACGGCCCGCGATGCCTTGGCCGCCCGTGGTGTGACGGTGGTCCCTGTCACGACGGCGGGCGTCGGCGGACTGGATCTGGCGGCAGCGCTCCGTCACCTGGCTGACGCCGGCGTGTCCTCGGTGCTGGTGGAGGGCGGCAGCCGCACCACGGCCGGCTTCATCCGGGCGGGGCTGGCCGACGAGTTCTGCCTCTATTTCGCGCCGATGATTCTGGGCGAGCGGTCGCTCCCGCTGGCGGGCGACCTGGGGACGCTGGAACTGGACGGCTGCCCCCGGCTGGACATCCGCCGCGTCCGCCCGCTGCCGCCCGACTGGCTGTTCGAAGGGTATTTCTGCGTCCCGCCCGGCGACGCGCCATCCGCTCTTCCAACCCGCTGAAGCCAGGCGGACGGTCGGGTCCCGGGCAGACTTTCCGCAGGGGAAACAAACGATGAACACGGTCTATTTCAAGAATCTTCAGCGCCAGCACCGGATCGACACCAAGGCGTCCCGCCGGCTGCTCCTGAGCGCCATGCGCCGGCTGGACGTCTCCGGATCCCTGCTGACGGTGGTATTCTGCCGCTCGGAGCGGATCCGGGAGCTGAACCGGTTGTACCGCGACCTCGATGAGCCGACCGATGTCCTCTCGTTCCCCGCCACCGATTCCGGCGAAGACGGGCGAACCTATCTGGGGGACATTTTCATAGCGCCGGAAGTGGCGGCCGAGTATGCGCGCCAGGGCGGGATCGAGCTGGCCGACGAGCTGGCCGTCCTGCATCTCCATGGCCTGCTGCACCTGCTCGGATATGACCACGAGACCGACACCGGCCAGATGCTGGCGCTGCAGGCCGCGCTGGAGCGGGAGCTCAGACCACGAGGACCGGCACGGTCGACCGCCGGATGACCCGTTCCGTGGTGCTCCCCACCACGTAATCCTCGACTTCGTCGTAACCGTTGTTGGACAGGATGACCAGGTCGATGCCCGCCTCCGTGGTGTAATCCACGATGGTCGCCGGCGGCGCGCCTTCCCGCAACGCGATGGTGACTCCGGGTGCGCCTTCATCCGGCAGGGCAAACAACCGGCGGATCTTCGCCTCCATTCGGCCCTTCGCCTCGGGGTCCAGCTCAAAGACGGACTCGACACCGCCGGCATAGTAGGCGGGGTGGAACCGCGCCTCCACCGCATGCAGGAGATGGATTTGGGGATCGCAGTTCCCCCGGATGAGGGGGAGCCAGCGCATGGGCCGGACGGAATTGGCCGAGAAATCGGTGGGGACGAGGACGTGGTCCAGGTGCAGGTCCCGCCCGTCGGCCGTCAGACAGGGCCGCATGCCTTGCCGCACCAGCCAGGCCGGGCAGGGGCAGCGGCGCAACACCGCCTCGGCGACGCTCCCGAACACCACCTGCTCAAGGCTGCGCCGGCCGTGGGTGGACATCACCATCAGGTCGATCGCCTGTTCGGCGACGTAATCCATGATCATGGACGGAACGCTGAATCCCCGGCGCGTTGCCTGGATGGTCCGGATGCGGCCGCCGCCGGCGGCGTCGGCCAGCTTGTTACGGGCCTGGTCCTCCTCGGCGTCAAAGAACCGCGCCAGGGTGGCGAACTCTTCGGCGACACGCTGTGGATCGTAGGCATGGGGTGTCACCGCATGGAACACGTGAAGGGTGGCACCGGACCTGGCGGCCAGCGCCGACGCGTAGGGCAAGGCCGCCTCGGCCGCTTCGGAGAAATCCGTGGTGAACAGAATGTTCCGGAGTTGGGGATCGCTCATGGGGCACCACCTGCTGTTTTTCAGCATTATAGCGGAGCCCGG
>JAGOHA010000037.1 GCA_017996395.1 Acidobacteriota bacterium | reverse complement strand
TTGGTCCGGCGGCTGCAGCGGCAGCTCGAAGCGGAAGCGGGCGCCGCCGCCGGGGCGGTTCTCGGCCCAGATCCGGCCGCCGTGCGCCTCGACGATGGTCTTGCAGATGAACAGGCCCAGGCCGACGCCGCCGGTGCGCCGCTCCCCCTGGATGTACTTCTCAAAGAGGGCGGCGGCGTCCGTCTCGGGTAACCCCGGGCCCTCGTCGTCCACCGTGACCTCGAGGCGGTCGCCGGCGGCGCCGATGCGGACGGTGACCGTACCGCCGGCGGGTGAGAACTTCATGGCGTTCTGGATCAGGTTCAGGAACACGTGGCCCAGCCGGTCGCCGTCCACCCGGGCGACGAGCTCGGGCGGGGCTTCCAGCTCCAGCCGGATCTGCCGGGCCCGCCCGCCGGGCCGGGCCTGGTCCATGACGCGGCGGGCCAGGGCGACGACGTCGTCGGCGCGGATCTGCAGTTTGAGGCGGCCCGTTTCCAGACGGCTGGCCTCGAGGAAGTCGGTGATCTGCTGGTCGATCTTGCGGGCGCTGGTGGCGATCAGATCCAGCATGCGGCGGGCGTCGATGCCGCCGGCCGAATCCTCACTGAGCAGCTCGGCCAGGCCGAGGATGGCGTGGGTGGGCGTGCGCAGGTCGTGCACGATCATGTTGGCGAAGTCGGTTTTCAGCGCCTCGAGCTCGTCCCGCGACTGTTTCAACCTGAGCAACGAGCGCACCTTGGCCAGCAACAGGTCGTCGCTGAAGGGCTTGGAGATGAAATCGTCCGCCCCGGCCTCCAGCCCCTGGATCCGGTCCTCCAGTTCGTTGAGCGCCGTCACCATGATGACCGGGATGAAGCGCGTGGCCGCATCCGCGCGCAGCGACCGGCACACGGCGAAGCCGTCCTGCCCGGGCATGAGCACGTCCAGCAGCACGAGGTCCGGCGCCTCCGCGCGGGCGATCCGCAGGGCGTCCGCACCGTTTTCGGCGCTTCGGGTGGCATATCCCTCGGGGGCGAAGATGGCCTCCAGCAGAACCAGGTTCTCCGCGACATCATCCACGAGGAGCAGCAGGGGTGGATTATGCATCGTAGGGCCGCCTCGCCTTGACGATCTCGCCCCGCCGACCCCCCCGGGCGTCGAACCCGGCGGTGGGCAGGGTGACGTGGAACGTGTTGCCGTTGGCCGTGGCCGGCTCCACCCAGACCCGCCCGCCGTGGAGTTCCACCAGCTTGCGCACCAGGGCCAGCCCCAGCCCGGTGCCTTCCGTTCCGGCGGCCTGGGCGGCGCGGACGAACGGCTCGAAGATCCGTTCCCGCTCTTCCGCCGCGATGGCCGGGCCGCCGTCGGTCACGGAAATCCGGATCTCGTCTCCGAACTCCGTGAGCTGCGCCTGCACGGTGATGGCGGAGCCTTCGGGGGCGAACTTGATAGCGTTGCTCAGCAGGTTGAAGACGATCTGCTTCAGCTTGCTGCGGTCCGCCGTCACCGGGGGGATGGACTCCCCGAGCCGCAGGTGGACCGTTTGCGACTTGCGGTCCGCCAGCGGCCGGATGGATTGCACGCATTCCTTGAGGAGTTGCGCCAGGTTGATCCGGCGGCGCACCAGCGCCACTTTGCCCGACTCGATCCGGGACAGGTCCAGGGTGTCGTTGATGAGCTTGAGCAGGTGGTCGCCGTTCTTCCTGATGTACTGGGCGTACTCCTGCTGCCGCGGGTTGAGCGGGCCGTGCGCCTGCTTCAGGAGCACATTGGCGAAACCGATGATGGCGTTGAGGGGGGTCTTCAGCTCGTGGGACGCGGCGGCCAGGAACGCCGTCTTGAGCTGGTGGGCGCGCTCCAGCTCCCGGTACCGCTCGCGGAGCGACTCCGATTTGAACTTCAACTCCCGGGCCAGGCCGATCGCCCGCTGGAGCGTGACGGCGTTCAGGATGGCGATGGCGATCTGGACGGCGGCGCGCTGCACCAGGTCCAGCATCTCGGGCGAATAGCTGGCGGTGGTCCCGGCGACCAGCACGCCCAGGAGCTGGTCCGCGCGGAGCAGGGGCTGAATGAGTACCACGCGCGGCGGCACCTCCACGTCGTCGGCCAGCCGGATCTTCAGGGGAAAGGTGGGCGGGATGTCCCCGGACACGTACTGCTTTTTCTCCCGGGTGACGAAGCCGAACAGACCGACCCCCGGTTCCAGCGGCGGCAGGTGGTCGGGGAGGTTGTGGCTGGCGAAGGGCAGAAAACGGCTCTCCTCGGGCGCTTGCAGGTAGATCGCGCCGATGCCCGATTCGGTGGCCGCGCACAGGATCACCAGCACGTCGTCCAGCGTCCGCTTGAGGTCGTCGGACGAGATGAGCCGCGTGACGATCCGATTGAACAGCTCGCGGAAATGCTGCTCCCGCTGCAGCTGGTGTTCGCGGTTGAGCAGGCGCCGGTTCGACTCGGCCAGCTCGTCCATGGCCCCGAGCAGCCGGGCGCGGTCGGTGGCGGATTCAGGCGGAGGGGTGCGTTTGGCGCCCACGGTTCACCTCACGGGCGGCGTCGGGGCGGACGGCTTCCGGACCACCAGCGCCGCCCAATCGCCCGCCCGGGCTTCGTCCAGGATCGTCCAGCCGCGCTCCGCCGCGGCGGGCCGCATGTCGTGCAGCTCCTCGCCGAGGATCCCGCTGAGCACCATCAACCCGCCGGGCCGGAGCAGGCGGTCCAGGTGGCCCCGGTGGGACAGGATGATCCCCGACAGCAGATTGGCGAAAATAAAATGGTAGGGCGCCGATTGGAATTCCTCCAGCGGCACGCTGTGCACCGCGTGCGACAGCCGCACCCGGTTGACGGCGAGGTTCTCGCGAGCCACTTCGACACTGGCTGCATCCAGGTCGATGCCGTCCACGCGGAACCGGGGCGCGGTGCGCGGACACCGCCAGCCCGCCCAGCGGTCGAGGGCGATCATCAGAATCCCGCTGCCGCACCCCGCGTCCAAGCACCGCGTGTGCCGGGCGCGGTGATATTTTTCCATCAGGTCGATGCAGAGCCGCGTGGTCTCGTGGCTGCCCGTGCCGAACGCCTGCTGGGGATCGATCTGGATGAGCAGGGGCCGCTGGGAATCGGCGGGCGCGTCCCACGACGGGTGGATGAGGAAGTGGCGGCCGGCGGTGACGGCGCGATGGGCGTCGCGCCCGTGCGCCACCCAGTCGATCCGCGCTTCGGATCCGATCTGCGGCCGCGCCAACGAGCCGGCGGTCTGAGGGGACAAGCGGAACAGCAGTTCGTCGGCCAGACGCCGAAGATCCAGGCCCGGGGGAAAGTACGCCTGGATGGTCACGTCGGTTGCCGCCGGGTAGGTGACGGCGGCGCCCAGCGAGCCCAGCCGCACCATGAGCTCGCAGGCCGTCTCCTCCAATTCCTGCGGCAGCGTCCAGCTGATGATCCCCCACGGGGCTTCCTGCGTCATGATTAACAGCGTCTAGTTGGGTTTCGAACGGGAGAGGCTCTCCCGGATTTTCTGCAGCATGTTTTTCTGGTCCGCGAGCGTGTCGCCGTCGGCCAGCCGGCCGAACTCCTCCAGCAGCTTGCGCTGCTCCCGGGACAGCTTTTTGTTCACGTCAACCTTCACCCGCACGTACAGGTCACCGCGGCTGCTGGTCCCGATCTCCGGCATCCCTTTGCCCCGCAATCGGAACACGGTCTCGGGCTGGGTGCCGGCGGGAACTTTGAGCTTTTCGTCGCCGAACAGCGTGGGGATGATCAGTTCGTGGCCCAGCGCCGCCTGGGTGAAGCTTACGGGGATCTCCAGGTACAGGTCGCTGCCTTCCCGGTGGAAGAGCGGGTGATCCTCCGCGAAGACCAGGATGTACAAATCGCCCGGCGGTCCGCCGGCGGACCCCGCCTCGCCTTCGCCCTGCAGGCGCAGCCGGGTGCCCGACGTGACGCCGCCCGGAATCTTGACCTCGATGGTTTTCTCCCGCCGCACCCGGCCCTGGCCGTGGCAGGCGGCGCAGGGGGTCCGGATCACCCGGCCGGTGCCGCCGCAATGCGTGCAGGGGCGGGCGATGGTGAAGAAGCCCTGGGTGTAGCGCATCTGGCCGCGGCCTTCACAGGTGGTGCACACCGTCGGGCTGGTGCCGGGCGCGGCGCCTGATCCGCCGCAGTCAGCGCAGGTTTCCAGGACGGGGATCTTGATTTTCGTCGCGGTGCCGAAGGCGCTCTCGAGGAAGGTGATCTTCAGCTCGTACTGCAGGTCGTTGCCGCGGTGGGCCCGGCTGCGGCCCCGCGAGCCGCCTCGGCCGAACAGGTCGCCGAAACCGAACAGTCCATCGAAGATATCGGCGAAATCGGCGAACACCGTGTCGAAGCCGCCCTCGAAGGGCGAGCCGGACACGCCCGCATGCCCGAAGCGGTCGTACTGGGCGCGTTTTTCCGCATTGCTCAGGACGCTGTAGGCCTCCGCCGCCTCCTTGAATTTCTCCTCCGCAGCGGGGTCGTCCGGATTTTTGTCCGGATGATGCTTGAGCGCCATCTTCCGATAGGCTTTCTTGATCTCGTCCAGTGACGCGGAGCGATCCACTTCCAGGACTTCGTAGTAGTCGCGCTTGGCCAATCATTCCTCCAGGGTCGGCGGCGTCAGGCCGCGAGAGCGGTCATTATAGTGGAAGTGGGGCCGGGTCTCAAGGACCGGCAGGGGAGACGGCGGCCGGCGGCACCGCGTCAGGGCTCGTCTTTCTTCTGCGGCTGCATCGCTTCGCGGAGCAGCTGCTCCATTTTGGTCTGGCTGTCCTGGTCGCCGTCAGAGTAGCCAACGCCCGGCGAGGCCAGCATGGCGTTGGTGATTTCCATACCCGCCTTCTCCAGCTCCTGGTAGGTGCTCTCGATCGAGGCCAGGGGCAGGTCCAGCTGGTTCAGGATCTTCGTCGATTCGTTCAGGGTGTTTTTCACGCTGTTGGACTTGTCCGGACTCAGCAGGTAGCCGTATTCGTTGTAGGAACGCTGCACGTTCTTGATCAGGCCGTCGAGCCGGTTGAGCGCCAGCCGCTGCTCCTTGCGTTCCAGGTCTTTCTGAGAGAAGAACTTGGCCTCTTCTTTCATGCGCAGCACCTCGTCCTGCGACAACCCGGAGGACGGCGTCACGCGGATCTCCTGCAACTTGCCCGACTTCTGATCCTTGGCCGACACGTGCAGGATGCCGTTGGAGTCCACCTCGAAGGCCACGTCGATCTGCGGCACGCCCCGCGGGGCCGGGGCGATGCCCACCAGTTCGAATTTGGCGAGGGAGCGGTTGAACTCGGCCAGGTCCCGCTCGCCCTGCAGGACGTGGACCTCGACGATCGTCTGGTTGTCGGCCACCGTGGTGAACGGGAGCGTCTTTTTCAGCGGGATGGTGGAGTTGCGATCGATGATCTTGGTGAACAGCCCGCCATGGGTTTCCACGCCCAGCGAGAGCGGGATGACATCGAGGAGGACGATGTCCTTCACGTCGCCCTGCAGCACGCCGCCCTGGAGCGCCGCGCCCACCGCCACCACCTCGTCGGGGTTGATCTCGGTGCTCGCCTGCTTCTTGAAGAATTCCGAAACGATCTGGCGGATTCTGGGAGTGCGGGTCTGGCCGCCCACCAGGATGATCTTGTCGATGTCGGTGACGTTGAGCTTCGCGTCGTACAGCGCCTTCTCGCACGGCTCCAGAGTCCGGTCCACGAGGTCCTTGACCATCTCCTCGAGTTGCGGGCGGGTCAGCGTCCGGTCGAAGTGTTTCGGGCCCGACTCGTCGGCGGCGATGAACGGCAGGGAGATGGCGGTCTCGGTGACCGACGACAGCTCGCACTTGGCTTTTTCGGCCGCCTCCTTCAGACGCTGCAAGGCCAGGATGTCGTTGCGCAGATCGATCCCGGTCTCTTCCTGGAACTCGTGGATGATCCAGTCCGTGATGCGCTGGTCGAAGTCCTCGCCGCCGAGGAAGCTGTCGCCGCAGGTGGACAGCACTTCGAACACCCCTTCGTTGATTTCCAGGATGGAGACATCGAAGGTGCCGCCGCCCAGGTCGTAGACGGCCACCTTCTCGTTCTTGTTCTTGCCGAGGCCGTACGCCAGCGCGGCCGCCGTGGGTTCGTTGATGATCCGTTTGACTTTCAGGCCGGCGATCTCGCCGGCGTCCTTCGTCGCCTGGCGCTGGGAGTCGTCGAAGTAGGCCGGCACGGTGATGACCGCTTCCAGGTCCTTGGAGCCGATGAACTCCTCAGCGCACTGTTTCAGAAACTGGAGGATCATGGCCGAGATTTCCTGCGGCGAGTACTGCTTGTCGCGGATCTTGAGCCGGACGTCGCCGTTGGTCGCCGGCACGAGCTGGTAGGGCAGGTGGTCCCGGGCCCGGGTGACTTCGGGCGAGTTGAATTTGCGCCCGATGAGGCGCTTCACGGCATAGATGGTGTTGGCGGCGTTGGTGATGGCCTGGCGCTTGGCGATCTGGCCCACCAGCCGCTCATTCTTATCGGTGAAGGCGACAATGGACGGGGTGGTTCGGCCGCCCAGGCTGTTGGCTATGATCTGACTGTTCCCGCCTTCGACGACCGCAACGCAGGAGTTGGTTGTCCCGAGGTCAATCCCGATCACTTTTGCCATATAGCCCTCGTCAGCCTGCCTGAAGTTGGCCGATATTATACACGAAACATCATTTACGACAAATATTTACCGATCAATGCGATTCGCTCGGCTTCGCCTTTGGCACGCCGACCTTGACCATGGCCGGCCGCAGCAGGATCCCGTGGTACACGTAACCAGCCTTCAATTCCTTCAGATTGGTCTGGACCTCGAGGTCGCTCCGCTCCTCGGCGGTGATGGCCTGATGCAGGTGCGGGTCGAACGGCTGCGCCTCGGTGGGAATCTTGATCACCCCGATCTTGTCGAAGACATCCAGAAACTGCCGATGCAGCAGATTGAAACCCTTTCGGTAGCTGTCGACGGAATGGGAGAATTTTTCCGAATTGAACGTGTTGCTGGCGAGTTCCAGAATGTCGATGATCTGCAGCAGGTCCTTCAACAACTCCGCCCGGGTGTTCAGGCTGGTGCTCTCGGCCTCCCGCTCCACCCGGTTCCGGAAATTCTGGAAATCGGTCTCGAGCTCCTGATAGCGGAGCTTGAGCCGCTCCAGTTCCTGCCGCAGCAGCTCCGCCTCATCCGGCTCGGCCTCGACCGGCGGGGTGATCGGCGTCACCGTCGCTTCAGGTACGAACAGCGGCACGGCCAGCGTATCCTCGCGGGATTCCCGCTTGGCGTGAACGATCTTGTCGATGGTCTGCTCAGCTTCCTGGAACAGGCGTTCCAGATCCCGGTTGGTGGAGAACCCGGTGGTGGGGGTCTCCCGACGGCTGTCCGGCGTGGGGGGCTGATCGGGCTGTTCGGCCTCTTTGCTCATAACCATCACAAACTATGTGGTGATGGATTAATAGCATGCGCTCCCGGATCTGTCAATCCGAGCCCGAGCTTTTGGGCGCGAAATACCCCTTGCGGTGGCGCACGCGCAGATCCTTCCCCTTGACCGCCACGCGGAGCGCCCGGAAGGTCCCGTCACGCGCCGGGTTGGAGGAGCGGTAGCTGATGCTGTATTGGCTGCGCAACTCCTGATTGATCTCCCGGAACGCCAGACTCAGGTCTTCCATCTTGGTCGGGTAGTAAGCCTTGCCGCCGGTGGCCGAGGTGAGCTGCTCCAGGATGGTGTCCCCTTCGTCGCTGCCTTTGACGCCGAAATGCCCGCCCTTGTTGGTGGAAATGGCGAACACCGTGGCGCCGGATCGCTGCGCCATCTCGAGCGCTTCTTCGAACGTCACCTTGCTGACGGTGTCCTCGCCGTCGGAGATGACGATCACGGTCTTGCGTCGCTCGCCCTGGTCGGGCACCAGTTTTTCCTCCGCCACCAGCAGGACGGAGTCGTAGAGCGAGGTGCCGCCGGCGGCCCGCAGGGTGCGCAGCTGTTTACCCAGCAGGTTCGTGTCGTTGGTGAAATCCTGAATGAGCGTGACACCGGTATCGAACTCCACCAGGAGCGCCTTGTCCTGGGGCCGGAGCACGGTGGCGAAAAACTCGGCGGCCGCATCCTGTTCGAACTTGAGTTTGTTGGCGACCGAGGCGCTGGTGTCGATGAGAAGCGCGATGCTCAGGGGCAGATCGCTCATGGCGCTGAAGTTCTCGATCTTCTGCGGCGAGTTGTTCTCGTAAACGATGAAGTCGTCCTGATGCAGGGTCGTCACATAATTGCCTCGCCGATCGAGGACGCTGCACAGCAGGTTGACCATCTCAACCCGGACCGCAATGCGGCCCTCGGGCGGCTGAACCACCTGTTGAGACCACGCGGCCCCCGCCAACGTGAGCACGACCGCCGCAAGCACCAGCCGGGAGAAGATTTTCATGTTGCCTCGAGCCGGAAGATGATTCAAAATGAAAAACCAAGACCTGGCGCAATAAAAGAGTCCTCATTATATGAATGGGTTCACCGATAGTCAAGCCGGGGGGAGCGCGGGCCGTGCCTTGCGCACCGGCGGACTCCTCTGGCTGTTTCTCGCGGTGGCGGCGGCCGGCGGTTGCGCTCCCGAGCGGGTGTCGGGCGGATCAGCGGCGGACGGACCGGCCCCCTCTGCCGGAGCGGCCGCACCGTCCGCCGGCAACGGCGGGTGGCAGGCCGCCGCGGATATGCAACGGCTGGAACGGGATTTCGCCGCGATGATCCGCCTGGCGCCGCGGCCGGCCGGCTCCGAGCGTCTGGAAGCCTGCCGGCGCGTGATCACCGAGGAACTGGCCGGCGCCGGCCTGAGCGTCCGCCGGGAACCGTTCCGTGCGGCGACGCCGCGGGGCGGCATCGAGATGGCCAATGTGATCGGCGAGAAAGCCGGGGATCCCCGGCGGATCATCATCGTAGCGACCCATATCGACACCAAGGAACTGGCCGGCGTCCACTTCATCGGGGCCAACGATTCGGGATCCAGCACCGCCGCCGTCCTGGAGATCGCCCGGGTGATTGCGGCGCGTGACGATGCTCGGGCCACCTATCGCTTTCTTTTTTTCGACGGCGAGGAGTCGGTCGGCGAATCGATCACCGAGACGGATGGCCTGTACGGCAGCCGCCATCACGCCGGCAACCTCCGGCGCAGCGGCGAGGCGCCGAGCGTGCGGGCCATGATCCTGCTGGACATGATCGGCGACCGCGACCTGGCGCTGACCCGGGACCGGTATTCCTCCCCTGACTTATGGTCGTTGCTGACGGCGTGCTGCCGCCGGCTGGGCTGGCCCGAAATCGCCGAGGGCGAATCCAACGCCATCATCGACGACCACATTCCCTTCCGCGAACTGGGCGTCCCGGCCATCGACCTGATCGATTTTGAATTCGGGCCCTGGAACAGCTACTGGCATACCCCGCACGACAACCCGGACAACGTTTCAGTGGCGAACATCTTTCGGGTGACCCGGGTGACGCTCTGCATGCTGGAGAATCTGGAACATGAGTAGGAGGAACCGCTGTCATGAGACATCACGCCCGCGTCGTATGGGGACTTTTCGCGCTGTTGACCATCGCACCGGCTGCCGGGCATATCCTTGCGGCGACCGCCGCTGAGGCGCCGGTCGTGACCGCCATATCCGCCGACTGCCAGCTCCGCATGGTGGAAGCGCTGACGGAGCGATGGGGCACAGGCGTCCGGGAGCGGGCGGAGCGGGGGGTGCGCCAACTGGCTTTCCTGTGGACGCCGGCTGACGGCCCGGAAGCGGAGTTCGAACGTTTCTGCCGGGAGCAGTTCATCGGCGATCCGCAGCTTCGCCGGCAGACCTTCGCCCGGATCCAGGACAATATGGAGCTGATCCACGGGCGGTTCCACCAGATCCGGCGCAGCTTGTCGGAGCCGCTGGAGCTGGATCTCGGGCAGCCGCTGGCGGTCGATTACCTGTTTCAGCAGTACGCTCCGGCCGCGCATCTCGCCGACGACCTGTTCGGCGTCCGGATCGCCCAGCTGTCCATGCTGAATTTCCCGTTCTACACTCTGGACGAGAAAAACCGGCTGGGGGAGACCTGGAGCCGCGAGGAGTGGGCCATGGCCCGTGTGGGCGACTGGTTCATCGCCCGGGTCCCGGCCGAGGTCTCTCAGCTGTCGAGCCGGGCACACGCGGAGAGCGGCAACTACGTGGCTACCTACAACATCCACATCGGCAACCTGCTGCAGGACGGGAACCGGCGGCTCTACACGCAGGACCGCAAGCTGGTCACCCACTGGAACCTCCGCGACGAGATCCGGGCGCAGTACGCCGAACCCGGCGGCCTGTCCCGCCAGGTGCTCCTGGCGAAGGTCCTGGAGCGAATCGTGGACGGGAGCATCCCGCAGCAGGTGATTGACGATCCGCGCTATGCCTGGGATCCGGCCGCCAACCGCCTGTTCGAGACGGTGGACGGCAACCTCAAGGAATTGGATGTCGTGCGGGAAGGGGACCGGCGCTATCAGCAGTGGCTTAATCTGTACCATGCGGCCCGACGGCTGGACGCCCACATGCCGCTCAGCCCCACGGCCATCGACCGCAAATTCAACCTCGACCGGCAGATTCCCGAAGCCGAGGTGGAGCAACTGCTCCTGGCCGTGTTGCGGGATCCGGTGGCGCAGGATGTCGGTCGCCTCGTCGCCCGCCGGCTGGGTCGCGAACTGAGGCCTTTCGACATCTGGTACGGCGGCTTCCGGAGCGGGCTCGCGAAACCGGAAGCGGAACTGGACCGCATCGTCCGGGAGCGCTATCCCTCCGTGGCGGCTTTCCAGGCCGATCTGCCCACTATTTTGCAACGCCTGGGTTTCGCGCCCGACCGGGCCGCGTTCGTCGCCGACCACGTCGCCGTGGACGCATCCCGAGGCATCGGCCATGCCATGGGCGCGTCGATGCGCGGCGACAAGGCCCATCTGCGCACCCGCGTGGCGCCCGGGGGGATGGATTACAAGGGCTTCAACATCGCCATGCATGAATTCGGGCACAACGTGGAACAGGTGCTCTCGCTGGAAGGCGTGGACCACTATGCCATGAGCGGAGTGCCCAACAACGCGTTCACCGAATGTTTCGCCTACGTGTTCCAGGCCCGCGACCTCCAGGTTCTCGGGCTGGGCGAACCGGACGCGGCGTCGCGGCAGATGCAGGCCCTCGACACCTTCTGGATCACCTACGAGATCGCCGGCGTGTCGCTGGTGGAGATGCGGGCCTGGCGCTGGCTGTATGCGCATCCGGAGGCGGATGCCGCCGCCTTTCAGGCCGAGGTCCTCCGTCTGGCCAAGGAAGTGTGGAACGAGTACTACGCGCCGGTGTTCCGGGTGAGGGACTGCCCGATCCTGGCCGTGTACCAGCACATGATCTACCATCCGCTCTACCTGGCCGACTATGCGCTGGGCCACCTGATCCACTTCCAGGTGGAATCGGCTCTGGTCGGGAAGCCGCTGGGAGCGGAGATGGAGCGCATGTGCCGCCAGGGGTCGCTGACACCCCGGTACTGGATGCGCGGCGCCGTCGGGAATGACCTGACGGCCGAGCCGCTGCTCCGCGCAGCCCGCGAGGCGGCGCGCACGGCGCACTAGGCGGTCGGCAGGGAACATCACGCGGTTTTGCTTGATTCTATATTATTGACAGGCTTTTCCTGCTTGGTTATGATGGCATAAGACCGATTTGTCATACCGTTGGCACAGAATAGGAGAAGATACGATGAGCCAGCTCCTCGACCCGGAACGAAAACTCTCCTTTTATTTTCAGGAAATGCTCAACACCTACACGGAGTCGATCCAGAATCGCCTGAAGAGCGTGCAGGCCAAGGCGCAAGGCACCCTGGAGGAGTTGGAGAGGCAGACTGCGGGCATCACCCCGCAGATCAGCGGCGAGGAACTCGCGGATTACATCCGGGAGACGCTCGTCCCGCTGCGCGCCGAGCATGAGGCGGCCGCACAATGGCATAGCGGGTTGATGATGGATATCTCCCGCATCACCCGCGGCACCGAGCAGAAGCAGATCCTCGAAGCCGTGCTGGATGCCACGGCCGGGATCGCCGACCGTGCCTTCATCCTGCTTGTCCGTCAGGGACAGGTGTCCGGCTGGGAGGGGCGGGGCTACCCGCCGACATTCGTTGAGACCGGACTGAAGACGTTCTCCACGGCCGCCGGTGCGGACGCCGTCATCGGCCCCCTGTTGACTGAGACCGGCGGACAGACGTTCACCCGCGAGACAATCCCCGCCGGAGTCCGTTACCTGGAAATCGACGGGTTTGAAAAACCCGACAAGTTCCACCTCTTCCCGCTGGTTCTCTTCGGGTCGGTTGCCGCCGTCCTGTTCGTTGACGGCGACGGGTGCCGGGTCGGTGACGCGGACGCCATCCAGGCAGGCGATACCATCATGACCACCACCGCCATCTGGCTGGAAAATTTGGCCATGCGAAAAAGTCTGGGCCTGGGACTGCCGGGCACGGGCCCCATCGTTGCGGAACCGGAAGAGGACATCTATGCGGCGGTATCGCCGGCGGCGATCGAGGAGCCGCCCACGGCCAAGACACCGCAGGCCGCCGGAGCCGTGGAAGAACTGATCGAAGAGCCGGTGGAGGAACTCCTGGAGGAACTGGCGGCGGAGCCGATCCGCGCCCCGTGGGAATCGCCCGCCGCCGCGCCCGCGGTCGATCTGGTCATGCCGGTGGACATCCCTGCGGCGCCCGACAAATCGGCGGCCGTCACCCGGGAATTCCCGGCGGAGGAGCAGGCCGTCGAACTCGATCTGGAGGGGATCGCCGCCGGACCGGATGAATACGAGATCCGGCTCGAGGAGCCGCCGGCCGCGCCCGAGGTCCCGGTGTTCGGACAGGAACCGACACTCATCGACCAGGTCATGAAGATCGAGAGCATGGGTGAAGAGGAGATTGTGGTGGATGAGGCCGCTGCGACGCCGGTCATACCCACCTTGTTTGAGGCGGAACCTGAGGAGATCGTTCTGGAAGAGCCCGTTGACATGGGGTACACGCCATCCATGGAGTTCACGCCGGGGCCGGCCGCCCCGATGGCCGAGGAGCCGGAGGAGATCGTTCTCGAGGAGCATCCGCTGGAAGAGCTGATTCTGGAGGAAACGCCGGCTGCTCCCAGCTTCGAAACGCCGGCGCCCGTCATCACCCCGCCGTCGATTCCGGTGAAAACCCCGGTGAGCGCGCAGCCTTGGTCCACGCCCGACGAGGAGAAGCAGTACAACGACGCACGCAGATTTGCTCGCCTGCTGGTCTCGGAAATCAAGCTATACAACGAAGACTCGGTGACCGAGGGCCGGATCGAAAAAGACTTGTACCGGCGGTTGCAGAAGGACATCGACCGCAGCCGGGAGATGTTCGACAAACGGGTGCCGCGCAGTCTCGGCTTGAAGATCGATTACTTCCATGAAGAACTGGTCCGTATCCTGGCCGAGGGCGACTCGACCAGACTCGGCAAGGGTTACCCCGGACCGGTCAATCAGTAGCGTTATTCAGCATTGCGCTTCAGATCATTAATCGCCACGTTCCTCCTCGCGGCATGCTGCGCCTCCGCTCTGGCTGTATTGCAGGCGCCTTGTCCGTGGTTGGCCGACCCGGATCCGTACGCGCAGCAGCCGGACCTGGAACGACTGGCCCGGGATCGGGCCGCCATCGACGCACTGCCGTCGGAGCAACGAGTCACCCGGTGGCAGACGCAGCTCCAGATCTACCGGACCGAGGGCAATCGACGCCTCGAGGGGTTGGCCGGCCTGATCCTGGGACGGATGCTGGCCGGCGATCAACCGGAAGCCGCCCTGAGCTGTCTCGAGGATCCGGCCGTTTTCCGCCACACCGCGCTGGCCGAACTGGCCGTCGAAACGGCGCTGGAGATCGCCCGGAGCCACCCGCGGCTTTTCGGGCGGACGGACGCAATGCTGAGTGCGCCGGAACGCGTGGGCGCACTCGATTTCCGGCTGCTGTCGCAGGTGGTGGAGTTGCACCGTCAGAACGGGCGGATCGCGGAGGCCCGCCGCTGGCTCACCGCGGCCGATCCGTCCGTCTTCCCCGGCATCCGCGCCGACTGGCACCATTTCAATCTGGGACGACTGGATCTTGCGGAAGGTCGTTTGGAAGCGGCGAAGGCGCACTGGCGCGCCGCCTTGCTCGTGGCCGATCCCGATCCCTCCGTCTTCCTGGCCGCTCTGAGCGAATTGAAACAGGCCGAGGGGAGCGATCCCGTTCCGGCCCTGCTGCCGGCGACGGAAGCCGTCCGCATCGCCCGCGGCTTTCTGACCAGGGGCAGCGGGTGGGCCGCCTGGGCCTGCCTGGCGGGTTACTTGCCGCACCATGCGCCGAAAGCCGCCGCCGATCCGTTCTGGCGGACTGCCGGCGAGGCCGCGTCCCAGACGGGACAGTACCGGCAGGCGCGGGTGCTGTGGCAGCGCTTCCAGCCCCGCGCGGCCGACGACCGGCTGGCGCGTGCGTACGGCCTGGCGGTGGCTGGTAAAAAACTCGGCCGGACGGACGAGTACAAGCGGAACCTCGCCCTGATTCGGCAGATTGCACCCCGGTCGGATGAGCACATCCGGCTGCTGCAGCCGGCGGCCTTCGACGCCGAGGTGGCGGGTCGGACTGACGACGTGCGCCGGCTATACGGCGAAATCGCCCGCCTGTCCCAGCGGCGCCCGGATGTCGCCGAAGCCAGCTGGAAGCTGGCCTGGACCGAGTATCTCCACGGCAAGTGGGTGCGGGCCGATGCCCTGTTCCGCCGCGCCATCGAGATGGATGACGGCCGCGAGTTCGCGCTGGCCGGATTGTACTGGCATGGCGTCTGTGCCCGGCGGATGAAGCAGACCGCCGAGGCCGACGCCTCGCATCGGGCGTTGCTGGAGGTCTTCCCGTTCTCGTACTATGCGGAACTTGTCCGGCAGGGGTGGGGCGGCCCGCCGCCGACCGGCACGGGCGTGACACAAGCGGCCGATGGCTGGTCCCGCATCCTCCGGGAGAAGTACACGCCCGTCCGCTGTGCCGGGCCGGTCCAGCCGCTGGAGGCGCTGCCGCCGCCCGACCGGTTTTTCGTGCTGGAAGCTCTCGCTGCGGGACTCCGGGAACCGGCGGTGCAACGCCTCGACACCGCCAACCGCACGCTCCGCGACCCGGGGCTGCACGCCCTCCTGGCCGGGCTCGCGGCCGAGGACGGGCGCACGTACGATCTGATCTGGCACGCCCACCGGGCGTGCCCGGAGCTGTATACGCTGCGCGTGGAGGACGCGTCGCCGGATTGCTGGCACATGCTCTTCCCCGTGCGGTACGAAGAGATCTTGCGGCGGGAGCTGGCCGACACCGGGGTCGAACCGTATCTGGCCCTGGCGCTTATCCGGCAGGAATCGGCCTTTCTGGAGGATGCGCGCTCGGTGTCCAACGCCATCGGGCTGATGCAACTCCTGCCCGCCACCGCCGCCGAGGAGGCGGGCTTTCGGGGCGATCCGGCCGAGCTCGTGTCCCGGCTCAAGACGCCCGAGTTCAACCTGCCGCTGGGCTGCCGCTACCTCGTGAAGCAGTACCGGTATTTCGACCGGAAGATGGCCCTGGCCCTGGCCGCGTACAACGGCGGTCCTCGCCGCATCCGTGACGTCAACCGTCGACACGAGCACAAATACGGCCTGCCGGAGATCGTGGAACTCATCCCCATGGCCCAGTCGCGCAACTACGTGAAGGCGATCTACCGGAACTGGAACTACTACTCGCGGTTGTATGCCGGCCAACCCGCCGATCTGGCGTGGCTTTTCGGCCAACCGGAATCCCGCCGGAACAATGCAAAGGTGAAATGAAGGAGACGGCCGGCGCCGTGCCCGGCCGGATTTCAGGGAGGATCGACGCCGCCCGGATTCCAGGGGTTGCACCGCATGATGCGCCAGGTGCCCTTGGCCAGGCCGGGGAAGAGCCCGTATTTCAGGAGCGCCTGCCGCATGTACTCGCTGCAGGTGGGGGTGAAGCGGCAAAACTGGAGGCGGTGGTTGAGATGGAGCAGGGGGGATATCCGGTCCTGGTAGACCTGAATCCCCCCCGCCAGGATGCGACTGGTGATCTGCACCTGCGGCGATCTGAGACCGTCGGCGATCACCGCGAGGCCGAAGAGAGCGAAGAGCAGTCCGACCAGTTTCAGCACCGGAAGGCGCTTACTGGCGGACGACCCGGGTTCCGGCGAACGTGTCACTCCAGCGCAGACCCTCCGGCGACTTAGTGATGGTGATCGCTTCCCATACGGCGAACGCCAGCACGGCCAGTCCCACGACAAACTGCAGCAAGGACAGGATGACGCCCGCGATGCAGCCCAGGAAGGGGATCAGCGTGATGATGCTGGTCAGCAGCCAGATGAGCGAAGTCAGCGAGTAGACCAGGTTGCGCTTGACCGAGTGCATCAACTCGATGGGGCCGCCCGCCATGGTCACCACCTTGATCTTCATCAGGTGCTTGCCGATGCTGTTGCCCTTGACGATGTAGTCGCGCAGCAGGATGAAGCCGCACATGATGGCGGCTCCGGCGATCTGGACGATGCTGCCCAGAATCGAGGAGATGATGTTCCCGACGATGCCCACGATGACGACCACGATGACCAGCGTGAAAATCGCGCCGATGTCGATGGCCAGGGCGATGAACCGGTTTTTTTGGAGTTCCGCATCTGTCATGGTCAATGCCTCCTGTGCAGGATTCGGGGATGCCTACTTGTTCTCGATGACCCGCGTGGTGGCCCACTTGTCGCCGAACCGGTAGCCGTCCGGATCGACGAACACCATCACGGCGTCGATGAGGCCGAAGATCGGGATCATCAGGGAGACGTTGCGGATGACCGATTCCATCAGCTTGCAGGGAGTCAACGTCTGGGCGTTGATGACCTGCAGGCCCATGACCTTCTTGCCGAAACTCCGGCCGTCGTAGAGCGCGTCTTTGCACAAGGCGTACGCGATGCCGGGCAGGATGCACAGAATCATGCCCGCCGTGGTGATGACCCAGTCGATCAGCGCGGCCAGCAGCCGGTTCACCGGGTCAGCCTTGATCACGCGGTCTGCGGGGATCGGGGTGTTCTTGGCGTCATCGCCCATCCAGAAACCAGGTTCGCCCATGATGCTATCTCCTTGTATTTGGTTTGAACATTAGACGGATTGAAGATCCGACTTCAGAAAAATTCCGGAGCGGCTTGTAAGCCGGATTCTGTTCCGCCTCTCCGTGGAGAGGCGGGGCAAACATTCCTCTGGGCGCCAGGTTTCCCCGGCGCTCGTGCGGCCTACCCGAAGGCATCGGCCGGGCCGGCCTCAAACGCCTTCCTATTCGGCCTTGCTCCGTGCGGGGTTTGCCAAGCATCCGGTGTCGCCACCGGACCTGGTGGGCTCTTGCCCCACCGTTTCACCCTTGCCTGAGCCACGCGGGCCATCGGCGGTCTGCTCTCTGTTGCACTTTCCGTAGGGTCGCCCCTCCCTCCCGTTAGGAGGCGCACCGCCCTGTGGAGTCCGGACTTTCCTCTCCCGCGTCAGGCGCGGGAGCGTTTGCCGCCGCCGCTCCGGAAATACACAATTTACGATTCAAAGATCACGCCCCTGCCGGCCTCTCGGCCTGGGGGCATCTTCAGCATGCCGCACGGGGTGTGGATGCTCACGATCTGTTTGTAAATCTTATCAGTAAACGCGATTCGTTGCAACCGGAAAGCCCGGCGGTGCAGGGACCGGCGAAAAAAAGAACCGCCGGCGACCAGCCGGCGGTTCGGACAGAGCGTGATGTCCGCGCAGATCAGAATCGGTAGCCGAGCCCGGCGACCAGGCTGATCACGGTTCCAGTGGCGTCGAACAGGTACGGGGTGTTGTCGTTGTAATCGTCGTGCTTGAGGTAGGACATCAGGGTGATGCCGTTGGCGAACTCATAGGAGAATCCGTACTTGCCCATGATGTGGCGGACGTCGACATGGGAATAGGCGCCCAGGGTTTCGTCGATGGCGTAATCAAACAGGTTTCCCGGTGGCACACCGGGGACCTGGGCCAGGTTGATTGAGATCCCGTCGAGTCCCTCGTCCACCTGGTTGAAGGTGAACTCCGCGTAGATGCGCAGGCGCTCGCGGGGAATGAAAATGACGGTGACGAACGCGTTGGTGTCGTGGCCGCGGTAGTCCATCGGATCGTATAACGAGCCAAACTGGCCCGTCGTGACGCCGGCCGCTCAACCATTCCAGACGGGCTGCACGAACAGCGACTCCGTCTCGTAATCGGTGTAGTGGATCCCGGCGTTGAGTGTGATCTTCTCGTCCGGGGCATACCAGGCGTCCGCGCCGATGGTGTGGACCGTCTGGGACCAGTCCGAGAAATTCAACTCGTCGTTGGTCGAGTGCTTGAGGTTGTACGCCACGTTCAGGCCGCCGTTCCGGATCGGCTTCCAGGTTCCGCTGAGTTTCAGGTCGTGGGCCATGGTGGGCTGGTTGGTGAGCGTGGCTTGCCGCGATGCGTACAACTGGAAGTACTGGACACCCGGGAACGGCACGGCACCCGGAGTCGAATACGGCTGGAGCACTTCCTCCACCGCGGCTTTCTGATTGGCAAAGGGGTTGTCGATAAAGGACGCCTGGTAGCGGGCCCAGCCCGACAGCTCCCGGCGGTGGTCGGTCCGGAAGGTGAAGGTCAGCTGATGCTCGCGGGTGGAGCCGGTCTCGAAGTAGTCCCGGGCAGTGTCCTCGAAATCGTATTCCGCGACGAACCGGTTCCGGCCGGGGAGGGGCACGCTCAGGTCGGCATCGAATTCGGTGTTTTCCCGCGACAGGGCCGAGTAGCGGGTGAACGACGCCCCGCCGAAGGTTGGATAGGCCTCCGCGTATGTCCGGCCGGCTTGCGGCCCCGCGTTGGCCACCTGGTCCGGAAGCTCCACGTAGGTCGTGGCGTTGTCGAGGTTCGAATAGCGGAACCGGGCGTTGACGGTCACGCCGCGCCCGAGCGATCCGGTGTAGCGTCCGGTGTAGTTGCGGGAGTAGATTTTGAGATCGCTGCTCTCGTTCTCGACTTCGGAATAGAGGAAGGCGCCGGTGACCTTGTTGCGGTCATCGATGTTGTAGTAGGCCTTCAGGGCATGGAGCATTTTGTTGGTGTCGGGCACCTGGCTGATGGGGATCTCTCCATCCGTGCGGTCGTAGAGGATCCGGTTGGTGAACACATCCAGCCGGGTGCCGGGGTGGACCGCTTCGTCGAACAGGTAGGGTAGGGACCCCGCCGAGTCGCTGAAGCGGCGGTACTGGAACGTGTAGGATCCGCCGGCTTTGGCGGTGTCCACGGCGATGCCGAACTGAAAGTCGTCCTGGGCTTCATCCACGGGCCGCACCTGACCCGTGACGTGGCAGGAGGAACAGTGATTCAGCTGGGTGGACTGGTGGGCGCCCTCGCGCTGCTGGCGGTTGTAATCGAACCGGAGCGAGAGCCATTCCGCCTGCGGGCTCCTGAATTCGTTCAGGAACGCGATCTCGCTGTACGTGATCCGGTAATCGTGGGCGGGGGCCAGGTCGTCGGCATACGTGTACAAGTGACCGGCCACCTGGGTGGTGTCGATGTTGGCGAGCGGGTCGTGGTCCAGGCGGTGCAGAAACCGGCGGTAGGTGAACTGGCTGTCCCAGACCCGGGCGGCGTTCACGTGGACCCGGTAAAACTGGTCGTCGGGATTGCCACTGTGCGCCGCGACCATCTCGAGATACAGGTCGCGTTTCAGCAGTTCCAGGTATGCCTTGACCCAGGGGCGGACGCCCTGGTCGGCGATTTCGTACTCGGCGGCCCGGCCGATGTACCGGTCCAGATCGTCACCGGTGATGCCGATGACGAACTTGCCTTCCGTGCGCGTGGCGCCACCCTGGGCGAGAAGCGGGGCGGCCAGCGCCGCCACGACGAGCGCGATGATCGTGAGATGTGTTTTCATGCGCGGCCTCCTCTACCGGCTCAGGTTGCCGCCATGGCTGCTGACGCCCTGGGACGGCAGGTCCGAGCCGTGGACCTGGGAATGGCACTGGGTGCACTTGGTGCCGTAGGCGCGGATCCAGCCCGACGCGCCCCAGCGGTTGGAGGCGTCACCCGACGGCCCGCTGTGCGGAGTCGAATCGCCGATCCGGGCCATGTGGAAATGGGCGGAGTGGCACTGCAGGCAGAGGAACGGTTCGTTTTGCATCAACAAGTTGTTGGCGGCCGTACCGTGCGGGGCATGGCAGATGGTGCAGTCTTCCACGACCGGTGCGTGTTCGAAGACGAACGGTCCCTGGTAGCGGTTGTGGCATTTGAGGCACAGGTCGTTCTTCTGCTCGGCGGTCTTCAGCGAACCGACCGCAGCGCCGGCATGCGGCGTATGGCAGCTGGTGCAACCCATCTTGCCCTCGCGCACCGGGTGATGCGAGGGGTAGTTCATCTTGGCGTTGATGTCGGCGTGGCACCTGCCGCACAACACCATCTGGTTGCCGGCCGTACGTCCTTTGCCCTTGTGGATGGTGTGACACTCGGTGCACGCCAGTCCGTTGCGGGCATGCGCGCCGTGGGCCCACTGCGAAAACTCACCGGTTTTATGGCAGGTCATGCACACACCGTTCGTTTTCGCCTCGTCCGCATCCCCGAAGGAGAAGATGTCGGTCTTCTCTCCCGAATCGAGGTGCTTCTGAGCGTTCCCATGGCAGGCTTCGCAACCGCCGAGGCCGGCTCCCCACTCAAATGATTTCAGCCGGGCGTGGGCATTGGCGGCCACGAAGCGGTTGTACAGCTCGTCGTGGCAACCCGCGCACTGGCGACTCGATTCGGGGAGGAGTTCCTCGGCGGGAGACGGCTTGGCGGCATCAGCCGCCAGACCGAAGCCCATCAGCAGGACGATGGAGGCCGGCAGGAGAAACGCGAGACACCGTTTCATAAGGCCTCCTGTATGAAGATAGCTGAACAAGCTCTCAATACGCTGGATTGGTCAGTCGGCGCGGGACTTGAACACGCACTCTCCGCACGGGAGAGCACAACAACATATCATCGATAATAATGAAGCGAAAAGCTCATATATCAATGACTTAGCTAGCGATCTGAATTTGATGGTATAGATTGGGACACTTGTTGTCAACACATTTCGACGCGGGGGCGTATGCTATAATTCAACTGGACGGAACTTTTTCCGAGGCCTGTTGTCTAATTGATCAGGACTTCGGGAGAAACCGGCGATGGCTACTCAGGATCTGACGTTGAAAGACATCCCGGAAGCAAAACTGGTCCTGCCGTATTCGGACTCCGAAATCACAGCGGGCGATGCCGCCCGCGCGTGCTGCTGTTTCGAGGATGTCTACACCGAATACCGCGACATGATTTTTCATCTGGCCTATCGCCTGCTGGGCCATTTTGACGACGCCCTCGATCTGACCCAGGACGTCTTCATGACCGTCTACCGGAAACTGGACACATTCCGCGGCGAGTCATCCTTGAAGACGTGGCTGTACCGGATCGTGGCCAACAAGGCGGCCAACCGGCAACGCTGGTGGCGCGTGCGACGCCGCGGCCACACGGTCTCGCTCCACGAGCTGAACCACGCGGCGATGATCCGGCTCAACTTGTCCCTGAGCGGCGGCGCGCCGAGTCCGGAGCAGGCGTGCGCCGTGCAGGAAGCGCGGAAGAACCTGCAGCGCTGTCTGGACCGGCTGCCGTTCAAATACCGGATGGTGCTGTTGCTGCGGGACATCGAGGCCATGTCCTATGAGGAGATCGGTAACTGCCTCGGGCTGTCCCTGGGCACGGTCAAGAGCCGGATCGCCCGGGCGCGCGAGCAGTTGCGGGGTTTGATGGACAGTTATCTGTAAGGGTATCCATATGGAATGTGACAACTACAAGATTCTGGTTCACGAATACATCGACGGCGAGCTTTCGAGCGCGGATGAGATGGATCTGAACGGTCACCTGACGCGCTGCGCCGCGTGCCGCATGTACCTCGCCCGCATGACCGAAGCCCGTGACATGGTCCGGAGCCTGCCCGCTGTTTCAGCACCTGCCCGACTGACTTACGCGCTGAATTCCCGGCTCAATTTCGCACCCCATCCCCTGCAATCCGACTGGTTCGCCACCCTGCAGTTCCGCTTGCTCGAGTTCTCGATGGCCGAGCATCTGCGGACAGTTTTCCTCGCCGTGCCCATCACGGTGCTGTTCTTCCTGGCCATCTCGCTGTTGGTCTATTCGCCGGTGGGACTTGAGAACCTGCAGACCTTCCTGGACGATTCCACGGGCAACGGCATGGCGGAGAACCTGGTGGAACGGCAGTATCTCGAGAACCTCTATGATTTTTCCCCCGAGCGGATCTCCTCCGACCAGGTCTATCAGCCGCGGATCAGCACGGTCTCGGTCAAGATGTTCGCGGCAAACGATTTTCAGAAACTGAAGGGCGACCGCCTGGGCGTGCTCACCCATGTTCGCTCCGACGGCAGCGCGGAGATCCTCTCCATTTCCGGGGGCGATCCGGGGACGGCGGTCAAGGTCCGGAACATGATCGATTCATCTATCGTGTTCCCGGCGATCACCAAAGGCAAACTGGTCGATTCCCGCGTGCTGCTCACCTTCGAGAAAATCGAAGTCAAGGGCTGACCGCCGCCGCCGCCACGATTCCTGCACCATTTTTTCGGAAATATGACCAGGAGACACCGGCTCTCAGCTTTTGGCCTTGTGCCGGAGGCGGTAGTCGGATCCCTGCAGCACCACGTCGGTGCACCGCTCCATGATCCGCGAGTAGAGCCGCTGGGTGATCCGCTCGGCCAGGGTGTATGCCGTGGCCGAGCCCGGGCCGGCCGGCTCGGTCGTCGGACGCCCCTCGGAATCGGCCGCCGGAGAGGCGGCGGGCGCCGACCAGCCGGGTCGGGCCGCATGGTCCAGGTAGTTGGTGGTGAACAGCACCGAGATCCGCTGATCGAAACAGAAATTGATGATGTCGTACAGCTTGTTGAAGACGAACTCGGTGGGGCGGGTGGCCCCCAGCTCGTCGAGCAGCACCACCTGGCAGCGGCTCAGCCGGCGGAACAGTTTCCCCTCGATGTCGGCGCCGCTGTCATCGAAGCTCTGCCGGATCTGCTCGATGAGGTGCAGGAAATTCTGGAACCGTCCGGTGAAACCCTGCTCGATGAGGCGGCGCAGGACGGCCACCGCCAGGTGGGTTTTACCGACGCCCACCGGGCCGCGGATCAGCAGTCCCCGGCCCAGCGCCTCGCCCCGCTGGAACGAGGTGATGAACATCTCCACGAACGACAGCGCCTCGCGCTGCTTGGCGTTTTGGGGGATGAAGTTGTCCAGCCGGCAGCGCTGGTAGGAAGGGGGGATGCCGGCGAACGCCAGGCGGTGTTCCGCCAGCTCCTCGGTGAAACAGTGGCACCGGCGGGCGACACCGTTTTCCACCACCCAGCGGGAGTTCTGGCAGTCCGGGCAGCGGGCATCGAAGTATTCGGCGAACAGAGATCGGTAGTCGTCACGGTCGGGCATCGGCGTTGAATGCATCCTTGCTTTCGGCTACAATGGCCCCGAATTTCCACTGAGGCAGGCTATTATATGCAAACACGGTTGGCGATGCTATGTGTTTTTACCCTCCTCTGGAGCGTCGCGATGGCCGATGAACCGGCGGACCGGATCCTGAAGAACGGCGTCATCTACACACTGGACGCGGAGCGTCCGGTCGTGTCCGCCCTGGCCATTCGGGGCGACCGGGTGGTGGCCACCGGCTCCTGGGAGGAGATAGCGCCGCTGGCCGGCGCGCGGACCGTGGTGCTGGACTTGGCGGGCGCGGCGGCCTATCCGGGCTTTGTCGACGGCCACGCGCACGTGGGCGGCCTGGGCCGGGCCATGGAGATTCTGGACTTGACCGGAGCCGCGAGCGAAGCCGACGTAGCGGCGTTGGTGCGGCGTTCCGCCGCCGGCACGCCGGCCGGCGACTGGATTCTGGGCCGCGGGTGGGACCAGAACCGGTGGGCGGAGAAGCAGTTTCCCACTCAGGCCAGCCTCACCGCCGCCGCCCCCGAGCATCCGGTGGTCCTGACACGGGTGGACGGCCACGCGATCTGGTGCAACCGGCGGGCCATGGAAATGGCCGGCCTGGGGGATCGCGCCGTACCGATCGACGGGGGCGAGATTCTCGTGGACGAGTCCGGGCGCCCCACCGGGATTCTGGTGGATCGCGCGTCCGACCTGATCGAATCGAAAATCCCAGCGGCGCGGCCCGACGAGATCCGCCGCCGTCTGAAGCGATCGATGGAGCGCTGCGCCGCCCTGGGATTGACCCAGGTTCATGACGCCGGCATCGGGCCCAATGAGCTGGCGCAGTACCGGGCGCTGTTGCAGGCGGACCAAATGCCCATCAGGATCTGGGCCATGCTCGAGGGTGACGAGGCGTGGTTGGAGAGCCAGCTCGCCGCCGGCGTCTCGCAGGATGCCGCCGGCCTCCTGACGATCCGGGCGGTGAAGATGTACGCCGACGGTGCGCTGGGTTCCCGGGGCGCCTGGCTCCTGGCGCCATACACCGACCGCCCCGACACCAGCGGCCTGCCGGTCAATCCGACTGAAACCCTGGAGCGCATCGCCCGGCTGTGCGCCCGCTACGGCTTCCAGGTGTGCACTCACGCCATCGGCGACCGGGCCAACCGGACCATCCTGGACGTGTACCAGCGCGTCCTGGCCGGACTGCCCGACGGCCGCGAACGACGGTTCCGGGTGGAACATGCGCAAGTGCTGGCGATGGCCGACCTCCCGCGATTCCATGCGCTCGGCGTGATCCCGTCGATGCAGCCCACCCACTGCACATCCGACATGCCGTGGGCGGTCCGGCGGCTGGGACCGGAACGGGCCCGCTACGCCTACGCCTGGCAGACCCTGATCCGCACAGGCGTGGTGATCCCCACCGGATCGGATTTTCCGGTGGAGGCGCCCGATCCGCTGCTCGGCTTCTACGCCGCAGTGACCCGCACGGACAAAGCGGGGCAGCCGCCGGGGGGCTGGACCCCCATGGAGCGGATGACCCGGGAGCAGGCCCTGCGAGGCATGACGGAATGGAGTGCGTACGCCGCGTTCCAGGAGAAGGACAAGGGGGTGCTGGCCCCAGGCAAATGGGCGGATATCACCGTGACCGACCAAGACCTGATGCGGATTCCGGAGGGCGACATTCTGAAGACCCGGGTGCTCGTGACGATGGTCGGCGGCCGGATCGTCTTCGACGGCCGGACGCCGAAGGAGCCCGAGCGCCGATGAGAATCCAGCTGGCCGTCCTGCTCTCCATTTGGAGCCTGCTGAACGTTTTGCTCGATGAGCAGGGCGAGCTGATCAACCTGAACTGCGCGTGCGAGTCCCAGACGGTCGCGCTGCGGTGCCGCATCCGGGACGTCGACCAGAGCGCCCTCCGCCAGTTGTTGGAGGGAGGCGAGACGATCGTTTTCCGGTACGAGGCCGAGTTGCGCGGCGAACGGAGTGTTTGGTTCGATGAGTTCTGTGCCGAAGCGACGCTGGACAAACGGCTGTCGTATGATCCCCGCACGCGTCAATTTTTCGGATCAACCGCGATTGAGAACCAAGAGTCGTCCGCCCGGATATTCAGCACTCTGGATGATGCCGTCGAGTGGCTGGCGGCCGTCGCCGAACCGCCGCTGCTCCTGAAGTCCTCCGGACCGCTGAAGCCGGGCGGCTACGTGCAGGCGCGGGTGGTGCTCCAGCGGAAGAAGCTGTTGTTCGTCATCCCGGTCGAAACCGCCACCCCGTGGAAACGCCAGCCGGTTCAGTGCCCATGAAGCAATCGCCGCGGCCGCTCACCAAGCTGAAGATCACCTTGCTGGCTTTGGGGATCCTGCTGGCCCTGGCCGTGCTGCTCTTCACCCAGTACCAGCTGGGCGGCGGCGGAATCGAATCCCCCACCTTCAACCTGCAGGCCATCCTGCTGGCCGTGCTCACGGTGATGAACGTGCTGTTCATCCTCGTGCTCGTGCTGGTGCTGGCCCGCTACCTGGTGAAGACCTTCTTCGAGAAGCGGGAGCGGACGGTGTTCGCCAGCGTGAAGACCAAGCTCACGCTGGCGTTTCTGGCGCTGGCCATTGTCCCCACGGGGCTGTTCGTCTTTCTGGCGTACACCGTGATCAACCGGAGCATCAGCCAGTGGTTCTCGGCGCCGGCCGAAGAGATCCTGCGCCACTCGGAGGAGCTGGCCCGCTCTTATTACATCACCGCCATCGACAGCGTCCGCGGCGAAATGGCCGACTTTCGGAGTGAGGCCGCCCGCGGCGCACTCACTTGGGAGGACCTGGCCGCGTTCCGCCAGCGCCGCCGGTTGGACGCCGTGCTGCTGCTGGACGCCCGGGGCCGGGTGCGCCGCGAGGACGCCGCCCGGCCGGACCGCGGCCAGCCGGCGGTGACCCTGAAGGATCCGGCGCTGGTGGTGCAGAACGTGCGTCCCGGCGAGATCGCCCACTTCGTGGAGAACCATCCGGACCGGGACGTGGTGGTGTGCTTCGCGCCGAGCCCGTGGAACGACCGGGGCATTTTGGTCTTTCTGAAGGCGCTCCCCGGCTCGGTGGCCTACCGGTCCTACCTGATCATCAAGTCGTACCAGGAATACTTCCGGCTCCGGAACCAGGTGGAGCTGCTGCGCTGGCAGTACCTCCTGATCGTGAGCTTCGCCGGCATCAGCCTCCTGTTCGCCTTCGTCTGGTTCGGGATCTACATCTCCAAGCAGATCACGGGACCGGTCGAGGCCCTGATCGAGGGGTCCCAGCGGGTGGCGGCGCGTGACTGGAGCCGGCCCATCGAGTGGACCGCCAGCGACGAGTTCGGCACGCTGGTCCAATCGTTCAACCGGATGATGGGCGAGCTGGCGCGCAGCCAGGAAGCCATCGAACAAGCCAATGCCGGGTTGACCGGGATGAACCGGGAGTTGGCGGAGCGCAACACGTTCATCCAGACCGTGCTCGACAGCGTGGCCACGGGTGTCGTTTCGGTGGACACCGATTTGCGGATCACCAGCTCCAATTCCGCCACGCGCCATCTGCTCAAGCAGCGTCGTGTCCAGGACGGCGCCACGTACCTGCGTGAGGTGATCCCGCCGGAGAAGATGCCCGAGCTGCAGCGACTCCTCCAGGAGGCCGAGTTCCACCAGCGGGTCAGCCGGGAAATCACCTTCGAAACCGGCAAACGGACCATGCACTTCGCCGTCACCGCGTCGGCCATGCGCGACGCCGAGGGTCGGGTCAGCGGCTATGTGGTGGTGTTCGACGATGTCAGTGACCTGATCCGGACGGAGAAGGCGGCCGCCTGGCAGGAGGTCGCCAAGCGACTGGCCCACGAGATCAAAAATCCGCTTACGCCCATCCAGCTTTTTGTGGAGCGAATCCGCAAGCAGTTCGGCCGCCTTCAGGACGCGGGGGCACTGCCGGGCATCGACTCCGTGAGCCAATTCCGCCAGCTCCTGGACGACGGGCTGGCCACGGTCCAGACGGAGACCGGCAACCTGAAGTACCTGGTGGAGGAGTTCAGCCGATTTGCCCGGTTGCCCAACCCGGTGCTGCTGCCGGTCAACCTGAACCAACTCGTCGAAGAGGCGGCCGCGGCCTTCCGCGTCGCCCACCCGGAGCGACGCGTCGAGACGGATCTGGATCCCGGCCTGCCGCCGGTCTACCTGGACCGGGAACTGATCCGGCTGGTCATCAACAACCTGCTTCGCAACGCCGCCGACGCCGTGGCCGAGGAAGGCGGCGACGGCCGGATCACGGTGGCCACGGCGTACCGGGAGGAGAGCCGCCGGGTGCACCTCAGTGTCGAGGACGAGGGCCGGGGACTCGCCGACGAACATTGGGAGAACCTGTTCCTGCCGTACTTCTCCACGAAGAAGGAGGGCATGGGGCTGGGGCTGACCATCGTCAAGAAAATCCTGGACGACCACGAGGCGGCAGTCCGGGCCGAGCCGATCCAGCCGCATGGCTGCCGGTTCGTGGTGGAATTCACCCACCTCCGCACTCCCGAAGAAGCCTGACTTGCCTTCCCTTCAGCGGGCGCTTAATCGGCCCGACGCTCAAAGAACCTTTGTGTCCTTTGTATCTTTGTGGTGAAATACGCCTCTATTTGTCAATTTTTGGTGGGGAGTAAACGATGAGCCAGATAATCCATGACTATTTCACACAGAACCGGCAACGGATCGCCCGGGAGATGCTGGACCTGCTTGCGGAGATGGTGGCGCAACGCACCGTCAACGTCGTGAGCGAAAAGCTCGTGGAACACCCGTACCTCAAGTTCCGCGGCGAGGAATTCCGCGTGGCGGAAATCGTCACCCGCGAGTTCGACCGCTGGGGCGTCCGCTACGACGTGCACGCCCGGCACGAGGGCCGGCCCAACGTGATCGGCCGGATCGGCCGGGACCGAACGGGGCAACGGTTGCTTCTGGCCGGCCACATGGATATCGTCCCGCCCGGCGACGGCTGGGACAGCGATCCATACACCGTCACCATCCGGGACGGGAAAGCGGTGGGCCGCGGCGTGCTGGACAACAAGGGCCCACTGGCCGCGATCCTGCTGGCCGCGCGCATCCTGAAGGAGACCGTCGGCGAGGACGCGCTGGCGGGCGAGCTGCAGATCGCCGCCCTGTCCGACGAGGAGGCCACCGACCCGGACGGGGTGGACTTCGGCATCGGGTTCCTGATGGAAGAGCGGCGGATCAATCCCACCTGGGCCATCATTCCCGATATCGGCGAGAATATGAAGCGGATCGATATCGCCGAAAAAGGTCGCGCCGTCGTCAAGATCACGGCGTTCGGGCGCCAGGCCCACGGCTCCACGCCGGAGCGCGGCGTCAACGCCGTCTACCGGATGGCCCGGCTGGTGGCTCTAATCGAAGAATTGCAACTGGCGCATGCGGTGCACCCGCAGCTGGGTACACCCACCCTCAACCTGGGCGAGATTCACGGCGGCGCCGCACCCAACATCGTTCCCGGCGAGTGTGTCGCCTACCTGGACATCCGCACGGTGCCCGGCATGACCCGGCAGCAGGTGGAAGACCAGCTCATGGCCTGCTGCCGTGCCGCGGCAGGGGAGTTCAAACTGGAGTTCCAGGCCTGGACGGAGCCGCACCAGGTGGATCCCGACAATCCGGTGGTCCACGCCATCCAGCGGCAGTGCGGCGAGGTTCTTGGATTCCGGCCCGAGGTGTTCGGGATGGGCGGCGGCACGTTCGCCAAGGTGCTCAACGTCCACGGCGTGATCGCCGTGGGCTGGGGTCCCGGTGACGACGAGGCGTTCCACGTGACCAACGAGTATGTCGAAACGGACCAGCTGGTGGATTTCTGCCAACTGGTGTGCCGCGTGGCGCTGGATCTGCTGGGCCGTCAATCCTGATCGATCGCGGCTGCCGCCGCGCGGCATGTCGCGACAGATTTGGTGTTGACAGCCCCGACGGGCTTTGTTAGAATCCCCGCCTTGGTGAGCGGGAATAACTCAGTGGTAGAGTGCAACCTTGCCAAGGTTGAAGTCGCGGGTTCGAATCCCGTTTCCCGCTCCAGTTTTTTTCAAAGACCCGAGAGCCCGGCATGGGCTCTTTTTTGTCTCCCCGGTTCTTTGAGGCGGCGTACCCAAGAGGCTAAGGGAGAGGTCTGCAAAACCTCCATTCAGCGGTTCGAGTCCGCTCGCCGCCTCCATTTTT
>JAGOHA010000036.1 GCA_017996395.1 Acidobacteriota bacterium | reverse complement strand
TGGGGCTCACCCTGCTGGCGTCCGCCGCCATGGCGCAGGGCGGCGGCGGACGGCTGCACCGGTTCGAGGTGCCCGTCACCGCGTTCCGCCTGCAGGTGGAGCCGGTGGCGCAGGTGGTGCCGCCCGGTGTGCCCGCGCGCGTCCGCACCTGGATCGAGCTGGCCGATCCGGCCGCCGGCTACGCCGGCGCCGTCCGGGAGTATCTGGCGTCCCGCTACGAGGTGCGCGCCGAGCTGTATGCGCCGGTCGCCGCGCCGGGCTATCCGCGGGCGCTGGCGTGTCCCGTGGGCGGCGAGTTCCTCCTGGACGGCCTCACCGCGCCCGGCCGCTACCACCTGCGCGACATCCGGCTGGTGAACGTCGCCACGGGGCGCGACTTCCTCTTCGCCGCGCCCGACACCGCCGCCGTGGACGTGGGCGGCGACCTGTTCATCGCCTGGGTCACCGCCGAGCCCATGACGATGGCCGAGCTGCTCGCCGCCGGCGTCGTCTTCGACGCGAATTCCTATCAGAATTACCAGTTCGTCGTGGGGTTCGAGCTCGAGGGGCAGGTGGTGGAGTACGCGTTCCCCGTGATCCACGCGTCGCCGGCCGTCCCCGTGACGCCCGCCGAATTCGGCGGGCTGCTGGACGTGGGGCAGGGGGACTGCGCCATCGGCGCGGTGGACCTGGACATCTCGGGGGTGGCGGTCCCGGGCCTGCCGCCGGCCGACGTGCGCCTCCCCGGTCTCATCCTCATCCCCGGCTCGGTGGGATTCCTCAACGGACACTTCAGCGTCCAGCTGGTCCTCAGCAACGCCCTGCCGCCGGCGAGCGGCTACCGCCTGGCGGACCTGACGGCGGAGGCGGCGCTCCCCGCGAGCGCGGACTGGCAGCCGGGCGACCCCCTGAGCCTGGCCCCGGTGGCCGACGGCTCCAACACCGCGGTCCAGGACGTACTCGGCGACACCGGCCCGGTGATCGCCCCCGGCGCCGCCGGCGCGGCGGATTGGATCGTGGTGGGCCACGAAGTCGGCTACCATGAGTTCGACCTCCGCATCGCCGGCCGGCTGGAGCCGCAGTCGGGCGAACCGAGCTGGCCCATCGAGGGACGGGCGCGGGGCGGGGTGGCGGTGCGCGACAATCCGCGGTTCTCGCTGAGCTTCATCCACCCCGACCGGGTGGAGCGCGGCGCCGCGTACTTCGTCCAGGCCCATGTGACCAACGTGTCGAACGTGCCCGCCAACGGCTTCCGCCTAAGCTTGGCGCCCGACTCAATGACCGGCGTCGAATGGCTGGGCGCCGATTACCCGGCGGACGACACCTGCCCGGCCGATCCGGCCGTCTACTGCCGCCCGGTTCTGGAGCCGGGCGAGACGGTGGTGCTGAGCTACCACCTTCGGGCGCTGCGCTCAGGCAAGGTCACCGCAACCTACGGCGCCGGCGATTCAGCCGGCCTCGAGGTGGGCGCCCGACTGGTGTTCGGCGTGGACGCCGTCGGTCAGCCCATGAACCCCGACCGCTTGGTGCTGCCGCCCGTGGCCGCGCGGCTCGGAGAACCTCTCTACGGCCGATCGCTGGCGTTTCTGGGCTTGTGCCACACGCTGAGCCGAGCCCAACCCTTGCTGTTGCCCTCCGCATTCCGAACCGTTATGGGATCATCGGTGGAGTGGTTCGCGCGGGCTGTCACCGAAGCGGGACTCGCCACCGCTGCTGGCCGGGATCCGGTGTCTGTTGCCGCAACACTCATTGAGGACTTGGCGGAGATCGCATGGAGTGACAGTGGATTCCATCACACTTTGGAATCAAGCCCTCGTGGTGCCGAGCTGAAAGCAGCACTCGCCGCTATCCTGGATCCAGCCGGCCAAACGGCAAGCATGGCAGCCGCACTCGCGCTCCACGCCGGATATAGCGGTGATTTCGCGCTTCTGCGGACTGCACTTTTGCCAGAGTCCGAGTGGGGGAGAGCCGTACGCTTCATCAACGGACCGGAATTCCTTTGCCTGATCCCTCTGGATGGGGATTCGGTCACCCTGACCGGCGGCGGGGCGGTCGAGTTGGAGATCATCCGTCCAGCGTCACCGGAGGCATGCCAGAGATTCAGGTACTCTTTCCAACTCGCACCGGGGCAACAGGTGGTGATTCCATCGACGTTGTTGAAAGGGACTTCTATCGCCGTTGAGATCCGACAAGGAAGCAACAATGTGGCCGCTGTCCCGCCACTGGACCAGCACCTGCTGCCCCTGGCACCCTTCGTTGTGGAGCGTGTACTGAAACTGACTCCGGATCTTTTCCATGGCGCCGACGAGTTCGGACGCGGGTTGCTGGTCTTGTTCAACCGGCCGGTCGGGTTGCGGGCCGGTGAGGCGGCGGCACACTTCGAATGCATCGGCAACGAGGTACTGCTGGCAGCGCCGATCGGTTCGGGCCGCACCGTCGGATTGGCCGTGAATCGGCCGGTGGGCAAGTTTGTGACGACGGATCTGGTCATCGGTCAAATGAAGAGCCTTGACGGTGCGATCGTCGATGCATCACGGCCAGTGTGGATTCTTGACCCGGACTCACCATACGAAGTCGGCGGCCGCGTCGAGGGACGCGTACGCTACCCCGATGGCCGGGGAGTTGTCAGACCGTCGGTGGAGTTGTGGGCCGTGACCCGGTCTGGTCTTGGGATCCGGGATGTCTGCCTCAGCCGCTTCGACGGAAACGACGACGGCACGTTTCAACTGGATTTCGTTCACACCAATCCGGCAGGCTTGTTTCTGATTGCCGGAGATCCGACAACGGGCTTCCGCCGACGGGTGCCGCTGGTCTTTCAGGCGGATGGTCAGGTGCTCCATCCCCAGATCATCCTGTATGGATCAGGAGCGGTGGTGGGCCAGGTGGTGGACGAACTCGGGATTCCCATCGACAGCATCCTCGGTGTTCGGATCCACTGCGGCGGCGACGGGCGATGCCTGCCGGCGATACTCGACGGCGAGGGCCGGTTCCATGCCGACGGCGTGACCGTGGGCTCGTTCCGGGCTGAAGCGTGGCTCAGGGACGGACGGCGGATCGAAGGCACCGGATTCATCAACGGCCCCGACGATACGGCGGTGGTGCTGCTGGTGGCGGGCGGGGCCGGCGTCACCGGCCATGTCATGGAAGAAGGTCCCGACGGCGCACGGGGCGTACCCCATGCCCGACTGACGCTGAGCGTGCCCGACGCCACCTGGAGTACCGAGGGTTGGACCGACAGCACCGGAGCATTCATGTTCACTACTGTGCCATGGGGTTCTTTCCGTATCCGCTGCGTCCATCCGAACGGCGGGGCGGTAGCCACTGCTGAAGGCGCGGTTGCGCCGGGCGGCACGACCGAGGTGCAGGTTCTATTTACCGGTGGAGGCACACTCGAAGGCCATGTGGTAACCCCCGGTTTCGGAGGCGCCTGGAACGCCGTTCCATTCGCGCCGGTCCACCTGGAGAAGGCCGATGATTGGGAAAGGGTTCAGCTCGATCTCGAAACCGATGGCGACGGGCGATTTCGGGTGCAGCCAATCCCGTTTGGTCACTACCGAGTGACTGCTGTTCGGCCCGGATATTGGGACAGTGTCACGGAGCATGTCTGGGTCACAGCCGGCGTCCATCAGGTCCAACTGGTCATGGACGTCCTGGCCCCTGTGCAGGGTCGCGTCATCCGGGCCGATGGAGCCGCAGCGGCAGGGGCTGCCGTTCGATTGAGCGGCATCACGGAGATTGCCGATGAAGATGGACGATTTCTGATCTGGCTGAGTCAGGGTACCAACCGGTATCAGGCTGCGTGTGATGGCGAGGTGGAATCGGGAGCAGTGGATGTCCCGGCTGATGGTGCCTCGCTGGTGATCCGCTTGCGCGGCCGGCGGACGGTAGCCGGCCAGGTGCGGGACTCCTCTGGCCAGGGAGTCCGCGTGCCCTTGATCCTGGACGGATTGGACCGCGGAAACAATGGAGAGATGGTCTATCGCACCGATCGGTTGCGGAGCATGTCGGCCGCCGACGGAACCTACGTCTTTGAAGAAGTCTGGGACGGCCCCTTCACGGTCCGGTTCAGTGGCAATGCCTTTTACCCGCCTGCGGAAATGCGCGGTCTGGCCAACGGAACCAATCTGGACGGAGTAGATGTGGTGTTGGGCGTAACCGGCGGCGTCGGTAACCTGACCGGTACCCTTTACGCGCGAGACGGCGTGACACCCGTTCGGCCGGGCGTTCCCCTGACCCTGACCGGTCAAGGCGGGCGGTGCTGGGATTGCCGAACCGACGCAGGCGGCCGGTTCGCCATTTCCGGACCCCTGCCGGCTGGCACCTTCGTGCTCGAGGCAGAGGATTTCTACACCGGGGACCGGGCCTGGATGGAACTCTATTTCGCTGCCGACGGCGACATGGATGTCACCTTGAGCATGTTAGGGAGGAACGGACTCCGGGTGCACCTGTTCCATGCCACCGGAGAGCGGCTCGAGGACGCACAGCTGACAGTCAGTCGGCAGGGACAACCCGTTTGGAGCGCCCGGGCCGAGAGCATCTGGGACACCGATTATGCCGGGGCGCCGGGCGATCCAGGGCACTTCCAATTCAACGATGTCTGGGAAGGTTCCTACACGGTGTCCGCTGTTGTACTGGACGGGGATACTGTCCGGACGGCGACAGGCGGCATCGAGGTTTTAGGTGACGGTGGCATGTTCACCCTCAATCTGGTGATGACTCCGGTGGTAACTCTGCGCGGCGTCGTTCGTGACGGCGCATTGCCTGACGGGTCACTCGTGCCAGGGGCGGAACTCACCCTGCGCAGCACGGCTGGACATATCGTGGCATCAACTGTGACCAATTCCGAAATGGCTAGCCTGGGGGCCTTCATCCTGCCGGCGGTGGCCGTCGGCCAATATATCCTTCGGGCGGAGGATTTTGCCACCGGACGCCGGGCGATACTCGAAGTGGATATCCCATCCACCGAGTGCGATCCGCCACCGGTTGAATTGGTGCTCAATCCTTTGGGATCGGTGGAAGGAGTGGTGGTGGAAGGCGATCCGACTGGAGTCGTCTGCACCGATTCATCATCACTGAGCGCCCGTCGGGTCACGATTGGCATTCATCCGCATACCGGATCGCCTTATGCCGAGCGGGACATCGAGGCAACCACCGGTCCCGATGGACGGTTTGACGTTCCGGGGATTCCCGACGGGCGGGTGGATGTGCGAGTGGCCGATCTTTCCGGGGTGGCTGGTTATGCCGAAGCCGAGCTTGAGCCGGGCGGGACGGCCTGCCTGGTGGTGCCCCTGGCGCCGACGGCGACTCTGACCGGGACAATCCAATCCGCCGATGGCGGCGGAGCCGCCTACGCTCGGATCGAGCTGATCCCCCTGGCTGGAGGAAGAAGTTATCGTCAGACTTCCACTGCTGTCGGGACCTTCCGATTGACATCTATTCTGTTCGGCGATTACACCCTGGCAGCCTGGACCGGATCGGGAGTTAATCGTGTTTCTCAGCAGATCAACGTGCCTGCCGACAATGATGTGGTGCTCGTGCTTCGCGGGGTGGGTGCGCTGGGGGGCGCGGTCTGGAATCATGCCGGCACCCGTCCGGTGAGCGGAGCGGTGCTGCGGCTCGAAACCGAAGTGCCCGAATTCCAGCCGGATATCGCTTGCGACGACGAGGGGGCCTTCTATTTCCCCGAAGTGCCGGCCGGACATTTCCGTCTGGTAGCCGAGGATCGTCACCACGGCTTGGAGGGTATCGCCGAAAGCGACCTGGCAGATGGGGAGCGGATTGAAGGTCTGGTAGTGGTTCTGGAGCCGGCATTTTACCTCCGGGGCACGTTGCGAACGGAAGACGGTTCCGCGGCCGCCCACATGACAGTACGCTGGGTGGGGCAGCGAGCCGACGGACGCGAGGTGGAACGTCTGGGCGCCACCGCTGACAGCGGGAATTTCGTCTTCGAAGAACTGCCAATTCTGCCCGGCCGGTTGGAGGTGGCCGATCCGGTCGGCGGCCGGCTACGACTGGCCGTGCCGGTGACCGATGTGGACGAGGGAGCATGGGTTGACCTGGGCATCCTGACTCTGGACCGGACCCCGCCGTCCGTCGACGCGGTCGCCTATTGGTCTGGTGGCACCACCTGGCCGGAAACCGCCGTGCCGCTGGACGCCCATCTGATCCTCACCTTCAGCGAGGCCCTGGACGCTGCGTGGGTGATTGGCCATCCCGGTTGGCTTCGGTTGGAGGACTTTGATGGCGTTGCCTGGCAACCGGTCGGACTGACGGTGCTGCCGTCGGTCGACGGCGGCATATACGAGGGAATTCCGGCGGTCCTGGTTGACTCCCGTGATTATCGGCTGGTGATCGACGCTGCCGTTCCCGATGCCAATGGCAATCCCATGTGCGCGGTTGTGGAACTTGTTTTCCGGACCGTGGACCTGACGCCGCCGGCGGTGTCGGTGGTGACCCCGCCCGCAGGTGCCGTCCAGGTGGATCCGACTGCACCGGTTCAAATCACCTTCAGCGAACCCATTGTCCCGAATAGCGGCACGGTCGACTGGAACCGCGACGGCGTGCCAGCGGCGGCCGGCCTGGCCTGGTCGCCCGACAACCGCGTCCTGACCATCCTGCCGGACGGCGGCTTGCAGTCGGATGCACGCTATGGGGCCGTTCTCGATGGCTGGCGCGACGCGGCCGGCAATGCCATGCCGGCGCCGTTTGGGTGGACCTTCGACTCGCTGGATACCCAGCCGCCGGTGGTCACCGCCGGCTGGTCCGGCCAAATGTTCCCGGTTCCCCGACCCGATCTGGCGGTGACGTTTGCCGACGCCCTGCGCGGCGTTGACCCGGCCTCGGTTCATTTGACCCTGACCGATGCAGGCGGAGTCGGCCGGGCATTGGAGATCTTCCAGCTCAGTGCGTCTGGCGCCGCCTGTCGGCCCATCGACGAGCTGCCCGATGGTAGCTGGACCCTTAACGTCCACGTGGCCGACATCGTCGGCAACTTTGCCAATTGGTCCGGTGACTTCACCGTGCGCCGGTCGGCCGTCACCTGGCTGGAGCACCAGCCGGCCGCGGCACTGGTGGTGGACGTCATCCCGGTCGGGCTGAGCGTCCGGTTTCAGTCGGCCCATCCGGTGGCTGCCGGGACACTGACCGCCGCGGGAGCGCTCTGTCCTGACACCATCCTGGTCGACGAGGGCAGTGGCGTCTGGCGTCTCGAGGGTTCGCTTGCGCCCGCGGGCGACGGACCGGTCGAGGTCGTCGCCACGATGACCGACATCTACAATTGGACCTCGCCCGCGTACGGCTTTAACTTCGTCTGGGACGGCCAGCCGCCTGACCTGACCCTGCAGTTGCCCGGTCCCGGCGATATCTGCAATCCGATGCCGCCGCTGGCGTTTACCTGCGGCGACAACGGCACCGGCGTCGATGTGGCCGGCATCCGGGTGACCATCGATGCAGTTGAGCGGACGGCCGAATTTGAGTTGACTCCGTCCGGAGGCGTCTGGAATCCGCCCGCCGGTGCCGATCCGCTGGCCGGCGGCGGCCACACGGTCCATGTGACGGTGCCCGATTCCGCCGGCCACACCGCGGAAGCCCTGAGTGGATTCGCCCTGGACGGCACTCAGCCGATCATTACCGTGACCAGTCCGGCTACGGGGGCGGGTGTCGTGGCCGACACGGTCGTCTTCGATATCACCGTAACGGACAACTGCGACTTGGATGCGGACAGTCTCGTGGTCACCGTCAACGGGTTCACTCGGACTGAATTCGTACTCGTTGACGGCCAAATCCACATCGAAGTTCCGTGGGATCACGACATGCTGGCCGTCGGCGACAACGTCTGGAATTTGGCAGTGGCCGATTCCCTCGGCAATTTCGCCCACTTCAACGGGACATTCCAGGTGATCCGAACCGTCGCTCTGCCGCATACGGTCATAGACGGCAATGACTACATTTTCCGCGTCCGGACAGACGGCGGACTGGAGTGGGATCCGCTGATCCAGCCGATGACCGACGTCCGAGTTCCGGAAGTAACGGTCTGGGTGGACGGGATGTCCCACGTCATGCCGGCACAGCCGGAGGGAATGCTGGCCGTGAACGGTCATGAAATCCGCCTGACCGGGGATCTGGGTTCAGACGATCTGAATTGGGAAAAACGAATATTCGTTCCGCCGGACGGTTATTTCGCGCGCGTGGTGGAGTGGTTGGACAATACGGCTCCGACTCCGGTGTCGGTTGCAATCGAGATGACGTTCCGGCTGCCGGAGGCGCTTAACTGGGAGGTGGTCGCCACATCCAACGGGGACGCCGTCGTCGAACCCGGGGGCGCGGATCGCTGGTTGATGCTGGACGATGATACGGACACGGACGACGCCATGGAACCCAATATGCCCACACTGGGCGTCGTGTTCTCCGAAGCGGAGACAGCGCGGGCGCCGTCGGCGGTCGAAATTACTGCCGGCCAGTTGGTCTTGCGGTGGATCGATCTGGTGATTCCAGCAGGCGCACCCGGCATGCCCGGCCGGCTGGGCCTGGCCGTGGGCGTGACCGCGCAGCCGACGCGATCCGATGCGGTGGAGACGCTGGAACGCCTGGCCGCCTGTCCGGCCGAGTTTTTAGCCGGGGTGCCGGACGACCGATGGCGCGATGTGCTCAATCTGAATTGGGCTGGCGGGGCGGATCCGTCGTTGTCCGAACTGCCGCCATTGGTGGGCGGAGTCTCCGGCCGGCTGCTGGATGCTACACCAGACGCACACCCCTTGGCCGGGCAATCCCTGCTGTTGCGCGGCGAAGCGGTGCCATATCGCCGTTGCCGAGTCGCCGATACAAATTGGCAGGGCATTTTCCAATATGTTCCGATGTCGCAACCGTGTCCCTTGCCCTTGGGGTTGACGGATATTATCTTCGGATCGCCGGAGTGTAGCTGGTTGACGATAAGCCAGGTGCTACTCACCGCAGACGAGCCGGTGGCCGCCGACCAAACGCTGATCGTGCCCGATAGCGGCGCGGTGGCCGTGACGGTGAGCCTGAGCACCGGCGACCCGCTGCCTGATGGCACCCTCCGACTGGAACGGGTCGGTGATGGTTGTGTCCGGTACGGGCGGGTCTCCCGGGGCGACGGGTTGATACCCGGTGTCATGCCCGGTGATTACCTGCTGACGGTGGCCTCGCTGTTTGGTGATGCCACCCAAGCGGTCACGGTGACGGCGGTTCAGACGGCTGCCGTCACCATGGTTCTGGAGCAGGATTACCTGACCGGCCGCGTGGTGGACCATCTGGGCATCGGCCAGGCGGGGGTGTCCGTTCTCATATTCAGGCGGAACAGTTATAGTGAGACCGTTAATTCCGGCACCACGGATGCCGACGGGCGGTTTGTGTACCTGGATCCGCTCCGTGAAATCGATCTGGAAATCCTGGCCAGGCATCCGGACGGCCGATGGCTGTACGAGACGCTGATTCGAGTGCCGGCAGACGAAAGCCTGGACATGTACGCGTTGGTGCTGGATCGAGGTGGCGCCGATCTTGTTGTTCGGACAGAAACCCATGCAGGTGTTCCGATCGCGGACTCCGAGATTCAGGTCCGTTCGACGCAATTTTCGGCGTTTTTAACCTGGCCGGGCAGGACCGGGGATGCCGGCGAGGCGGTTTTCCCGGGTCTGCCGGCAGGCATGGACCTGCAGTATTCGGCCCTGGTCGACGGACGAAGCACCCCGGCAGTACCGCTGGTGCTCGAATCCGGTGAGCTTCGGCTGGTCGTGATCTCCAGCGCATTCGGCCAATACACCATCACGGGCACCGTGAGAGCCGCTGATGGAATCACCCGGCTGTCGGGGCAGAGCGTGGAACTCCAGCGGGAAGAGTCGGCGGGGATATATGTGCGCACTCAAATAATCAATGCCGATGCCGATGGTGCCTTCCAGTTCAGCAATGCGTTCCTGCCAACGGGTCGGGCGCGGGTCCTTTCACGCTGGCCCCACAGCCAGGGAGAGGGAGAGGATTGGACCGATCTGGACGCTGCGGCGGGTCAGACAGACGTATCGCTCGACACGCGGATCAGCGTGATACGCGGCGACGCCCGCGACGCGGGCGGTACTCCCGTTAGCGGGCTGGTTGGATTGCGGGTCCGGCCGCATGACCCGGATCTCAGCGAGCCAACTGCCAACCAGTTCTCAGGCAACTGGTCCATCCGGGGAGCGAAACCCGGGGTGACTTACGATGTGATTGCCTGGGATGCGGGCGGAAACGCTTACGGGACCACCGTCGCGCTCCCGGCTCAACAACTGGTGCTCACTGATATCCATCTCCTGCCGGTGAACTTGTACGCTGTCTCCGGCAACGCGTTCTCGGCCGGCGCCAGAGCCGCTTTGATCCAATGGTCAGTGGAACTTTGGGCGGAGTCGGTATCGGGCGAGTTCTATCCTCTGGGGAGTGCCTGCACGGTTGAGGAAGGGTACTTTGATTTCGGTTCCAACTATCTGCCCACCGGCCGGGCGCTCCTGGTGGTGCCATGGCCGGAATCACAAGGTGACGGGCAGGACGAAATTCTGGTGGATGTTGCGGCAGCCGGTGGCGCCGCCATCCTGCTGGAAACCGGGGTGACCGCCGTTTCCGGGGATGTTGTGGATGGAGCTGGAATGCCGATCGAAAGCATTCCACTTTGGGTGAATGTGTACGCCCATCGGCCGGATGGCTCGAACCTCTTCTACTATTCAAACCCGAATCAGGTTCTTGTGGAGTTCGGTCGGTTTACGGTGCTGGGCATGAGGCCAGGGGAAGGGTACCAACTTGAGGCGCTGGATGAAACCGTTGGTTATCACAGTACGGATATCAACTTCCCTGCCGGCGAATTGATACTGGACAACGTGCAGATCCCCCCGCGTTCTGAATATATGGTCACTGGACGCCTGTGGTCAGCTGCATTTCTGAGACCGCTGCCTGAGAACGCGTTCGTGCGGTGGGAACGCCAGCTGGCCGGAGGCGAGTATGTCAGTTACGGCTGGTCGGTATGTGAAGACACCGGCCAGTTCTCTGGATTCGGCTATTTCCCGACCGGCCGGGCGCGCCTGATTCTGGATCGACCGCCGAGCCAGGGAGACGGCAGCGACACCTGGGAGATCACCCTGACAGGGCCGGAAACCGATTTGGGCGATATGATGACCGGATGGTCGGTGGTCAGTGGAGCCGTAATGGATGGTGCCGGTGAGCCGGTGTTGGCGGTGACCGACCTGGATCTCGTCCCGGCCGACCCGGACCTGCCGCCGGTTCTGCTCGATGTGGCGGAACTGTCCGCGGGTGTCTGGCAGGCGTTGGGTGTGGCTCCGGAGACCGCCTATGACGTGTACGCCTGGGACCGGGAGCGCCGATTCTACTGCGCGACGCTGGTTCTGCCCGATGGCGTGCCGACCGTTGATAATGTGACGCTTGCGCCGTGCAGCCCAACGTGCGCCGAATTGCACCTTCGACTGCAGGATATCGATGGACACCCGCTGGCGGGAGTCTACGCCGAGATCGGTGACGCCAACGAGTTGGAACCCTGGGCGGTGAGCGGTCAATCGGATGCCGGTGGTCTGGTCCGCCTGAGTGCGTTGCCTCCAGGTGCTTACTGGATTTGGATCTACACAGGTAATCCTGAGGCGCCGGAGTATTTGCAGGTGTTGGACGGCGGGTATGAGTACATACGTCTGGGTGATGTGCTGGTGGAGCAGGTGGTGACAGTCGGCGAATCGGAGGACGGTAATCTTTGCCAACCATGATGGCGTGTTCTCCAGCGGGGTATCTGACTATAGAGGGGATCGGGGATCTGGAATGATGACCAAACGAAGGCAGTATCGGATAGCTACATGCCGCGGAAAAGGTGCCTTGGGACGCGCGTTGTGGGTGTGGATTGGCTGCTGTTGGATGTGGGCCTATGCTGCCGGCGTGATTCGGGAGCAGTTTCTGGCGCCGGTTCCTCCCGGCTTGCAAACCGGATTGGCCTTGTTCAATCCGTCGGTGCGAACCCGTTCGGTCAGTCTGACTCTGCTGGATGCGCAGGGACGTCCCCGGACAGAGCCTGGTCTGGCTAATCCGGTGGAATTGGAACTGACACCCGGCGTTCAGTACCCCCGATACCTTCACGATCTCTTTGGCTCGGGATGGAATGGCGCCGTATCCTCAGTCAGGTTGGAATCCACCGGCGATGTCTTTGCCTTTTATCAAAGCCACGATTCATCTTTGAGCCGGTGCGATGGCATTAATCTGCTCCGTCAGCCAGCCAGCGAGTTCTTTGTGCCGGTTCTGGGGCAAGCGGACGAAAGCCATTGGGTGGGGTTGGTGAATCCGAGCCAGGCTGAAAACACGATCACTTTGTCATGGGAAGGAGGGGAAAAGGAACCCTCTCTGCCGTATAGTCTTGTCTTGCCCGCGCATGGATGCGCCCTCCTGAGACTGGCCGACATCTTCCCCGGAATCGCAGGCGGATATCTTCGCCTGTCGGGCAGTTTTCCGTTCACCGGATCTCTGTCCGTTGACGGCGCGGATCGGCTGGTGGTTGCGGGGTTGATGGATCCGCTGAAAGCCGCGCAGCGATTGATGGTGCCCCACTATGCGTGTGGGGATGGCTACGGGACCTCCCTGTACCTGATCAATCCCGGCAGCCGGCCTGTCAGCATGGCGATAACCGCCCAGCCGGATGGTCGAAGTGCGGCTGAACGGCTTCATGCGACCGTGATCTTGGATCCGCTTACGTGCCGGCAGATCGATGTCGGACAGGAATGGAAATTGCCCCCGGATCAACTGGCCTCGGGTTACCTGGTGCTTGGCAGCGATGATCTGGAGGGGAACATCTATGCCGCGGCGGTGATCCGGCACAGCGGCGGGTCGGCTTCCGTGATGCCGGCGCTGACCGGACCATCCCGGTCGGCGTTTTTCAGCCATGTGGCGGCGGGTTTGGGTTGGGTGACCGGCGTGACTCTGGTGAATGCTTTTGCCGATCCGACGCATGTCCTGATGGCGCTGTATTCCGAGGACGGACGGCAAGTGGCCGCGACAGAGGTTGATCTGGCGCCGTTCAGCCGAGCGGCCCACCTGGTTACAGAATTTTTTGATGTCGAGCAACATCTGGGCGGATTCATTCGGGCTGAGTCCGACGGACCGTTATTCACCTTCATGATGTTCGGTCGCGAACGTGGCGATCTCTACAGCGCCGTGCCGCCGCTGCCGGAAGGACAGGACTGGCCGGCCGATGGCGACGACTGTTCCCTGGGACCGTTCATCGACGCGGTGGATCCACGGGCCGGTCCGCCGGGTACCCTGTTGACCGTCTATGGACGGGGGTTCGATCCCGGACACCCCGAACGGCACTGGATCGGACTTGGCGAAACGCCTCTGGAATTTGTGTCGGTCTCGGCGGGGCTCATCGTGGCTCGCGTGCCGGACAGTGCTCGTACCGGATCGGTGATTGTCCGGATGGGTGAATGCGAAGCGGTGGGCCCGGTGTTCACCGTGACGGAGGCGATCCGCGTGACCATCCAGTCGCCGGTCGACGGCGCGGTCCTGGTCGAATCACCGGTGACGGTTGCCGGGGTGATCGCCGGACCGGTGGTCACGGTGACCGTGAACGGAATCGACGCAGTGCTCGATGGCACGGCATTCCAGGCCGTGGTCCCGCTCGTGCCCGGGGCCAACACCCTAGTCGCCCGGGCGGAGTCGGGAGATGGCGGCAGCGCCGAGGATTCGGTGATTGTGCAATTCCATCCGCCGCTGGAGGTGAAGATCGACGCGCCTGAAAACGGCGCCGTGCTGTTTGAACCATCCGTGGACGTGGCGGGAACCGTTTCCCCGTGGGCGGAGTGGGTCACGGTCAATGGCATTACCGCCGTGATGGACAACGGCGTGTTCCGATGTCCTGCAGTGGCATTGGTGGATGGAGTGAACACCATTACCGCCGTTGCCGGCTGTCTCTGGGCGACGGTTGTGGACACCGTCACGGTGCAGGTGGATGTGTCATTCGGGGTGACGATCACCGCGCCGCCGCCGAATGAATGGATCACCGAACTGCCCGTGGTGGTGACGGGGACGTGCACCCCGTCGGTGGAAAGGGTCAGCGTCAACGGTCGCCCGGCGACACTCAAGGACAACCGGTTCACCGCAGCCATCGCACTGCCGGAAGGCTACGACCGGACCATCACCGCAGTTGGTGAGCGCGGCGCTGCTGCCATCCAGGCTGCGGTGACTGTTCCGGTGGACTTGGCCGAGCCGCGGCTGTCACTGCAACTGCCGTCGACAGCGGTTCGGGGCGGCGTATTCACCGCCTGGGTCACGGTGACCGACGCCGTGGACGTGGCCGAGGTGGCGCTCGAGGTGGACGGGCTGCCGGCTCAGGCGGATCTGCCGAACCAGCCTTCGATGATCGAACCAGGTTTCTTTGTCCGCTGGTCGGTCCCGGTGGTGGTTCCAGAGGACGCACCGGCGGAGTTGACGTTTCGGTTGCGGGCGATCGATCCGGCCGGTCATACGGCGGTAGTTACTGGATCGGTCCCGGTGGTGGACCCGATGGCCACCGGCGCCTGGCTCCTGGGTGAAGTCTACAGCGGCGACACCGGATTGCCGCTGGATGCTGTCCGGGTCAGCCGGCTGGACAAGTCGTCCGCTGCCGTGACCGATGCCCGGGGAGGCTGGGCGTTGCCGGTCGAGCCGGGTCCGGTGACCGTGAGACTGGACGCTGATGGCGCTATACCGGTCTTCCGCACCGCCGATTCGGCTGATGGCATCGGCACTGTGGTTCTCGACGCTCGGCTCGCCCCGCGTGCCGTCGCAGTTGCGGTGAACGCATCCGGCGGCGAGGTGCCCGCAGATGCTGGGAGTGCCCGTTTGGTCGTGCCCGCCGGCACCTTGGCAGGTTCCACCGATGTGTCCGTCACCGCTGTTGGTAACCAGTGCCTGACCCAGTTGCTGAGCCCCGGCTGGGCGCCTTGGGGCGCCCTGGACGTGCACCCATGGGACCTGATCTTCCAACCGACCGCCCGGCTTGAGACGATGTGGAAGCTACCTGAAGCCGGACGGGATTGGATGCTGCTGCGGTGCGATCCGTCCAACGGCCTCTGGCAGCGACTGGAACCGCTAAACCTGGTCGCGGGCCCCGACGGCGTGGCCGTTGATATCGACCGGGGCGGCCAGTACCTTTTGGTGGTGGCCGATCCGCCGCCCACAGTGCCGTCCCCCGGGCCGGCTGTCGGCGATTGGTTGGATCCACTGGCTGAAGAACTGGGCGAGCGACTGGCCGAGGGCGGTGGCGATGTCCATCCTGAGGCGGTCCCCGCCGGGACCGGCCTGGTGGCCATGGCCGAGTTGCAGGTACAGGGAGACGTGCCCTTGCCGTCGGGGACGGCCGTGGTCGCCGCATTCAGTCAGGAGTACGCACAGACCTCCGGCGCCACCGTGCAGGGCCGACGCTACGTCCAGGACGTGGTCTTATACCGGCCGGCCGACGGCGCAGTCGTCGGAGAACTCCGGGCGGCATTCCCAATCTGTCCAATCGAGGAGTTCCCGCCGGCCCTGCTGGTCGAGGGCCGGATCGATGTCGATGTCATGAATCGGCGTGAGTCGACCGCTGGAGTAGTCCTGGACGGTCCGGCCAGCGAACTCATCGACGAGCGCGGCAACCGAATCATCTTCACCACGGAACTCCCGGACGGCACCTGGATCGATTTCCATCCACTCGACTCGTCGGATGTGCCGCCAACCGGCGACGAAGCGCTGGAGCCACTGGCCGCCTTTCACCTGGCCGCCAGCGCGCCACTCCCACCGGAGACGCGGGTGGAACTGGATGCTCCTGCCGCCGCGGGAGATCTCCTGTCGCTTTACCGGCTGCTCCGCCGCGGCCCGGCGATCCACTACACCTATGCCTGTCCGGCCGAGCGGCAGGGTGGCCGGGTGATCATCCTGCCGACGCTCCCCGGGGGCACTCCTGCGCCCGGACTGACCGACGGGGGGGACTATGTCCTCTGCCGGCTGGAACGACCGCCGGTGTTCGCTGTCGGATTCATCACCCGCGCAGACGGCTTGCCGCTGCCGGGGATGCCTGATCCGGTATTAGTCACCTCGTCTGCAACGCCGGTAGTGGCCGCACCGGACGCTGCCGGCAGCTATTTCCTGCAGACCTTCGCCGATCCGGGCGAGATGGTGGACGTGACGGCTTTTGACGATGTTGTCGGAGCTCATACTGAGACCGTGTTGACCGGGCCGGCACCCTGGGGCGCCGTTCGGCTGGACCTGGTGCTGGAGCCCTGCCGGCCTGCGGTGGTGGGCACAATCCCTTACAATGGCCAGGCCGACGTGCCGGTCGCCGCTGAGATCAGGATTACATTTGATGATGTCATCAATTCAGCGAGCGTATCTGCCCTCGATTTTTTGATCGACGGGGTGCCCCTGACAGGCGTGGTCAGCCTGCGCGACGACGGCCGGACCGTCGTGGCCACTTCGGCTATACCCTTCGCATCCGGCGTCGCTCAAACTGTCATCGTCGGACCGGAGGTGGCCAACCGCTGGGGCCGGACCATGGCTGCGGCTCACGCGTTCGCCTTCACCACCGCCGCCACCGGCGGCGGCAGTGGTGGCGCCGTGAACGTCGTGACCATCACCGCCGATCCGGCTGCGGGCACGCTGACCGTATCCGCGCCGGGCTGCCCCATCCCGCCGGGCGGCCGGCTCACGGTGATCAACCAGACCACCGGCGAGGTGCGCATATTCATCGGCTGCGCAGGCGGTGATCTGTCCGTGACCATCACCGGCTCACCCTACGATGAGGTGCGGGTGATAATCGAGACCGCCGATGGCGCCCAGACCGTCATCCGCAATCCGGTCATCACCGATACCGCCGGTTTCCACTACGTCGGCCCCGAAGGCGGCACGGTGGCCGGTCCGGGGGGACTGATCCTCGAGATTCCCACTGCCGCCCTTCCGTACCGCGTGCGGCTCAAGATCAGGTTGGAAGCGCCGACCCAACCCCACTGGCCGATTCAGGGGGATCTGAGCTATATCGGGGCGGTGGTTTTAGAGAGCGACTTCTCAGGCGAGACGGCGCGGGAAATCGACGTCTCGTTTCCGGTCTCCGGATTGGCCGACGGCGATCGCTGCCTCCTGGCTCGGGGGACCACGGCCACGGGTGTAGCCATGCACCAGGTATTGGGTACGGCCACGATCCGCGACGGCCGACTGGTTCACGACTGCCCGCCGTTCTCGGGTTTGTGCGTTCTGCAGGGATCGATTGGGTATTATCGCTATGACCCCGTCCAGATGGCTGTCGTTGTCGGGCACGTGCTTGCGGAAATCCCGAACACTCTCGGTGAGCTCGAGGAGAAGCCCGTCGTGGGCGCCACGGTTGTTTTCGGGCCCTCCTCCGACCAGTATGGATACACGGCCAGCACCCATGAGGATGGATCGTTTGCCCTGATCGGCTGGCTCGCTGAGCCCTTTCCCCGTGTCATCGCGGTCGATCCGGAGACCGGTTGGTCCGGTCAGGCGCCGGCAACCCGGATCTTGCCCGGAGCGTTCGATTGGCTTGGAGCATATCTCCCGGCCAACGGGTATTCGTGCCGAGTCTATCTCAGCAGCGAAGCCGGCGGTGAGCAGGTGCCGCCGGTGGTGGAGTCGTTGGCCCTCAAGGCGGCGAACAAGTCTGCGGACGGAGAGTTCGTGCTGGATACCGAATGGACCGACACGGTCAACCGATTGCATATGATCCAGCAGGGTTTGTATCTGCAGGTCACCCTGACGGTCAACGAACCGTTGGCCGAGATCAGCGTTCAGATCGATGACCGGCAGATTCAGGTTGATGGCAATCCGGCCGGAGGTTTTTCATCCGAATTTCTATTGATGAGCATCTTGGGCCCTCATCGGATCCGGATCGTGGTCAAGGACCTGAGCGGGAACTCCACCGCCCGGGACGAGCATGTCCTGGTGGTGGCGTCTGAGGCGACCGGCAATACCCAACCGATTCCGGGCGCGGATCCTCAACTCATCCTGGTGGTGCCCTCGCCGGAGTACCGGTTCACGTCCTGCCATGCCATGTTCGAATTGCTGTTTTCCGAGCCGGTGACCCTGGAGGCGTGTGCGCCGCCGTCCTGGAGGCGGATCCGGATCGAGGAACAGGGCGATGCGCAGGCCTCCATTCCGCTCGATCGGATCTGGCTGGATAGTTACCCTGTGGGCGATCAAACATATCATGCCGGTGTCCGTCTGATTCCCGGGGAACCGCTGAAGCCGGATGCCGAATACTGCCTGATCATCGAGGGCGGCTCATTTCTCGTCGACACGGAGGGCCGCCAGGCCCGGCTGCTTGAAAAATACACCGCCGACGGCGTCTGTCGCATCCCCTTCCGCACGTTCAAACCGCAAGTGGTGGATGAGGGGCAGGCCGGGCCGCCGTATTCCACGTTGATTCAGAAGCTGGGGCCGCTGGTCTTCGTTGTGGCCGATACGGGCAGCGAGAATCCCTGGCAGCGTTCCGAACTGCAGATCTACGACTACTCCATCGCCAGTCGGGGCGCCCTGCGGGTGCGCCAGCCGGTTCCGCTCCACGTTCTGGACCTCCAGGTCCAGCCGCTGGACGACAAGGGGGATCATCTCGGCGTCTGCCTCATCACCACGCCGGGCGGACTGGCGTTCAGCTCCGGCCTCCTGTTCTATGCGGCGGCAACCCGGGATTTGCTGCGCGGCCATCCCGACGCCCTGAAGCTCATGGGCGCCGCCACGCTGACCCGGCCGCAGACGGCATTGTCTCCGGCGCGGATGCGCTGGCTGGGTGATGACGTCTATATCGCGGTCGTCAATGCCGGGGTGTTCACATTTTCTCTGAACCGGCTGATCGATGCCACCCGGGAAGCGGCCGGGCGCGGCCTGCCGCCGTTGGCCGAGTGCCTGTTGCCCGAGCGCGGCCTCAACGAGTCGATGTCGGAAAACTTGCCGACACCCGGTTTGTGCATGGATCTGGATGTCTTCGACTGGCCGCCGGGCGACGGGAACACCAGCGGCCGTTCCCAGCGGATCGTCGCGGTGGCCGACAGTCACAACCGGGACACCCGGCGCTCCATGTTGACCTTTCTGGAAGACGATGGCCGGCGGGATCTGGAGACGGCGCCGGGCTGCCTGGCGTGGGTGAAGCTGCTGGCGGAGGTGCCCGGTGTTCCCGTGGCGCGGCATGTGCGGGTCTTCGCGCCGTCTGCGTACGTGGACGCCCAGGGTGACGCGCGGCGCACTCCGCTGGTGGTGTCGCTGAACCTGTCCAGCCATGGGCAGCTGACGCTGAACGTGTTCGGGCTGAACATCGAGTCGCAAGCCCTGAACCTCATCCATCTCCGTACGGAACCGGTCCCCGAGGGCGGACTGGTGGATCTGGCGGTGGGGCGGGCGGGCGTGTATCTGCTTGCCGCCGGAGGCATGTACCGGGTGCAACTGTCGGATTTTCGGGACGGACAACCGGTTCTCTCCCGTCGCATCGCGGTGGACGGGCTGATTCCGGGTCGGGCGGTTGTCGACGGCGGACTGATCTACACGGCGCCCGGCTGCGGCCGGCAGGGGGGCGTGGCGCTGGTGGCCATGGATCTGGTCCCCGAGTTGGTGGGGATGGAGTGGTTTGCGGATGCTCACGCTCCGGTGTACACGTTGACGGTGCCGGTGGTCAAACGGCCGGACGTCGACGACAGCCAGATCATTCTGCACCAGGTGCCGGCGGACATCCGGTTCTATTACCAGGTGAATCCGCCCCAGTTTACCGGGCAGACCGAAAGCGTCGTGATGTCGGCGCAGGAGGCCGCCTTTGAGTTCCACCAGGTCGACTCCGCCGTGCCGGATCTGCGCTGCGTGTTGATCCCGGCCGGGACCGCCTACCAGCCGCGCAGTATCGACCGGTACTGCGGCTTGCCGCCCGAGAAGTTGCCAGCCGATTTCAGCGGTTGGGTCCGCCTGGATGGCGTCAGCATCATGGGGCAGGGCTCCGATCAGGTACTGGAGTCCCCTCCGGTCAAGGTCGGTTTCGAGGAATTGATTCGATTGAAGACCCATTTTCTGGCCTACTCCATCGAAGCCATGCCCCGGGAGTTGTTCGAGGAAACCGGCGGCATCGAGCTGCGGGAGCAGGTTCCGCCGGTATGTTTCATTCCGAATTTTCCCATCCGGGTGCTGGCGGCCCGGCTGTACCGGTCGGTGGACGCCGCCGAGATCGAGATCTATCAGCGGCCCATCGGAACGGTCTACAACGCGGACGCGCTGACCAAATTGCAGTCGGTGAGCATCTTCCCGCCGGGGCAGATGCCGGATGCCAGCGTGTTCGCCGATCCGGGGGACTACCGCTTCGAGCTCGAGGTCGAGGCCCTGAACCTCATGGCCGGCGGTGAGCCCGTCACGGACACCTTCAGCGGTGTCCTGCGGGTAGGCTATCACTCGGCCCGGTCCCTGAGCGTGGGCAAGACCTTCGTCCAGGGTGTCGATCTGTCGGAAGGTTTCCTGATGCACGGCCGGCAGGATCTGTTCCTTGAGGACAAGGGTCTGGATCTGTCGCTCCAGCGCACCTGGGCCAGCGGCGCCTTCAATCCGAAGGGGACCGCCGGCCCGGGTTGGGAGATGTCCAGCCGGATCGCCCTGGTCCGGGAGGACTCCGAGAACTACATCATCTGCGGGGGGGACGCCTCCGGGATCCGCTTTCGGCAGATCAACGGCCGGCTGGTACCCCAGCGGGGATTCCATTGTCAGTTGACGGCCAATCCGGACGGCAGCTTCGATTTCTACACCAAGAGCCGGGTACGGTACCACTTCAGGGATCCCTTTTCGCCGCTGGAGAGCGGCTATCTGGCGGGCACCACCAACATCCGCTTCATCGAAGATCTGGACGGGAACCGGCTCACCTGGATCTACGACGCCGTGGAGCCCGGCCTGGTGCGGCGGATCGAGCACAGCTCCGGCAACCGGATCGAGTTCGCCTACGACGAGGAAGACGTGTTCCTGAGCCATCGCCTGCGGGAGGCCCGCCTGGTGAACCGGGACGGACAGATCGGAGTGACGGCGGCCTACGCCTACGACGAACCCTGCCGGCGCCTGGTCGAGGTCCGGCTGACGGGCGCCGGGGGGGAGACCGAGCCGATCGTGACCGAGTACCGGTACGGCGACGACGCGGACGCCCGGCGGCGGCACCGGCTGGCGGAGATTCTCGGTCCCAATCCGGACAACCGCGTGCAGATCGAATACCTGCCGGACGCGCTCTTCCACTCCGACGGCCAGCGGGTGGCCCGCCTCCGCCTCGGCGTGGACGGGGCGGTGGTGTACGCCTACGCCTACGAGTTGTGGGGTGACGACAGTCTCCGGCGCAGCCGGCGCACCACCGTGCAGGATCCGGAAGGTCACCCGACCGAATACGCGTTCAACGACTTCGGGGCGCCGGAGTCGATCCGCCGGACGGTGACGATGGACCCGTCCGAGCCGGGGGCGACCGAGCCGGTCGTCAGCGTCACCCGCATGACCTGGCGGACCGGCGCGCGCGAGCTGCTGAAGGAATCCGAGGAGCTGCCCGACGGACGGACAGTGCGCCACGAATACGACGCCGGCGGCAACGAGATCCGGGTCACCGAGCATCCGGCCGGCGCCGGCGCCGAGCCGATCGTGCGGGAATTCCTCTACGACGAGGCGTTCAACCGGAAGATCCTGGAGATCACCCCCGCCGGCGCCATCCATCGGTGGCTCCTGGACGAGCGCGGCCGGGTGACCGCGGTGCGCGAGGACGTGCCGGCCGAGGCGGCCCAGGGGCTGGGGAAGGGGCTCTCCGTGGGGCTCCGGTCGTTCAGCCGGCTGGCCCACAAGTTCCGGCGCGGCGACGACTGCCTGGACCTGCAGACCCGGTTCCACTGGGACGCCACCGGCAACCTGGTGGAAACCGTGGATCCCCGCGGCGGCGCCACCCGCTTCGAAAACCACGACCGGCACGGACGCCCTTCCCGCACGGTGGATCCGACGGGCCGGGTGACCCGGCGCGAGTGGAACGACTGGGGCGAGTGCGCGTACGAGCGCGGCCCCCAGGGCCGGGAAGCGCACCGGAGCTTCGACGCGTACCACCGGCCGGTGGCCGTGCGCGTGACCGACGGCCTGGGCGGGGCGTCGACACCCGACTATCTGGAAACGACCAGCTACTATCCCGGCGGCCAGGTTCGGACGCGGGTGGTGGAGGAAATCGGCAATTCGTTTGCCCGTCTGGACGAGCAGGTGGAGTTGGACAGCCTGGACCGCGTCCGGAGCCGCCAGGTGACCTTCCCCCACCCGGTCGACGTCAGCCCGGTCGTCCTGCGGGAGACCAGCGACTATGACCGCACCGGCAACCTGGTCGCCCGGGTCGAGACCGTCACGCCCGATGACGGCCGGCCGTTGCACCACGCCTTCTTCTACGACGAGCGGGGACTGGAACGGGAGCACCAGGTCAACGGGCGGATCGTCCGCCGGCAGGGCTGGGATCTCGCCGGCCGGAAGACCTGGGAACGCGACGCCGCCGGACGGCTGCGGCGCTTCCTCTACGACGGCCACGGCCGGCTGGCCTGGGAGATCGCCGGGCCGGTGGGCCCGGACGACGGGGCGCCGGCCGAGCCGGTGGCGCGTCCGCCGGAGGCGGACGGCCGCTGGGCCCGCTTCTGGCACTACGACGCCGAGGGGCGGGTGGTGGCCGAGTCGGACTTTGCGGGGGGAGTGACGGCCTACGCCTACGACGCGCTGGGCCGGCGGATCGCCGTCACCAACGCCCTGGGGCAGGTCGTGGAATCCGACTACGATCCGGCGGGGAATCCCGTCGAGGAGCGGGACCTGACCCGCGGCCGCTGGACGCGCTTCCGCTACGACGCGGCCGGGCGGCCCCTGCAGAAGACGATCGGCACCGCCGGCGACGCCCTGGGCGACGCCGACGGGCGGGACAGCTATGCCTGGACCTACGCCTACGCCGACGGCGCCGGTCAGTGGAGCGAGGAGACCAACGTCCAGACCGGCGTGCGCACCCGCACGCTCCACGACGCCCACGGCCGCCTCCATCGCCGCGAGGTGGATCCCGACGGCTTGCTCCTGGTGACCGAGGTCCGCTACGACGCCTTCGGCCACCGGCGGGAGGAGACCGACCCGCTGGGACGGCGGACCCGGTTCTGGCATGCGCCCACGGGGTGGCTGGTCCGGACGGAGGATCCGGAAGGGTTCCGGATCGACCAGGCGTTCTTCAGGGACGGCGCCGTGCGCCGGCGCGCGGCCCAGGTGGACCGGGACGGGGATCGGGTGCTGCTCACGGAGTTCCAGTACGATCCGGTGGGCCGACCGGTGACCGAGCGGTTGCGCCGGGAGGCCGACGGCCAGCCCGCCTGGACTGAAGAGCACCGGTACGAGTACAGTCCCTTCGCCACCGGCGGTGACGGCGTCTCCTGGTGGACCGACACCGACGCCATGGGCCGGGTCACCCGCCACGAGCAGGATGCCACCGGCCGGGAATTCCGGACGGTGTTCCCGGAAAACGGCGGCCTGCCGCGCGAGGAACGGTTCGGTTTCGACGGCGGCGGCCGGAAGGTGCTGGAGATGAACCGCCGCGGCGTGGTCAGCCGCTATGGCTATGACGCGCTGGGCCGGCTGACCGAGTTCCGCGAGGCCGTGGAGCAGCGGCCGGCGGGCGGCAAGGCCGGGGCGGCGCAGCCGGCGGGCGGCGAGCGGCCGGTCAGGATCGATTACCTGGACCACCTGCTCCAGCGCCTCGAGTGGGATGCCCTGGATCGGCCCACCCGGATCGTGCTGGATCCGCTGGGCCGCGAGATCGCGGCCAGCCGCAGCGCGGTGGATGCGGCTCTCTACGACGCGGCGACCGGCTACGGCGGTATCATCGACGCGATGACGCTGTGGCGGCGCTGGTACGATTCCGACAACCGGCTGGTGGTGGAGAGCGACGCCACCGACGCCGCCATCCGGCAGGCGTACGACGCGGCTGGCCGGCTGATCGAGAAGACCACCGGGTTGCGGCTGGCAGACCCCGGATCCGGCGCGACGTCCGAAACCGAGGCCACGGCGCGGTGGCGGTACGACTTCGACGCGGCCGGCAACCTGGTCCGGGAATACAGCCCGCGGCTGGACGCCAAGTACGGGGACGGGGTGCACGCGGCCTGGACCTACTATTACAATGGCCGCAATGAACAGACCAGCGCCGCCGACGCCGATGTCCTGAAGACCACCACCGAGTATGACGGCTTGGGCCGGCGGACCGCGGTCGTGTCGCCCATGGGGCACCGGACGCTGTACGGCTGGGACGAGCTGTCCCGGCTCACCGGGGTGGTGCAGGGGGCCGAGGCCGGCGCCGCGGTGACGGCGGCGACCCGGTACGTGTACGACCTGGCCGGACCGGTGCGGTTCCAGATCGACGCGGCCGGCCGCGTGGTGGAGCGGGTCTACGATCCGTGGGACCGGATGACCGAATACCGTCAGTGGGACCGGGCCGCGGGCGAGATTCCTGGCCTCGAGGCGGGCCGGCCGACGGTGCCGTTCGCCGGGGCGGCCTGGCTCTCCGCCTACGACGCGGTGGGCAACCTGGCGGCGGCGGCCGATCCGGCCGGGCGGGAGCGGACCCTGGCCTACGATTGGCGCAACCGGGTGACCGAGGAGTCATGGACCTGGCCCGGCGCGGACGTGGCGGGCCTGCCCGACGTGCCTCTCGCGGCGCGGTACGCCTACGACGACAACGACAACCTGGTGCGGGTGGCGGAGACGGCGTGGGTCCGTCCGGAGCTGGCGGACGTGGGTGCGGGGGAGGATCTGAGCGCCGAGGGTCCGTGGCGCCGCGTGGCGTACACCACCCGCTACGTCCACGACACCCTGGACCGGGTCCAGGAACAGACCGACGGCCGCTGGGGCACCCGGACGGCGTTCTGGTACGACCGGGCCGGGTCGCGGACCGGCGTGGGCTACCCCGGCGAGTGGTCCGCCCCGCCCCCGGGTCAGTTGCCGGCGGCGCCGCCGTCGGCCGCCTACCGCTACGACGCCGCTTACCGGCTGGTGGGCGTCACGCGCCACACCGCCGACAAGCGGGCGGCCGCGGAAGCCGCCGCGGCGACATCCGTCCCGGATGGTGCAGTGGGAACCGCTGATGCCGGCGGTGACGGCGCGTCGTCCGATGACGACACCGGCGGCGATCCTGACGGAGACCCGGAACCAGGGGCGGATCTCCAGAACGATCGGCCGGGCGTGAGCCGACACGAGGCGGTTCCGGCCGCGCCCCAGCCGCTGCTTCCCGCCGGACATCGGGACCCGGACGGTCCGCCGCGTCGCCTCGTGGAACCGCCGGCTTCGGGCCTGTCAAGTTCTGGACAAAACCTGACAGCAGCTTTGTGTCCTTCGTGGCTTCGTGGTGACAAATCCTCCACCGAGATCGCCGCTTACACCTACTTCCCCGACGGTCTGGTGGAGTCCGTCACCTTCGCCAACGGCGTCGTCACCCGCTACACCTACCGGGACAACGGCTGGGTGGAGTCCATCGTCACCCGCACCGACGCCGGCGACCTGGTGAGCCGCTACGAGTACGATTACGATTCCGACGGCAACCGCATCGCCATGCGGGAGTGGAACGCCACGCCGGCCCGGCGCGCGGCCGACCCCATGTGGGGGGCGGCGGCGCGCGAAACCCGCTACGACTATGACAACCTCGGCCGGTTGGTCGCGGTGACCTACCCGGCGGCCGGGCCCGACGCCCAGGCCCGGCGGGTGGCGTACACCTACGACGGGGCGGGGAACCGGCTGAGAGAGCTCGAACAGACGCTGGACGGAGGTGGCAATCCGCTCCGGGCGATCAAGGACCGGGCGTATCACTACACCGATCAGAACCAGTTGGCGTTTGTTCTGGACCACCTGACGCCCGGCCGGAGCGTCCGCTACGAATACAACGCCGCCGGCGACACCACGGCCAGGATCATCGGCGAGCTGGCACCCGACGGCACGGTGGTGGACGAGCGCCTGCGGCTGGCGTTCGCCTGGGACGCCGCCGGGCGCCTGCGGCAGGTTCGGCGGATCGTTGCGGCCGCCGGCGGCGAGCCGGCCCGCGACGAGCTGATGGGGGAGTTCTGCTACGACTACGCCGGCCGCCGGGTGCGCAAGGACGGCCGGTTCGTGTGCCTCGGCGACGGGGCCGGCGACCCCGTCCCTTCTGATAACCGGCTATATGTCTACGACGGGGGGGCGGTGCTGGCCGAGTACGCGCCCGACCCGGAGCCCGACCCGGCGAAGGCCGCCTCCGGTCATCTCAATGTCTCTGACACCCGAATTCCGCCCGAGGCCACCGGGGGCCGGCTCGGGGACGCTCGGAGTCTGCAGACCGCTGCAGGCGGCGGCCCCGAAGGCTTTTTCAAGGCGCGCCAGTACCTCTACGGCACAACGCTCCTCGCCGCCGAATCTTCCGATCCGAGCCCCGAGCCCCCAGCCCCGAGCCTCGTCTTCTACCATCTCGACCCCCTCGGCTCCACGGTCAACCTGACCGCCGGTGACAATGTCGCCAATGATGGCAAAGGGCATCTCGCTTCGAGTACTGCCGCATCATCGGGCAACATTGCCACCGCGAGCACTACCGGCGTCTTGGCCGATCCGTTACCCGGCGCCGTCACCGCCGCCTACCTCTACGACGCCTGGGGCAACCACCGCGAGCTGGATCTGAACAGGCCGGACGGTCCTATCTTCGATGGCGACGCCGGCTACGATCCCGCCACCGGTCTGTGGGACTGGACCCAGTATCTAACCGACATCCAATCGGCCTTCGACCCGAGCCTCGAGCCTCTAGCCTCGAGCCTCGCCTGGAATCGTTTCACCTACACCGGCCACGAGTTCGATCCAGAAACCGGGCTCTACTACTTCAAGGCCCGCTTCAACGACCCCGAGCTCGGCCGCTTCGCCTCGGCAGACCCCTACCTCGGCGACACGCTGACCCCGCCCAGCCTCCATCGCTACCTCTACGCCCACGCCAATCCGCTGACGTTTGTTGACCTGACGGGCTATCTGGCCTATCGCTACTTCGGCCGGGAGGCCGGCAACGGCCAGGAACGGCCCTATGTCGTCGCGGAAATTGAGACGGAGGATGTCTACCGACATCCGATCCATTCAATTCTGAGTGGGTATCGGTTCGAGGACAACGCTCAGCAGAATGCCTTCCTCAGCGAGTTGGGGCGGCTGAATCCCGGTATCGTTTCCATCGATGCTCAGGGACGCGCCGGATGGGACCTGGAGGTGCTGGGACGGGCCGGGCAGGTGGTGCGCCTCCCGGTGAGCGCCGATTACCGGTTGACCGACGCGGCCACGGCGGAGATCGTCGCGGAAAGCGGCGGGGCGACCAACATGGACGAGTGGCGGCGGCACCGACTCGCCGGGGAGATGAAGTCGCGGGTTTCTGAGAAAGCCGTCATGCAGCTGACCGGCGGTACAACAGCCGGGGGAGTGGCCACAGTGCTTGCCGCTCCGTTGGGCGGCAGCGTTCTGGCCAGCGGTCTAATCGGCGGAGTGGTCAACGCCGCCGCCACCCAGGGCGGTCAGATCGTTGTCGGGATGGCATACGGCGACACGCTCTCGAATGCGGTCGATACCAACTTTGACTTAGACTCTATTCTCATTTCCGGCGTCGTTGGAACGGTCGGCGGGGCGATCGCTCACATTCGTTCCGGCCTTGGCGCCTCGTCAATCATGACGCTCTTTAGGAACGGCGTTCCCTCCGCCCCGCAAGCTGCAAGCAGCGCATCGGGAAAACCACCATTTCCTAAACCCATGGCTGAACCAAGGTATTCTTGGCCTGGCCATGCGAATGCTTCATCGGCCGAAGAGCAACTCGCCAGGAATATTCACGATTTGCCGGATGAAGCAGTCATCCGATGGGGTGATCCGATTGGCTCGCACGGCAGTGATGTCATCTCTGTAAATGTACGAACCGGCGAGGTGACGTTATGGGACTCTAAGTACAGAGGGATAGCCAGAACTGTTCAGCAATCTCAGACTTTTTCTGATCCAGCGAGGCTCCACAATGCTGTAAATGAAGCTGTTGAAACCCTGAGAATTAACACATCTCTTCCAGAGAATATCAAACAACAAGCCTTGCGGAATCTTCAGCGAGGTTCATTTCATACTCGAACTGCCGGTATGGGGAATGCTAAAAATTCTACATTGAGATAAAATAGGAGAGATTATGAAAAAATACGATCAGGATACTGAAACAATAATCCTTAAAGGTGCGTCTGGATATCAATTTGACATAGAAAGCTCATTCTTAGAGGCTGAACAAGCAAACGGCCTTGGAAGCAGTGCGCTTGTATTTCTGAACACAGCTATAAGATGCTTACTAGTAAACTATGAGGGGCCGTCTCTTGAGCTACTTAATAAAGCAAGGGAATGGCTATTGACAGCGATTGAGCAGTGCGAAAAACCAAATCATTATTTTCCATATGCGACCGAAGCTGGACGATATTCAGCTCTTTCTATATTGTCATGGCTGCTGGAGAATAAACATGACATCGAATCCTTATCCAATTCGGTACACAACAGGGATCTGTATCTGACCACAATAACTCAATGGGACAAGGTAGGGATCTCTATGATATTACCAGATTATTTCGATGCCGGGTTCTATTCGAGGGCAATAGAAATCTTTGAGAAAACACATGGTTTTCATTTACCGAAACAGATAGATCGCATAAAAACTGAAGGGCCGTTGATTTATATCATGTGCCGTCATCAATTGGAAATCGATGATCGAAGCGAAGAGCTTACAGCTGGTGTACAAGCATTCTTAAACAGGAATATGAACCAGTGGCTGGTCAATGGTCATTTTGATGTGGCAGCCAGATGGATGAAAATCGTCTACTGGAAACAAGGCAATGCCGGAATGAGTTCCCGAGATGCCCTGATGAAATGTCTGTCTCATATTTGAGCCATTACATAGACCGTTGATGGCATTCTATCTTTATAGTTAAGATGCGACTCCAGCGGAGTACACGCCGACGGTAACGGCCACGACATTCTTTCTGCCTCGTCCGATTCCGGCCAAGCTTGGAGTGCATCCTAAAACCTCGCCCCCGACAGCTTTTCAAGGCGCGGCAGTACCTATACGGCACAACGCTCCTCGCCGCCGAAACCTTCGACCCCAGGTCCCAGCCCCCAGGTCCCAGGTCCCGTTTCTACCATCTCGACCCCCTCGGCTCCACGGTCAACCTGACCGCCGGCGAGGATATCCCCGGTGGTCCCGCCGCCGGCGCCGTCACCGCCGCCTACCTCTACGACGCCTGGGGCAATTACCGGGAATTGGATATCACCGACCCGGCCCTCCCCGGCGATCCCCTCTTCGACGCCACCCCCGACCTCGACCCCGACGGCCTATACGCCTGGGAATCCTACCTGGCCAACATCCAGTTAGCTTATGATCCGACGAGCCTCGAGCCTCTAGCCTCGAGCCTCGCCGCCTGGAACCGCCTCACCTACACCGGCCACGAGTTCGACCCCGAGACGGGGCTCTACTACTTCAAGGCTCGCTTCTACGACCCCGAGCTCGGCCGCTTCGCCTCGGCAGACCCCTACCTCGGCGACACGCTGACCCCGCCCAGCCTCCACCGCTACCTCTACGCCTACGCCAGCCCGCTGCGCTACGTGGACCTCACCGGCTATTACAGCGTGAGTG
>JAGOHA010000153.1 GCA_017996395.1 Acidobacteriota bacterium | reverse complement strand
TCGGCGCACACCTCCTTGATGTCCTCGGGCACGACGAAATTCCGGCCCATCAGGAACGCGTGGGCCCGGGCGCCCACCTTCAGGGCGATGGTGCCGCGCGGCGACGAGCCGAATCGGATGAACCGCGCCACGTCGAGTCCGTAGTCGGCGGGACAGCGCGTGGCGAACACGATGTCGAGGATGTAGTCCACGACCCGGTCGTCGATGTACACCTTGTTGGCCATGATCCGCAGCTTCTGGATGCGCTCCGGCACGATCACCTTCTGGAGCTGGATCTGCCGGCCCCGCGCCAGGTCCATGGCCACGCCTTCCCCTTCGGTCATCCGCTGCAGGATCTTCTTCTCGGCGTTCTTGTCCGGGTACGAGATGAGGATCTTCATCAGAAAGCGGTCCACCTGCGCTTCGGGCAGCGGGTAGGTGCCCTCCTGCTCGATGGGGTTCTGGGTGGCCAGCACGAGGAACGGATCGGTGAGGGGAAACGTCTCCTTGCCGATGGTCACCTGTTTCTCCTGCATGGCTTCCAGCAGGGCCGACTGCACCTTGGCGGGCGCCCGGTTGATTTCGTCGGCCAGGAGCACGTTGGTGAAGATGGGCCCCTTGCGGGGCTCGAAGGCGGTGGTCTGGGAGTTGAAGATCATGGTCCCGATCAGGTCGGCGGGGAGCAGGTCCGGCGTGAACTGGATCCGCTTGAAGTCCAGGTTCAGCACCTCGGCCAGCGAGCTCACCGCCATGCTCTTGGCCAGGCCGGGCACGCCCTCGACGAGGATGTGGCCGCCGGTGAGCAGTCCGATGAGGAGGCGGTTGAGCAGCTTCTCCTGCCCGACGATCCGCTTCTTCAGCTCGCCCAGGATGCGCTGAACGTGAAACAGCTCGTTCTGGACATCTTCCCGGCTGATGGTGAACTTGGTGGAGGTCATGGTGGAACGCTCCCGCAAAAACTATGTCGGATCAAGGAGTCACATGGTACCATAGCTCTTGCGTTTCAGCCAAGTCACGAAGTCGGCACCGGATGTTTTTCGGTTGGATTTCTGTATTCTTTTGTTAAGATATTTCAAACACTCAGGAGGGCCTCATGACGCGTCCCATGACCGCCATGATCTGCTTGTTGCTGGCCGCCACCCTGTCGGCGCAGGCGCCCCCCCCGCCCGCCGCCGATGACGAAATCGGCGTGGAGGAGCATCTCGGCGAGACGATCCCCCTGGACCTCATGTTCAAGGACGAGGACGGCCGCGACGTCCGCCTGGGCGATCTGGTGGACAAGCCCACCCTGCTGATCCTGGTTTACTACCGCTGCCCCAGCATCTGCAATCCGCTCATGAACGGCGTCGCCGAAGGCCTGGACCGACTGGACCTCGTGGCCGGCCGGGACTACACCATGCTGACCGTCTCGTTCGACGACCGGGAAGGCCCCGACCTGGCTAAGGAGAAGAAGGCCAACTATCTGAAAACCTTCCGCCGGCCGTTCCCCCCTGAGGGCTGGCGCTTCCTCACCGGCGACACGGCCGCGATCCGGGCGCTGACCCGGTCCGTGGGTTTCAAGTACAAACGCGACGGCGAGGATTTTCTCCACCCGGTTACCATGATGGCGATCTCGCCGCAGGGGAAGATCGTCCGCTATCTGTACGGGATGACCTTCCTGCCGTTCGACCTGAAGATGGCTGTCTTCGAGGCCGCCGAGGGGCGCGTAGGGCCGACCATCAGCAAGGTGATGCTCTACTGCTTCAGCTACGACCCCGAGGGCAAGACTTACGTGTTCAACATCCTGAAAGTGACCGGGACGCTGCTCCTGATCCTCATCGGCTGCTTTCTGCTGTTCCTGGTCATCACCTCGAAAAAACGCCAGAAGGAGAAGTCGCGCGATGTCGCACAGTAACGCGGACGCCGGCGCCCTGCCCAGCTATCTCGAGGTCAGCGGCCGCCGCACGGGCATCCTGGGCTGGATTTTCTCCACCGACCACAAGCGGATCGGCATTCTGTACATGATCCTGATCCTGGGCTTCTTCCTCGTGGCGCTCTGCATCGGCCTGCTCATGCGCCTCGAGCTGTTGCTGCCGGGCCCGACCATCGTGCAGCCCAACACGTACAACGCCCTGTTCACCCTCCACGGGGTGATCATGATCTTCCTCTTCATCGTCCCCGGCATCCCGGCCATGTTCGGCAACTTTTTTCTGCCCATCCAGATCGGGGCCAAGGACGTGTCCTTCCCCCGCCTGAATCTGGCCTCCTGGTGGTTGTACGCGATCGGCGCCGTCATGGCGCTGCTGTCGCTGTTCACGGGCGGCGGCGTGCCCGACACCGGCTGGACGTTCTACGTGCCGTTCAGCCTGCGCACCGGCACCAACGTGCCGCTGGCGGTGCTGGCCGTCTTCGTGATGGGCTTCTCGTCGATCCTCACCGGCCTCAACTTCATCACCACCATCCACCGGCTGCGCGCGCCCGGCATGAGCTGGTTCCGCATGCCGCTGTTCGTTTGGTCGCTCTACGCCACGGCCTGGATCCAAATCCTGGCCACGCCCATCCTGGGGATCACGGTGCTGCTGGTCTTCCTGGAGCGGCTGTTCGGCATCGGCTTGTTCGATCCGGCCAAGGGCGGCGACCCGCTCCTGTACCAGCACCTGTTCTGGATCTACTCGCATCCGGCCGTCTACATCATGATCCTGCCGGCCATGGGCGTCATCTCGGAGATCTTCCCCACCTTCGCCAAGCAGAAGATCTTCGGCTACAAGGCCATCGCCTTCTCCAGCCTGGCCATCGCCTTCGTCGGCTACCTGGTCTGGGGCCACCACATGTTCACCAGCGGCATCAGCGACACCTCCCGCTGGATCTTCTCCCTGCTCACCTTCATCGTCGCGGTCCCGAGCGGCATCAAGGTGTTCAACTGGGTGGCCACGCTCTACAAGGGGGCCATCGAGGTGCCGCCGCCCATGCTCTTCGCGCTGTCGTTCATCTTCCTCTTCTCGATCGGCGGACTCACCGGCTTCGTCGTGGGCGCGCTGGCCACGGACATTCACATCCACGACACCTACTTCGTGGTGGCCCACTTCCACTATGTGATGTTCGGCGGTGTGGGCATCGCCATCTTCGCCGCCCTGCTCTACTGGTTCCCCAAGATGTTCGGCCGGATGTTCCGCTACCGCCCCTTCTTCATCTCGTGGGTGTTCATCTTCGTCGGATTCAACACCCTGTACTTCCCCATGTTCATCATGGGCTGGCTGGGCATGCCCCGCCGGTACTACGACTACATGCCGGAATTCCAGATCTGGCACCAGATTTCCACGGTGGGCTCCTGGCTGCTGGCGACGGGGGTGTTCATTTTCTTCATCTACTTCGTCAAGTCGCTGCGCGCGCCCCGCGGCGCGCCGGACAACCCGTGGGGCGGCACCACGCTCGAATGGCGCGTGCCGTCACCGCCCCCGGCGGAGAATTTCATCGACATCCCCACGGTGACCGCCGGTCCCTATGACCATCATGGGGAGGGGGACGCATGAGCGCCGCGACCCTGCATGAACCCCACGTCCACGTGGACGCCACCGGCGCCAAAATCGCCATGTGGCTGTTCCTGTTCACGGAGCTGCTCCTCTTCGGCGGGCTGTTCCTGGCCTATGCCGTCTTCCGGACGTACTACCCGGCCGACTTCCACTACGCCACCACGACGCTGTCGGTTTCCATCGGCGCCCTCAACACCGCGCTCCTGCTCACCTCCAGCCTGACCATGGTGCTGTCGGTGGCCGCCCTGGAGCGGCTCAACCGGCGGCTGAGCGTCATCCTGCTGGGGGTGACCGCGCTGCTGGGAGCCCTGTTCCTGGTCAACAAGTACTTCGAATGGTCGGCCAAGTTCCAGCATGGGCTCTACCCCGGCTCCCAGGAACTGGCCCTCCACCCGGACGGCGAGAAGGTGTTTTACGGCCTCTATTTCACCATGACCGGCCTGCACGGCGTCCACGTGCTGGTGGGCGTGGGGGTGCTGGCGGTGATCCTGGCGATGATCGCCCGACGCCCGCGCCGGACGGTGAGCGTGCCCCTCGCGGCGCCCACCGCCCTCGCCCTCCAGGGGGACAGCGGTCCGCTCTGGCACCAGGCGGCGGACGCCCAACTGGACGCGGTCGACGTCACCCTCGTGTACCGCGAGAACGAAGCGGTCGCTCACCGGCAGCTCATCAAGCTGGAGAACGCCGGCCTGTACTGGCACCTGGTGGACGTGATCTGGATCTTCCTTTTCCCCCTGCTCTACCTGATCTCGTGAGGAGGCCGACCATGGAAAAGAAAGAGCTCGTGCCATACGGCACCTACATCATGATCTGGTTCGGCCTGCTCGTGCTCACCGGCGTGACCATCATCGCCGCCAGCCTGCATTTCGGCCAGTGGAGCATCATGACGGCCATCGCCATCGCCACGGTGAAAGGCGCGCTGGTCCTGTTCATCTTCATGAACCTGAAGCGGGAGGAGCGGCTGTTCAAGATCATGCTCTCCCTCGCCCTCATCACCATGACCGTGATCATGGTGCTGACGTTCGCCGACATCTCTTTCCGCTGAGGTGACCGATGAACACCCCCACTTCCACCTTCACCTCGGGCGTCGATCAGGTGTTCCTGCTCATCGTCGGCATTTCCGTGGTCATGCTCACCCTGGTGACCGTGCTCATGATTTACTTCGTGATCCGCTACCACCGCCGCCGTCATCCCAAGCCGGAGAAAGTCACGCAGCACACCTGGCTGGAGATCACCTGGACGGTCATCCCCACCATCCTGGTGCTGATCATGTTCTGGTTCAGCTTCTCCGAATTCCGCAAGATGCGCGACGTCCCGGCGGACGCCCTCACCGTCCAGGTCATCGGGCGGATGTGGGACTGGGCGTTCGAGTATCCCAACGGCAAGAAGACCGACAAGCTCTACGTTCCGCTGGACCGCGCCGTCCGGCTGGAACTCAAGTCGGTGGACGTCAATCACAGCTTCTACATCCCGGCTTTCCGGGTGAAGGAGGACGTGGTCCCCGGGCGGCAGAACTTCCTCTGGTTCCGTCCCCAGTCCATGGGCCCCGCGGACATCTACTGCGCCGAGTACTGCGGGCAGAACCACGCCTACATGATGTCCAAGGTGATCGTCATGAGCCAGTCGGAATTCGACACCTGGTACAACGAAGACGCGCCCGAACCGGAGTCGGGAGCGCCGGCCGTGCTGGCGCTCATGGACGACCAGGGCTGCCTCACGTGCCACAGCGTCGACGGCTCGCCCGGCGCCGGCCCCACCTTCAAGGGGATCTTCAATCGGCGCACGGTGGTTCTCGTAAACGGCCGCGAGCGCGAGATTGACGCTGACGAGGCCTATCTGCGACGGGCGATTCTGGAACCGAATGCCGAGATCGTCAAGGGTGCCGCCATGGAGATGCCGGCATCGCCGGACCCGCTGAGCACCGAAGACGTGGACGCGATCATCGCGTATTTGAAGAATCTGAAATGATGGCGTTGCTCGAGTTGTTCAAACCGCGGATCGCCCTGCTGGCCGCCCTGACGGCGGCCGTGGGCGCAGCCTTGACGCCGCCGGGCCCGGCCGCGTCGATCCTGCCCCCGGCGGTGGCGGTGTTCGCGCTGGCCGCGGGGGCCTGCGCCTTGAACCAGTACCAGGAGCGCCGCGCCGACGCCGCCATGCCCCGCACCGCCCGACGGCCCATCCCCTCGGGGCGTCTGCGGCCCGCGGTCGCACTCGGGGCCGCCGGTGTCGCCATCGCCGCCGGAACGGGCGCGCTGGCCGTGTTCGGCGGCATGCCGGTGGCCGCGCTGGGCCTGCTGGCGGTGCTCTGGTACAACGGCCTATACACGCCGCTCAAGCTCCGCAGCGCCTGGGCCGCCATTCCGGGCGCCCTGGTGGGCGCCGTGCCGCCGCTCATCGGCGGGTGGGCGGCCGCCGGCGGGCCGCCGCCGCCGGCGGTGTGGGCCCTGGCCGGATTCATGGTCATGTGGCAGGTGCCCCACTTCTGGCTGCTCCTCCTGGCTCACGCGGACGAGTACCGGCGCGCCGGTTTTCCCGTGCTGACGGAGCGTTTCCAGCCCGGCCGGCTGGTCCGCGTGACGGCCGCCTGGACGCTGGCTGCGGCGGTGACCGGCCTGGTGCTGCCGCTCTATCTGGATCCCGGG
>JAGOHA010000152.1 GCA_017996395.1 Acidobacteriota bacterium | reverse complement strand
ATTATACCATCTATCTTATTCATTATAAAGATATTTACACGATTTTTAGACACCCGCTGAGTACCGGTCAAAATGCAGGGTTTTGAGACGGCCTCTGCCGCTCGCGGTACCTCCCGCCTGCCGGCTGCTCGATCTTGCTCATGGCTTCAGTGAAAAAATCCGGCTGAAAATTGGCAGAAAATCAGGTGCAACCGAGTAATCGTGATCGTGCTCGAGACTCGAGGCTCGTTCCTGCCCCACGGGCGCGTCCTCGTGTTTTCGAACTGGAGGCGCCGGAACCGACCCGATCGCGGGTCACAATCCGGCCGCACGGTCGCAGCCCGCGCGCCCTGTCCGGCTTGACGCCGCCCGTTGGAGGTTTATAATCCATTCAGCAACCGAGGTCATCCTTGCCGGATCACACCACGCGCCAGCCAGCGAACGGGGCAACGGCCGACAACCGCGACCGGCGCCGGGACCTGCGCCAGTGGCGGGAGTTCCTCTCCGCCCAAAGCCACCTGCTCGCCGAGCGCCCCGGACTGATCTTCCAGCAGGCGGCGAACCAGCCCGACGCATCCGCCCCCGCCCGGTCCGCCCGCGGATGGGATAACGCCTGTCGCGTCCGGTCGCCCTGGTTCCGATGGACGAACAAGCCCCAGCACCTCTCCCCCTGCATCCAGACTCTGGCCGGGCACCGCTACCCGGTCCATGCCTGCGCCTTCCTGCCCGACGGCCGCCGGCTGGTATCCGCCGGGGGGGCGCATCGCGACGCACCCACTCCCGCCAACAGCGAGCTCATCGTCTGGGACCTGGCCACCGGCAGCGAACGGCTGCGCCTGGCGGGCCATGCGGGCGCCGTGCTGGCCTGCGCGGTGTCGCCCGACGGCACCCGGGTTGTTTCGGGCGCCATGGACCGGAGCGTGCGCGTCTGGGACTTGGCGGACGGCCGCCTGTTGGCAGCCTGGCGGGAACACGCCGGTCCCGTGCGGAGCTGCGCCTGGTCGCCCGACGGCACGCGGTTCGCCTCCGCCTCCGACGATGGGACCGTGCGGATCTGGGAACCGGGTGGCGATCACGCGCCACTCAGGCTGGCCGGATCCGCACAGGGGATGACGTCCTGCGCCTTCCGTCCCGACGGCGAAGCCATCGTCGCCGGGTCAGCGGACGGCGTGATCCGAGTCTGGAACGCCGCGACCGGCGCCGCGGTGGAGTGCCGCCACACCGAACCGGACGGCGTGCTCGTCGCCTGTTCTCCGGACGGCCGGTGGATCCTGGCGGCTCGTCGCCTGTACTCCGGAGGCCTGGTGCTGCTGGATGCGGCGACGCTGGAGACGGAGCGGTCCTTCGCGGGCAACCGCCACGCGTACCGGATCCGATCCTGCGCGTTCTCGCCCGACAGCCGGTGGTTCGTCACCGGCTCGGAATGCGGCGGCACCATGGAGGGCTTCCGGGTGGTGGGCGGCCGGGACGGACTGCCCCTGCAGCTGTGGGACGCCGCCGGCGGCGCCCTGATCGCCGCCGCCGATGCCGACGAACACGGCGTCCGGGCCTGCGCGGTCTCGCCCGACGGCACCCGGATCGCGACCGGCGGCTCGCGGTTCATCCGGATCTGGGATGTGGCCGCCCTGTGGACGGTCCCGCCGCCGGCCCGCCACTGGGCCGAGGTGCTGACCTGCGCCATCGCCCCGGACCGCCGCCTCGCGGCGACCGGTTCCCTGGACCGAACCCTCAAGCTGTGGACCGTGCCCGCCGGCGCCGAGGTGGCGTCATTCGGCCCGGACAAACAGCCGGTTCTCTGCTGCGCCTTCTCACCCGCCGGCGACCAGATCGCCTCCGGGCACGGGGATCAGTACTCCGCGCGGATCCGGTTCCGGGACATCCGGAGCGGGGCGGAACTGGTCGACGCGCCGACCGCCGCCGGCGTCACGAGCCTCTGGTACTCCCCCGACGGCGCCCGGCTGGTGGCGGCCGGAGCGCACGAACTGGATCTGTGGCAGACCCGGCCGCCGTCCCTGATCACGGGTTTCCCGGGATCCGCGCCCGTCGCGTGCGCCCCGGAGGGCCGGCGCCTGGCGGTCGCTCTTCCCGACCACTCGCTCTGCATCCGCGACCTGACCGACGGGCGAACGCTGGCGACCTACCCACCCGGCCCCGCAACCGCTCACGCCTGGGCATTTTCGCCCGACGGCGTCTATGTCGCCGTCTCTGACGGCGCCCGCGAGTCGCCGACGCTCCGCCTGCTGGACACCCGGAACGGCCGCCTGACCGCGTTCCAGGCCGTGCCGTTCGAATTGCATGCCTGCGCGTTCTCCGGCGACGGCCGCCAGGTGCTGGCCCGCTCATGGAACGGGCAGGTGGCCGGCTGGGACGCCCGCACCGGACGGCGCACCGCCGCCTGCGGCCGGGCCGAGGAATACTGGCTGGGCACTGCGTTCTCGACCGACGCGCACCGGGCCGTCATCGCCTCGCTCCGGAGCGGCGTGGCCTGGTGCGACGCCTCAACCGGCGCGGAGCTGGCGTTCTTCCCCCTGGCGGGACAGGTCCGCGCAATTGCAACCGGCGGCCGCGCCGTCATCGCCGGTGACGCCAGCGGGGCCGTCACCCAGCTCGCGGTGGCCCACGACGCCGCGCCGCGCATGGCAACGACGGCCACTTATATCTACGAGCACGAGCGAGCGGCCTGGGCGGACCGGCCCTTGGTCCGCTGCGGCTGGTGCGGCGCCCGGATGGCCATCGACGCCCGGGTGCTCGACACCCTCTCGGGCATCGCCCGGAATCTCGGCCTGGCCACGGGGGCAGCCACCTGCCTGGATCTCCCCGACGCGGCCTGGGAGGAGCCGCGTCTCGAGATGATCTGCCCCGACTGCCGGCAGGCCGTGTGGATCAATCCCTTTGTGTGCGACCGGCGCGATCTGCCCGATCCGCCCGCCAGCCATCCGGCCGATGCAGGGAGTTCCGTGAGGATCTCGCCTCTTCCGCTCGACACCACGAGCCTGGCAATCGAACCCGGGAGCGCCCGCCTCATCCCGGAGGGGTTGTGCCGGCGCCACACGGTGGTTCCGCTGGCGCTGTCCGGCGACCGGCTCACCGTCGCGGCCGCCCACGCTCTCGACCAGGCGGAATTGGATGAACTGGTGTTCGGCACGGGCTACTCGATCGGGGTGACGATCGCCCCGCGGGATGCGATCCTGGCGGCAATGGCACAGTTGTTTTCATCGGGAAACAAATGACGACGCAATCGGTGAATCAGGAAATGCGGCGGGGGCTGGCGGCGCTCGAAGCCGCGGTGGATCGGGAGTCGTCCATCCTCCAGTTCGTGCCGGAGCGGATGTTCCCCCAGCTATTCAACCGCCTCCAGGTGCAGAGCGGCGTCCCGGCGCTCCTGGCGGAGGCCCTGGACGCCGCGGCGACGGGCTACCGCCGGCCGTGGCTCCGGCTGCTGAATCCGCCGGCAGAGCGCTCGTCTCTGGTCCGGATGTACCGCGGGCATGCGGCCGGGGTCCGATACTGCGCGTTCAGCCCGGACGGCCGCTGGATCGCCTCCTCGGATTACGGCGGCACCGTCATCGTCTGGGCGGCCGGCTCTTCGGAGCAGGTCCGGCAATTCCAGGGCGACAATTATCTTTCTCCCGTCCTCTTCCATCCCGCCGGCGACGGCCTGCTCGCCGTCGGGGCCGGCCACATGCCGGAGCTGCGCGACAGCCGGACCGGCGCCGTCATCCGCCGCTGGACCGGTCACGCGGAACCCGTCACCGCGCTGGCCGTCGCGCCGGACGGACGGCTGTTCCTGTCCGCCGGCCGCGACGGTGCGGTGCGGATCCATGATTTGGCAGCGGCCCGCTCCGGCGCCACCGGTCCCGATGAGCCGGTCCGCATCGTCCGGGCCCACGACCGCTGGATCGTCGCCGCCGCGTTCCATCCGTCGGGCGCCTTTTTCGCGACCGGGTGCGCGGACGGCACCGCCGCCGTCTGGGATACGGCCACGGGACGCCAGGCGGCGGCGATCGCCGGCGACGGCGCCCGCCTGACTTTTTGCGGATTCGATCCGGCCGGCCGGCACCTGGTCATCGGCACCAGCCGGGGGGCGCTGCGCCTCCACGAATCGGCGACCGGCCGGCTCGTGCAGCAGGGGCTGAACCCCGGGCGCGGCATCCACAGCGGCGCGTTCAGCCCGGACGGCACGCGCTTCGCCTCGGGGGGCCTGCGCCGATTGACAATCTGGGAGACTGAAGCGTGGACGGTGTGCGCGTCGCTCCCGGGGCACGGCGGCGGCATCGAAGCCTGCGCCTTCAGCCCCGACGGGCGGTGCGTCGCCTCCGGCAGTGTGGATGGCAAGGTGGCGCTCTGGGACGTCGCTGGCATCGAACCGGGACGCAGCGGTGATCCGGCGGATACCCCGTCGTCCATCACCGATCTGGTCTACGATTCGGCCGGCGACCGGCTGGTCACGACGGACATGGACGGGGCCGTCAGGATCTGGGACGGACGGACCGGCCGGCCGGTCCGAATCCTGGCGCGCGCGGGCCCGCCCCACGATCCGGCCTGGCTGAGGTGCGTCGCCCTCAGCGCCGACGGGCGGTGGGTCGCCGCCGGCTCCAGCGAGGCCGAACCGTGCGTCCGGGTCTGGGACGCCCGGACCGGCGCCGAGGCGGCCTGTTTCCGGGGCCACGCCGACGCCGTCAACGCGTGCGCGTTCAGCCCCGACGGCCGGCTGCTGGCGTCGGCCGACAACGACGCCACTGTCAAGATCTGGGATCTGGCGGCGGGCGCCGAGCGGGCCTCGCTGCGCGGACGGACGCTGCCGGACTGTCCCAATCACGCCTTCGACTGCGCATTCAGCCCCGACGGGGAATCGGTCATCGCCGCCTTCCTCGACGGCCGCATCCGGCTCTGGACCACCGGGCGGGACGCCCCGGAGACGGCGGGCACCTATCGCGACGCCGGCGAACTGCTGCGCCACGACACCGCCATCCTGTCGTGCGGGTTCAGCCCCGACGGCCGGAGGATCATCTGGTCTGACGACAGCGGCCGGATCGGCGTCATCGACCGGGCCTCCGGCCGCCTTGTCCGTCAGGCCGAGGCGCACAAGAACGGCTGCGAGTCGTGCGGCTTCAGCCCGGACGGATTCACCGTGGTGTCGGGCGTCTGGGTGGACGACGTGCTCCGGCTCTCGGACGCGGACACCCTCCGGTTCATCGCCGCGGCCACCGGCTTCACCGGCGGCGTCAAGGCGTGCGCGTTCAGCCCCGACGGGGAACGGATCGCCGCCGGCGGCGCCGCCGGCCAGCTCGCGCTGTTCCGGATCGAGAACGCCGCCTGGGTGGATCCCGATTTCGATCGCACCATCGCGGCGGCGATCGCCGAGAGGCGGCTGACCGAGCTCCGTCCCGAATCGTTGCGCATCCCGCGGGCATACTGCGAGCTGATTCCCCGCAGCCTGATCCGCCGGGCCCGGTTGCTCCCGATCCTCCTGCGGGAAGGAACGCTGTACCTGGCCGCGGCCGCGCCGCCTGATGCCTTCACCCACGACGAGATTCTGTTCGTCACCGGGTGCCGGCAGATCCGGCCGGTCATCGTGCCGGCCGAATGGCTGGCGCGCCTCACGGCCTGTCACCTGGGCTGATCGGCCTCGCGGTGCTTCGGCGGCGCCCGTGCACCGGAGACCACTAACTCCGAATGGTGGATGCCGCTCGGATCATCCGAATGGAAGAGTCGCGGACATGAAGCTGCTGGAAGTGCTCGGCGTGCTGGGGGCAGCCTGTGGCGCCTGTCTGACAGTGGCGGCCGCCGTGCTCGTCACCGTCATGGCCGTGACCCATGACTGGAGCGCGGCGCCCACCGGCACGGCCATGATGACCATGCTGTACGGCCTCGCCGGCGTGTTCCTGATCACCGACGTCGCCGTCTTCCTGTATCTGCGGCACCGGCGGCTCGGACTGGGCTGGAATCTGTTCGCCACCGCCGCCCTGGCTTCGGTGCTGGTGGCAGCCTGGCTGATCCTGGCATTCCTCAGCATGGTCATCTTCAACCGGTAAACGGTCACACCGAATCACCCGTCACCGACCGGAGCCGCCCCACGAGCACTTTCGGCGGATTCCGCCAGCCACCGGGACAACCGAATCTTAACAATATCTTAATGGTTAACTAACACAAAAAAAACCACTTCTCAATTAGACTCATACCTTCAATTAA
>JAGOHA010000151.1 GCA_017996395.1 Acidobacteriota bacterium | reverse complement strand
TGAATGCCCGTACGGAAAACGGCGGACTGTCTCAACTAACCACGGTCCGGGAGGGTGAATCCCGGCTGGCCCAGGTGGCGGAGCGCCTGAACATTCCGGAAGCCTCGCTGCAGGCGGCCAATCCCGGCATCGGGCTCGCAGGTGAAGTATCAGCCGGCCAAGAACTCCGCTTGCCCCGGCTGACAGCTCCAGATGACGGTCCGGGTGCGTCGGAGCCGCCGGCCATCAAGCACGAACACATCGGTGATAAACGATGGCAGGGCAATGTCTGGGAAGCGAAGCTGTCGGCCCGGTTGCCCCGAACGGATTCTGAATCGTTAAAAACAGGCGCCGGCTTCGAGGACCCGCTGACGGCCTTCGAAGATCCGCTCACGGCTTTTCCCAAGGCCCCGGCCGGCTTCGAGGACCCGCTGACGGCCCATCCGAAGACCGGCTTCGAGGATCCGCTCACGGCCTTCCCCAAGGCTCCGGCCGGCTTCGAGGACCCGCTGACGGCCCGTCCGAAGACCGGCTTCGAGGATCCGCTCACGGCTTTTCCCAAAGCCCAGGCCGGCTTCGAGGACCCGTTGACAGCCCGTCCCAAAATCGATGCGAATTTCGAAGATCCGTTGACAGCTATGGATGCGTCGAAAGGCCAAGACAAGATTTGAGCCGGCTTCGCCACACCTGAAAGCAGGTGAGGAAAACCGTTAACCAGCCGGGTTCGCCGCCGGCTTCAGTTGGATTTCTGAGTTTTACCGGCAGCCGGGATCTTGATGATCGCCGTCATCCGCTTTCCGGTGCGTGGGCTGTTGAACGACAGCACGGCGCGGTTCCCCTCGACGGTCAGGCACGGATCCAGCGCCTCGAGGTCGGGCAGTTCGGCGGAAGGGGCAGTGAGGCCGATCCGCCGCCAGGCGGCGGGCTCGGCGAATTCCAGTGTCGCATAGGTCGGCAGGTAGCGGATCCGCTGCTCGCCGATTGCGCCGTTGGCCGTGTAGCGGCGGGCGTTTGGCGAGTAGATCAGGCTGCCCTGGCGGCTATCCAGCCGGTAGTCCAGCCGGTCCCGCCACCCCTCCAGCGCGAGGCGGGTGCGGTTGCGATTGTACTCCAGGCTGTCGGCGCGGCGCTGGCGCCGGTACTCGGCCTGCGCCTCCCAGCGCTGCTTGCCCGCGGCGACCTTGACGTACCACCACGTGTCCTCGTAGTCGACGGCCACCACGGCCAGACCGCTGTTCCCGACGCTGAGCAACGGCTCCACCGGTTGCAGCCGGATCTTGGCGGGCGGGAACGCGTCGCCGCCCTGGGGCATGACGCCGCCCTGGAACGTCACTGACACGGGCAGCGCGACGCCGCCCACCATCACCGCTTCCTGGTGGGGGCGGTCGAAATCGAACCGCCCGCCCTCGTTGAAATCCAGCGGGACGGCGCCGCTGCACGCGCTGCCGCTGTGAAAGAGCTGCCGGCGCGTCAGCCGGTCCCCGGCGCTCTCGGTGGTCTGAATGTCCCTCGCTTGGATCACCTCCTGGTCCCAGACCTCGTAGTTCACCGTTGGCCGGGCGGTGACGCAGAATACGGGCGCATTCACGCCGCCTGCAATGTGTTCTGTTAGGAACTTGTCCACCTGGGCCCAGTTGGCGTCATCCCGCCGCATCTGCACCGCAAGCTGGGTGGGCCGCGTCTCGGTCAGAAACGGGGCAGGGGCGCTGAGCCGAGGATTGACGATCAGGCTCGGGCGCACCGACAACCGGGTCACCCAGTCTGTGCAGGCGCCAGCCATGACCGTCCAGGTGTAGTCTTTTTTGTCCTGGTATCCTCCCCGCAGCTCCACGGCGTCCCAGGTGTCGGTCCCCGAGCTGGGTCCGTCCAGGAGGACGGATGTCCAGGGCGCCACCTGGAACGGCTCGGGCTGGCTCATATAGCCCACGCGGACGACGCTTATCTTGCCGAGGGTGCCGATCATCTCGTCCATGGGCGCGAAGATCACCCCCTTGAGGATGAACCAGGCGACGTCGAACGGATCGATGGGATTGGGAATCCCATCCGGCAGGGCGAGGCTGAGGCTCATGGAGACGGCTTCCTGGGCGACCTCGCCGGCTGTCGACGGCGGAAAGGCGACGAGCCAGAACAGACCGATGACGTCGACGGCGGCGCCGCCGTACAGGTCGATTTTCATTTCGACGTTCTCGAGCCTGGCTTTCTCCCGGAGCAGCGCCGCGCTGAAGACGTCGGCCGTGATGCGCCAGGTCACGGGCGCGGCCGCCGGCCCCAGCGTCTTGATGCGCGCGGCGGCCTGGAGCACCCGCTGGTGCGACGCCGAGATGCTGAGGATCGCACCGCCGCTCAGGGGATCGCCCTCTTCGCCGGCCGGGGTCGCATAGGCAGCGATGGGCGTGGTCGAGCCGAGAAACAGGGCGCAGCTCACCAGGGCGCCCCATTTTTCGGGCGACCAGCCGCTGCGAGCGTGCGCCGCGTCGGACAGGTCGTTCAGCGGCCCGCGCGTCCAGATGCGCTTCAGCCGGCCAACCTGCCAGGAGCGCAGCGCCAGGTTGCGGGCCTTGTCCTCGTAAGTGAACAGGCGGCTCTTGGGCCGCACCCCGCCCATGCGCACATAGTCCTCTGTCTGCATCTCGCGGGGCGGACTCGGGTCTTCGGCCAGCGCCACGAGCGCCGGGATCTCCCACTTGAGTACGAAGTGGGAGCAGTCGCGGGCCATGTAGAGGAGGAAATGAGCGCGGGCGTGGTTGTCCGCCGGGCCCCAGTAGTCGCTCTCGACGCCCATGGTGCGGTAGGCCACGGGGATGTAGTCGGCGAAGCCGCGCCGCTGGATGCTGGCCGAAATCTGGGCAAAGTCCATGCGGTCCGCGCCACGCTCCTGCGCGCCCAGGAAAACGGCGAGTCCGACGAGAAGCGTCAGCCCGGCCAGAAGCCGCACCGCTGAGATGTGCGCTGTGTTCATTGAATTCGATTATGATGCGCCGCCGGCGGATTGTCAATTTGGGCAGGCAGAAAACAGAAAATCGATCCTGTGCTCATTCACTCGCCCACGGGGGAATATTGGACATCTGATAATCTGTACGGCCGGCCGGGGCTGCCGGGACGGTGCAGCAATATGCGGTATGGAAAAGATGGCTGTCCTGATCTGCTGCTGTGGGAAACTGGACATCCAAACATCATCGCATTCAACTCCCGGACACCCGGGTACCCTCTGGTCCCGGCGGGCGAACAAAGGCTGTGAATGCCCATGCGCAACGGAAAAATTGGCCGTCCCGTATTGTTCTGATCTGGATTGGTTCCCCCGATCTTCCCCCGGGTTGATGTCTGAAGACCTGGACACCCAAACACCAGGACATCCGGGCCTAGGCATCCAACGGGAAACGGGACAACCAACTACTCAAACACCAACCAACGCCAAGACGCCTCATTCATCCAATTCAACACATCCGGGCGTCACCGGCGAACGGACGGACGCGGCTTGTGATGGGTAGGGCTTACAGGAGGGAATCTTGGGTTTCCGGAAGTGTCCAGAATAGATCAGGAACATTGGGCCTCCAGAATTCCACAATCGGATTCAGCAGAATCTATGGGTGTCCGGATTGAGACGCGGTGACGCGAAGATAGCACTCGCGTGTAATCGATGCGCTTGCGCGTCCCGGCGGTCGTCAACTTGGGTGAGACATCTGCATTCGATGGTGAGGACGGAGGAATCAACCGCCCAGGGCGATGGTGAGGGCGACGAGGGTGCAACCCAGGGCCACCATCCATAGACCCATCCGCCACGGGCGGTGGCCAGCGTACCGTCCGAGGGCATGGCCGCCCAGGAAGAGCATGCCGACAGCGATCCCATTGGACACCCGGAGCGCCCGGTGGACTTCGTCAATGAACAGGAAAGGCACCACCACCGGAAACGTGGACAGGAACACCAGCAGACACACGCTGAACGCGCCGAGAAAATCACTGGCGCGCAAGCGCGGCCGCTCGGGCGGATCGGGCAGCTCGACCAGCTTGCGCCTGAGGAATTCGAATTGGTCCGGTCCCAGGATGGCGGAGATCGTGGGGGGCAGCGCATCGGCGATGAGCCGCTGGCCCGCTCCCGGGTCGGCGGTGCGGCGGATGGCGTGGAGGACCTTGAGGTTGCGGCCCCGTTCCACGAGGCCGGCGGTGAGATACATCACGGCGTCGACGATCCCCCAGGCCAGGTTGCAGCCGATCGCCCCGACGAGCAGATCCCGGACCTCGGCCCGGTCGCCTGAAGCGACGCTGATGGATCCCGTGAAGGTCAGGGCCATGATCAGTCCGAACAAAATCTCCGAGATGCGTTCGGGGGGATCCAGGATATTGGGCAGGAAGCGGGACTCGGATTCCGGCATGGGGCACTCCCAAGGAGGTATCGCACAATCGGCCGAGTTACGACTTGGCCAGCGGCGACCGGCCACACAACCTCGGATCCGATGGCCTGATTGTATCAAAAGGGAAGGCCGCGAGGTATCCGGTTCGCAAGGTGACCGGCACCACTCCCCGGGCGGATTGAACCATCGACCCCGATCCGTCTTCTAAATCGGCAGAGGGAATGCCAGCGGCGGGACGACAACGCGGATTGGGGAGGTGGACGATGCGTTGCAATCCCTGCACATGGGCGATGGTGTACATCCTCTCGGTGAACATCGGCTTGGGGATGGCCGAAAGCCGTCAGCCGGCCGTGCCGGACTCACGGCCAGAACACGTGATGAAGGTTACCGTGGACCTGGTTCAGGTGGACGTGGCCGTGACCGACGCCAAGGACCGGCCGGTGCGCGACCTGAAGGCCGAGGACTTCCGGGTGTATGAGAACGGGTCGCTCCGGCCCGTCGTGTACCTGCGGTACGTGCCCGAAATCGCCAAACGGCCGGGCGCGCCCGGTGCCGAATTCGCCGGACTTGCCGGAATTGCCGGATCTGGCTCCGACGGGTGGGTAAATCCCGGCCGGGAGCCCACCCCCATTGTGCTGGTGGTGGATGATCTGGGGCTCCGTTTCACCAGCCTCGCCAACACCCGCCGGGTGCTCCGGCGCTTCGTGGATGAGCAGATGCGCGACGGCGACCGGGTGGCGCTGCTGTGCACCGGCAAGAACCTCGGGGCGTTCCAGCCGTTCACCGCGGACAAAGACCTCCTGCGGGCGGCTGTCGGGCGGCTGCGGTGGAATCCGTTCAGTCGGACGGGTCTCAGCGGGGCCGTGGCGGCGGAAGAGCTGGAGATGGCGCCGTTGTTGAGCGTGGGCGGCCGCTACCGGAGTCTGCAGCGGGAACGGGCGCTGTATGAATACGCCTATTTCCGGGAGCAGGTGGCCGTGGCCGGGACGTTCAACACCCTGGAGGGCGTCATGCAGAGCCTGTCGGCCATGCCCGGGCGGAAGGTGGTGGTCCTGCTCACCGACGACATCCCCATGCAGCCCACGGGATCGCGGTTTCTGGACTACCTCTCCCGCTTCCACCGGCTCATCGACCAGGCAAACGCCGCCGGGGTGCGCATCTACCCCGTCCGGCCGGGCGGATTGGAGACACGTAGCATGACCGCCGACACGGCAAGCAGGGGACCCTACTATGCCCAGGACAGCTTCGAGGCCCGGGAGGCGCAGCTGCGGGCGATCGAGAGAAGAGTGTATGCGTCGCCCGGCTACGAACAGCCGGGCCTGGCCGTTCTGGCCAGTTCGACCGGCGGTGCGTGCTTAAACGCCAACAACGACATCAACAAGGCCTTGGATCGCATCCTGCAGGCCCAGGGCGGCTATTACCTCATCGGCTACACGCCATTGGAGCAAGCGTTCCAGAAAGACGGCGAACGCCCGCGTTTCAACAAGCTGAAGCTGGAAACCGTCCGGCCCAAGCTCAAGCTGAGCTATCGACGCGGCTATCTCGGCCTCGATGAAAAGGCCCGCCGGCCAGCGACGAAGTCCCGCCTGGAAGCTCTGACCCAGGCGCTGGTCCGGCCGCTAGCCGACGACCCCCTTGCCCTGGCACTCGATGTGGAGTCGAACGGCACGCCGCCCGTCCTGAAGGCGCAGGTCCGCCTTGATCCCCGCCGGCTCCGGTTCGTCCGGAACGAGGCGGGCGACTATCAGTCCACTATCGACATGCTGGCCGTCACCCTGGACAAGAACGGGAACCTGATCGACCAATCCGACCGTGTGTTCACCGTTTCATCACCGCCGGATCAGTTCGAGGCGGCTCGGT
>JAGOHA010000035.1:27798-30262 GCA_017996395.1 Acidobacteriota bacterium | reverse complement strand
CGCCCGGGCTTCGCGGTACAGCGCCTCCGCCGCCGCCCGCAGGTCCGGTCGGGCGGCCACAACCGGTGGCGCCCCGGGTGCCGGATGAAGGACGGCGGTTTCCTCGTCGGGGTCGCCCAGGCCGGCATCCCGGCAGCGGCCGGCCCGTTCCCGCAGCAGCCGGCTGATCGCCTCGTAGTCCGCCACACCCCGGAAGTAGGCCAGGTGCAGCTCCCGGCCGTGCCCGTCCTGATCCTCGCCCGGATCCGCGCCGCTCCCGCCGCCGGCGGAGCGCACCTTCACGTCGGCGATGCCCAGCAGCCCCTGGAGCGGGTTCCGTTTCACCGTGATCTGCTGGATGTTGGCGAAGCTCATGGTCATCTCCCGGACCTGCCACACGCCCTCCCGGATGCGCAGGCTGTGCGCCGTCACGATGTACCAGCGCATGAGGTAGTCCACGCGGACCATGGCCAGGGTGAACGGGATCTGGGCGAAGAAGCCCAGCACGGCGATTACTTCGAAGACGGCCAGGATCGGGTCCAGCCGGCCCAGGTCCAGGCTGAAAATGCGGAGATGAATATCGGGCAGATAACGGCTGGAATAGATGCCCGCCATCAGACCGAAGGCGGTGCCGATCTGCTTGGCGCCCCACGTCAGGAGCAGCAGCGTGTAGTAGGGCCGGGCCGCCCGGAACACTTGGGAAGGCGCCTCGGGCGCCTCCGGCTCCGGCGGCAGGCGCAGCAGCCGGCCCAGGAGTCGGATGATCTTATCTTCCATCGCCCCCTCCCGTCCCAAGCCGCGCTGCCAGCAATTCCCGCACCGCCCGCAGCTCTTGCGCCGTCTCGTGCAGCGCTGCCGCCACCGCCGCGCTATCGGCCCCGACCGTTTCGCCGGCGGCCGCGGGCGGAGTGACGGCCGCAGGCGCCGTCCGCACCCCGCGCATGCGCGCGTAGAGGAAGTCGCGGATCCGGCCGCTGTCCGGCAACCCTTCAAGGACCATCTCCGCGCGGGCACTGCCGCTGGCGGTCTGGATCTGGATCCGGGCCAGGCCCAGCCAGCGCTCCACCACATTACTGGTCAGGTGGATGTCCTGGATGCGGGCGTAGGCGATGGTGGTCTCCCGGTGGAACAGAACCCCCCAGCTCATGACGATGCCCGTGTCGTCGAACCGGTAGCGCATGGTGTGGTAGCGGAAATAGAGAGGGAATATCGCCACCGGGAACAGCGGTCCCATCAGAAGCGCGCGGACGGCGTACACCGCCAGAAGCCGCGGGATGGGCCGCTCGATGGCGAACACGGCTTGGGGATGGTCCGGCATGGCACACGCCTCCTCGGTCGGTCTCGGTTGGAACAGAAATGGTAGTTTATCAGGAATCGCTCCGGTATCAACGCCGGTTCGGCATGTAGTAAAATGGGGTCTTCTGTCCGGAACTCACCGTGGGGAGGCACGCATGAAGGAAATCGTGGGCGTCATCTTCGGACTGGGCCTCATGGCCAACGCCGGGCTGTTCGTGCTCCAGGCGGTGAAGATCGGGCGGGCCCGGAGCGCCAAGGGCGTGTCCATCCTCACCTTCGCCGGATTCTGCATCCTGCAGGTGACGGGCATCCTGCACGGCATCTTCCAGCACGATCTGTATCTCCTCTCCGGCATGGTGGCCAGCCTGCTCGCGTGCGGCACGGTCACCGGTTTGGCCGTCTACTACCGGAACCGCTGAACCGCTGCATCCGCTCACCCGCAGCAATGGTTTATCGTTGATGATTCGTGCTCGTAATTCGTAATTCGTAATCGTGATCGTAATCGCGATCGTAATCGAGACTCGAGACTTGAGGCTCGTTCCCGTAACGCGGACATCGGACCTGGGACCTGGGTTCTGGGCCCTGGCTCCCAGAATCCAGATACGAATACCCAATCACCGATTCATCCATTCCCTCTGATTGCCGACCCCGAATTTCCTAAATATTCCTTGCAATGGGGAAAGGAAAGGTATACAGTCTTCCCGGATTCGATCAACGGATCGATCGTTGCTCCTGCCGCCAGAAGTAACTTGTCGTTTAGCCAGTTCCTTCCAGAGCCCAGCCGAGTATCATCCGTTCCATTGTTCCGTAATCCAGGTGTTTGAACCGGCTCGGCCGGAATTTAATGTGATGCCCGTTCATGCGACGGGCCAGGAGTATCAGAATGTCGACGAAGATTTATGTCGGAAACCTGCCCTTCAGCGCCACGGAAGACCAGCTGCAGCAGATGTTCGCCGCGCACGGAGCGGTGGAATCGGTCAGCTTGATCACCGACCGGGAAACCGGCCGGCCCCGCGGCTTCGCCTTCGTGGAGATGTCCAGCGGCGCCAAAGAGGCGATCCAGACGCTGAATGAGAAGGTCATGGACGGCCGCTCGCTCAAGGTCAACGAAGCTCGTCCGCGGGAAGACCGCAAGCCCCGCTGGTAACATCAGCCCCCGCCTCCGGGGAGCGCCCACCGGCGCTCCCCG
>JAGOHA010000035.1:0-27698 GCA_017996395.1 Acidobacteriota bacterium | reverse complement strand
GACGCTGAATGAGAAGGTCATGGACGGCCGCTCGCTCAAGGTCAACGAAGCTCGTCCGCGGGAAGACCGCAAGCCCCGCTGGTAACATCAGCCCCCGCCTCCGGGGAGCGCCCACCGGCGCTCCCCGGGGCACATCCAGCCACAAGTCCCCCTCCGGCTGACGGCAGCCAGCCTTCAGCAACCTTCTGCATACTCAATTTTTCTGCGGGCTCTGTATCCGCTGCGGTAAACGTTCGTTACCTGGGCGGCGGATCGGGCGGGTTGGTGGGCGGGCCCGGATCCTGCACGCCGCGGGCGGTCTCGCCCATGGCGGCGGCGCCGAGATCGCCGGAAACCAGCCCGGCGAACGCCGGCAGATCGTCGCCATCCTGGTAACCGGCAGGGCTCTGCCGGTTCACGCCGGCGGCGAGGCCGGACAAGGCGGCTTCGGCCCTGAGGCTGGCGTCGTCCGGATCATCGGGATCGTCCGGGTCCGGCGGCGACGGCGCCGGTTCCGGCCGGGGGACCGGCGAGCTGGCGCGGGGGTCCGTAGGTGTCGGAGTGCCCGGTACGACGAATCCGCCGGGTTCGGTGGGTTCGTTGGAACCAGGTACGGGCGTTTTTATGTGGCCCGGCCCGATGCCGTGCCGGATCGCCGGCCGCTTGGGATTGCCGTCAGGGCCCTGCTCCGTGCCGCCGATTTCGGGGGAGTAGGCGCCGAGCCCCTCCCGCGGGATTCGGAACTTCGACACCAGCTCGTCCGGCCGCTCCGGCGGATCCGGAGGCGGATCCGGCACCCGCGGCGGCTGCCCGGGCGTGGCTTCCGTCGGACCCCTATCGAACCCGCCCGGCAGCCGCTCTCCCAGTCCGCCCGGGATTCGCGGCAGGTCGGAAGCGTCATGCAGCCGCTCGAGCCCCTTTTCTCCGAAGTCGAGGACCGGCGGCTGGTACACGCCGAGTTGATCCTGCGTGGACGCCAGGTGAGCGCCCGCTTTTACCGGTCCCGCAGGGGCCGGAGCGGTTGGTGTGTCGTCGGGTTCCGGCATCGCGGCCGGCCCGCTGGGGGGCTTGATCTCCATCGTCTACCTCCACCATTAAAAGATCCTCACGCCGAACTGATCGGGAACAGGCGCTCCACCCGGGATCGTCACCCTGCCGATCGGTCCGGAGGTCTATTCTAATTATCGGCCCAATCCGGTTTTTGGACACCGATAAATTTGGGAATCAATAGGTGAAGGGTGAATAGGTGAATCGGGAGACGGGAGACGGGAGACGAGAAACGGGACCTTGGACCTGGGTGATGGGACCTGGAAACTGAATCCCATGACCCAGATCCCAGAACCCAGGTCCCAGGTCCGATCACGAGCACGATGACGATGACGATCACGATGACGATCACGATTACGAATTACGAGCACGAACCATCAACCGTCAGTTCAACTCCTATCTCCTATCTCCTATCTCCTATCTCCCTAACTCTTACTTTTTCCGCCGCATCACGGCGCGTTCAGGATCCGGGCATCCACCCAGTAGATGTCCCCGTCGCGGGTGAAAAACAGATAGCGGCCGTCGGGCGAAAGCGCGGGGCACTGCTCGTTGCCGGCGGTGTTGACGGCGCGGCCCAGGTTGCGGAGCGGTGACCAGCCCCCCTTGGCGTTGCGGCGGCTGATCCACAGGTCGCCCAGGCCGGCGCCGCCCGGGCGGGTGACCGATAGGATGAGGTAGCTCTCGTCGGGCGCGATGAGCGCGTCCCCTTCGAGCGCGTAGCTGTTGACGGGCTCGCCGAGATTCTGCGGCTTCGTCCAGGCGCCGTTCCGGTACGGCGCGCGGTAGATGTCCCGCAGGCCGCGGGCGTCGGGGCGCTCGGCCTGCAGGTAAAGCGTCCCGCCGCGGGTGAGGGTGGGGTAGAACTCGTTCCCAATCGTGTTGACGGGCGCTCCCACCTCGCGGGGCGCCGACCATCCGTCGCCTTCGCGCGTCGCCACCCAGATGTCGAAATGCCGTTTGGGCGATCCGGTGGTTTCTTTCGGACGGTTGGAACAGAAGTACAGTTGACGGCCGTCCGCGGTGATGAACGGGTCGGCGTCGCTGTACGTACCAGAGAACGCGACCACCCCGGGGCGGGACCACCGGTTGCCCTGGCGTTTCATCGTCATGATCTGGTAACGGCCCGCTACGGTCTGGACGGTGAAGAGGAATTCGTTGCCGTCCGGCGTGAAGACGGAGTTCAGCTCCCGCTTTTCCGTGGAGACGACTCCCGGCGCGAACAGCTTGGGGGTGTTCCCCGGCGGCTTCTGGCCCAGGTAGGCGCCTTGCAGCACGGGCGCCGGCGGCATTGTTTTCGGCGCGCCGGCCGCCTGGAGCATCTGGACAATCCCGGTGTGCCCCTCCCGGGCGGCGATGCTCGCGGCCGTCCCGCCCCGCTGGTTCGGGGTGTTCACCGCCATCTTCCGGGCAAGCAACAGCTCCACGAGCTGCGGGTGGTTGTTGAGCGCGGCCAGGTGCAGGGCGGTCTTGCCCATGGGATCTGTCTCGGTCAGCGAGGCGCCGCCGGTGAGGAGCACCCGGACCATGGCGATGTCCCCCCGCCACGCGGCTTGGAGCATGGGCGTGAACCCCTCGGCTGAGCGGAGGTTTGGCCGCGCGCCCCGGCCCAGGAGCATCGTGACGCAGGAGCTTTGAGAACCGCGGACGGCAGCGTGGAGCGGCGTGAACTTCAACACGTTCTCCTGGTCGTCGATCCCCGCCCACTTGCCGAGCATCCGCTCGGCCACCCGGGTCTGGCCCAGAAAGCACACCATGTGGAGGGCCGTCATCCCTTCCTGGTCGCGGGCGCTGACTTCGGCGCCGGCATCCAGGAGGTAATTGACCACATCCATCCTCCGGCTCATGACCGCCGTGATGAGCGGCGTCCGGTTATATTCGCCCGGAGCGTTCAGCAACTGGGGGCTCTTGGCGAGTATCTCCCGCACCTCCGCCAGGTTGCCCGCGGCGGCCGCGTCGTGGATCTCTGCGGCCATCGACGGCGCGCCGCCCAGCAGGAGCGCCAGTGCGGTTGCCAGCCAAAGTCTGCTCGGTCTCATGGTGTGCCTCCCGAAGTAGCGAATCCCGCCCGACTGCGCCTTCCACGGCCGATGGAGCGCTCCGACGGATGCCTCCGGCCCGGAGGCGCCGGCGGCTTCCCGCTATTATCGCTCACCCCACCCCCCGCGTCTACCATGCGTGTGCTGCGAACGTGCGGATGTAGGACATCGGACTTCGGACAGCGGACGTCCCATCCTCGTACTCGTGATCGTACTCGTAATTCGTAATCGTAATCGTGTTCGTAATCGTGCTCGAGGCTCGAGGCTTGTGGCTCGTTCCCATCCCGTATGTTCGTGCTTGTGATCCCTGCCCGGCGGAGCCGGAACCAAACGGTCCACGTGTGGACGGATGGACTCGAGACCGAGTGTCCGGGTCTCAAGGCTCGAGACACGTTCTCTCCACGTTCGTGCTCGCAATGGCCAAGTGACAGCAACCCTGGAACGCGTCACGCGGCCAAACCCTGTCACATCCAGGATTTGTAGAGTTGCTGAATGGCAGGGTATGATCCACGCCGTTCAAAATTCAGTTCGAATCCGGCAAATGCCGTGGACGCCCTCCGGCTGCTCGCGTGGCACACCCTGCCTGGCGGATCATCGACCAGGATTGCGAGGAGCGCAGGTACCGGCAGCCGGGGTTCCAAATCGTGGACACCGAAATTTTAATGCAACAGCAGAAACATCAGTAAGTTCGATCGGTGGCGTGGAGCTTTGACCGGACAGCGGGATACCGGGCCCAACGGACGCCGCCGATCAACTGATTGCGTTGCAGAGCCCGTTGCCGGTGAGATTCCATCCGTCGTTACGGTGACTTCTCCGCCTTGCGGACCCGTAGGATCCCGCCGTAGTTCACGTCGGCGTTGTAACGGCCGCCCGGGCGGAACGAGCGCCACTCCGCTTCGGTCTTGGGCTCGTAGGTGTACGTGCGGCCGCTGGAATCGCGGAACCGGATCGTGTACTTCTCGATGCGGGTGCCGGCGCGGTCCTTGGCCCCGGTCGCAAACGCCGGCCACATCGGCCGCTGGTTGTCCCCCGCGGCTTCCAGCAGCTTGACGTCCACCCAGCGGTCCACGGTGAAGGTGTAGCGGGTCTTGTAGACCGGCTGCTCCTTGTAGATCGGCTCCTGGACCGTCCGGGTGCGCGTGACCGACTCGTACACGGGCCGGTCTTCGTACACGTCCTCGAAGTAGCCGTTGCCCAGGTCGCGAGTGCCCACCTTGACCCGCTCGGTGCCGGTTTTGACCTGCTCGGTGTAGGTCTCCTCGCGCTCCCGGGTGCCCGTCTGGACCTTTTCCTTGTGGTGGACCGCCCGCTCCTGGCGCAGCACGCGGATGCCCTTGGGGAGCTCCCCTTCCCACCCTTGTTCGGTGAAGGTGCGCAGCTGCTGTGTCTGGATGGACCGCTCCCAGCGGAAGCCGTCGGCGACGAGCACCGTGGAGCGGGGACGGCAGAACCAGTACAGCCCGGCCACGGCGACGAGGACGAAGGCCGCGGCGGCGATGAAGCAGCCCTTGGCCACCTTGCGTCCGGTCGTTCCGGCGACGGGTACCGGGGCGGCCGGCGGTGCCGGGGGCGGCGCAAGCCGGGATCGTCCGCCGTCGGCGCCGGCGCCGCAACCGGAACAGAAGGCGTTGGCGCCGGGATTGTCGCCGCCGCAGAAGGCGCACGTCCAGTCGGGACCGGCTTTGGCTCTCGTCACCTCGGCCTCGTCGACGACTTCGCGCGCGTCTTCGGGCAGATACATCCGCACGTCGGCGCCGCGTGGTGCGCCGCAGCCGCCGCAATGCTTGTCCGGTCCACGGTTGCGTGCCCGTCCGCACATGGGGCAATCCCAGGCACCTTCGCGAATGGCCATATGGTTTCTCCTCCATGGCCTTGGACGGCCGCAGGTTGAATATTGGCAGAAATTGTAGCCGAAACGCTTGCGAAAATCCCCAAGAAAGTCAGCAGATCCGATCCGCCCCGGATGGCGGGAGTCAACGTGCGGCTGCTGCGAAAGCTTGCGGCGGGTGATAGAATACAGCCATCATGAGTTGGGATGAGGCGATGGCGGCTTCTGGACGGATGCTGGAATCGTGGAAAGAAATCGCTGAGCACTGCGGCCGGTCGGTGCGCACCGTCCAGCGGTGGGCCCAGCGCGGCCTGCCGGTGTACCGCGACGCCGGCGGCACGAGCGACCGGGTCTACGCATTTGCCGAAGAAGTCGACGCCTGGCGCCTGGCCCAGGCGCTTCAGGGAACCGGCAACGGCCATGACGAGGGCGACTCGCCCGTCGCCGTCGACAGCGACGACCCGACATTCCCGACCGAGACAACCGACGAAGACGCGGTTCCCGAACCAGTCGTGGAGACCCAGCCGACGGAGCCGGTGGTTCCCATCGACGCGGCGGTTCCTGTGGCCGCAACGACCGGGCGGAAACATCGGACCTGGCTCCGGGCCGCCGGCCTGCTGCTGGCGGTGCTGGTCGTCGGTGCGGCTGCGCTCTTCTTCTTCCGGCAGACAGGGGGCGCCGACACCCAACGGCTGGCCCGGGCCCTGGCCGAGGGCGACACGGTGATCGGCTACGACACCACCGGCCAACGGCTCTGGGCAACCCGCCTCCCCGGATCAGTGATGCAGGAGACACCTGAATTTCTGGCCACGAACGCGGGTATCTGCGGCGGCCGGCAATTCGTGCTCGCCGACCTGGAGGGGGACGGCGCCCCCGAGGTGCTGGCCAATGTCCACACTTCGCTGACCGCATCCGACCTGTACTGCCTCGAGGCGGACGGCCGGATCCGGTGGCGCTACCGCCCGGGCGAATCGCTGGAATTCGGCGGGCGACCCGTGTCCGCCGAGTGGTTCGTCCGCTTCTTCCACGTCACCGATGCGGACGGGGACGGCGAAAAGGAGATCGTCCTGCCGGCCGTCCATTACCAGCTCTTCCCCGCCAAGATGGTGGTGCTGGGCGTGGACGGAGCGGTGCGCGGCCAGTACCTGCACACGGGACACTTCCTGAACCTGACGCTGACCGACCTGAACCGCGACGGCCGGACTGAGATCCTGACCGTGGGCATCAACAACGCCTTCCGGCAGGGCTTTCTGGCGCTGCTCGATCCATCTGACCTGGCGGGTATTTCTCCGCCGTCCGGCGATGCCGCCTACACGTGCGCCGGCCAGCCGCCGGGCCACGAGCTGTACTACCTGCTGTTCCCGCGGGACTGCATCAACCGGGCGACCCACGAGTACGGGGGGTTGGACAGCATCGTGGTGGAACAGGAGCAGGTCGTGGTCTCGACCTTCTGGACGATCCGGCCGCCCGAAGGGGTGGCGGTGGGTAGCGTGCTGTACTACCTGGACCGCTGGCTGGCGCTGCGCTGGGTGGACTTCGACAACGGCTACTCCGTCCTCCACGCCTATCTGGAGCGCATCGGTCACGTCGACCATCCCTTCAGCCGGGGCGAACTCGGCGAGCTCGACGCCATCCGCTACTGGGACGGCGACACATTCACTTCAGTGCCCACTCCCAACCGCCGCGGCCGCTGGGCGAGCCGTGGGATTGATTGACACGCGGACCGCGGATGCCGGTATAATGCCCCGGTCCGCGCCGGCGCGCACCGAGCGTGCCGGGCGGCAGCCAGCCTGTGCGGGCGGACTCTCAGCATGAATTCGAACAGCACATCCCGGCTCTGGTGGCTCCTCAAGCAGGTGTGGCAGTTCACCCGTTTCGCCGTGGTGGGTGTGCTCAACACCGGCATCGATTTCGCCATCACCAACGCTTTGGTGCTCATGCTGCAGCCGTCCAGCGGCGTCGTGCTCTTCCTCATCTCGGTGGTGGCGTGCGGCGTGGCCACCCTCAACAGCTACGTGATGAACCGGCGCTGGACGTTCACCGACGCCTTCGGTCCGGCCGATCGGGCGGAGAAGCTCAAGTTTGCGGTCGTGGCGGGGCTGTCCATGGCGATCAACACCACCAGCTTCCTGTTCCTCGTCCGTTTCCTGCCCCGTTACCTGCCGCCGGAGCTGCCCGAGTGGCTGGGCGTGCCCGGGTTCATCCTCGTGGTCAATCTGGCCAAGTTCGGCGGGGTGCTGGCTGCGTTCATCCTGAGCTTTCTGGGATTTCGATTCGGCGTCTTCAAGACCGAGGCGGTTCACACGTTCCGCGAAACCTTCATGTTCCCCGCTGCGCCGGACCGCGGTGGCTACGTCCAGGCGCTGGCGGCCGTCGGGCTGGCGGCGATCCTACGGCTGCTACTGGTGCTGCCGGGGGCGCCGCTGTCGGGCGACGCCGTGATCTGCGCGACGGCCGCGCGCGACGTGGTGGCCGGCGGTTGGGCGGCGGTGGAGCCGGCGGGGCTCAACCTGTTCACCGCCTGGCAGGCGCTGCTGCTCGCGACGGGCATGGACCGGGTCGCCGCGGCCGTGGTCGCCTCGCTGGTCCCGGGCGTCCTCCTGCTGCTGCCGGTGGTGTGGATCACCCGGATCCTGTACGGCGTGCAGGCAGCCTGGCTGGCGGCGCTGTTCGCGGCCGCCCACCCGCGCCTGATGGAGTACTCGGTCAACGGAGAACCGTTCAGCATGTACCTGTGCGCCTTCGCCGCCGGCGTGTGGGCGCTGGTCCGGCTGGCGCGCGGCGGAGGGCTGGGGGCGGGGGCGGCGGTGGGCGCGGCGTTCGGGTTGGCCGCCGCGGTGCACAACGACGGCTTCGCCGCCTTTGTCGTGGCGATGCCGCTGGCCGCGGTCCTGGCCCGTCCGTCCCGCGGCGTGCTGACCCGCCGGGGCGGCGTGACAGGCGGACGATGGCCGGTCCGTCTGGCGGTGGGCGCCGCTGCGGCCGCCGCTTTCGCCGCCGTCGTGATCGGTTGGGTGCTGGCAACACCGGCTGCGCCGGGCGACGGCGGGCTGCTCCATGTCACCGCCGCGCCCGTGCGGGTGTTCACCGAACGGCTGGACCTGGCGGAGGCGGCCCGAGCCATCTACGGCGAGGCCGCAACGGCGGCGCGGTCGGTGGCGCCGGATCGCTGGTCCGACTGGATGGCCCAGGCGGCACGGATTCCCCAGAACCTGCTCTACTGTCTGGAACGGACGCCGGGGCTCCTGTCGACACCCGTGCCCCTGTTCCTGTTCCTGCTGCCGGTGTTCACCGGACGATGGTGCCTGTTCCGGTCGGACAAGCTGCCCCTGGTGTTCATGATGGTGCTGCCGGTGGTGGCCGACGCCCTGCTGCGCGTGGACACGCGCAATCTCCTGACCGCGGTGGTGCCCGTTCAGGTGTTCGGCGCGGCCGGGCTGGTGGCGTTCGCCGCGTATGCGGCGCGCGAGTCCAGGCTGCCGGGGCTGCTGGTCGCCGCCGTCGCCGTCATCCTGGTGATCTCGCTGGGACTCGCCGCCTGGCGGGCGGTGGAACTGGAGCGGCAGTATGAGAACCATCACCGCCTAGCCGGCTGGCTGGCGGCGCACGTTCCCCGCGACGAGCCCGTGGCCGGCTGTGCGTATGGCTACATCGAGCTCACCGGGTTTTACTCCGGTCACGGGACGGTGCCCCGGCTCTGGACCGAACGTGCCGAGGATCTGCCGGCGGACGCGGACCGCCGCGGTGTCCGCTGGCTGATCCTGTATGAGCCGTTCCTGCGGGCCGCCAATCCGACCCTGTTGCCGGCGCTCGATGCGGGCGTGCCCGGTTTCCGTCGGGTGTTCGTCGCCACGGACCGGCGCGGACTCCGAGCGGTGGTGTTTGAGCGAACGTTCTGAAACGGAAAGGCGCGGCCGATGACCGCGCCTTCCCACTCACATTCAAGATTCGGAGATGTCGTGGCTCGAGCCGCGCCTACGAGGACGGCACCCGCCGCTGTTGTCCGAGCACCCTCACCTCAATGGTTTTCTGATCAGGGATGTCGGTCTCGATCACCAATAGTCCGTTGAACGCCTCACTCGCAAAATCGACAGGCATGGTCACCGTCACGAGGTAAGACAGTCCGGGAGTGACCACTTCCATGCGGGTGCGCAGACCGGGCACATCGCACCTGACGCCGAGGATATTAAACGGCTTGCTCTCCGAGTTCACCCGGACCTGACGTTCGACATCTGCGCCCCGATGGGAAAGGGTGAACACCAACCGGTAGGGGACCGCCCGGGCAACTCCGATGATTTCGCCGGTCACCATCAGCTTCAGGGTCGGCGCGAGCGGGTTGTCGGTCTCCAGAGTGATCTGTTCCGTGATCCGCCCGATGGGCGCGTCGGCGGGCAGGGTGATCCGGATGCGCTGCTCGGGCTTGTTGTCGAAACCGGTCTTCGAGTATTCCACCCGCAGTACGGAATCGTTTTTCTTGACCGCGACGATGTTGGACGTGTCCGCGTACTTGCCTGTCAGAGAGAGGTACCGGACGGCCTCCTGTCCCTTGGGCACCTGCCGGAACGTGACGGTGTTCTGGTCCAGAGCAAGCGCAGTGACAATCTGTGCGCGGACGGTGAGATCCACCATTGCATGGTCCGGATCGTTGGTGCTCACGTTGATCTGCTTCATCAGGATCTGACGCCGTTTGGCGGTGTTGAGTGTGACCTCAATGCTTCCTTCCCCGCCCGGGGGAATCTCCCTGGCCGAAACCAGGGCTGCCGTGCACCCTCAACCTGCTTTGACGCTTTGAATGATCAGCGTCGCCTGTCCGACGTTCCTGAACGGAAACACGTGCTTGAGGATCACGCCGTCTTCCACGACGCCGAAATCATGCTTCTGGGAGTCGAACCGAATTTCCGGCCGCGGTTTGCCCGTCGGAGCCTTGGAGGTGGCGTCCTGGGCGACGGCCCAGCCGGCCCATGCCAGCACAAGCACCACGAACGGTAACACCCGACGACAGAGAATTGGCGGAATCAAAGGGATATTCCTCCTCACAGAAATCAGAGTGACATCTATACATCATTCCGGTGCCAAAGCCAACAGGAATGTCGGCGGCAGAACTCGTGCAACATCCAGTTGCTCACAAAGGCTGAAACATCCGGGAGGCCGCTCAGTAAAATAGTCGTCACCTTGAGTCGGAGGTTCGAACACGTGGGCAAGTGGGTGATCATCGGTTGGTTATTGATGCTGGGGGCGGGGCTGGCGGGTTGCCGGCTGTCCCCCGGCGGGGCGGGGGACGAGGTCGCGCCGTCGGCGCCGGCCGGCGCAGTGGACCTGGTGGGTCAACTCACCGAGCTGCAGGGGGCATACCCGCTGAAGGTGATCAGCGCCCCGGGGTCTTACGGGCCCGGCGAGATCGGCGAACTGGCCGGCGATCGGGAGCTGCTGCTGCGTGAGAACGGTTTCGTCCAGGGGGTGGCCGGCGAGTTCCAGTTCTTCGACTTGCCGGGGTTGACCTTTGCCGTTACAATCTACCAGATGGCGTCGCCCCACGGCGCGCGGCGGGTCTATCAGGCGGTGGCGCCGTTCGGGGACAGCTGCCTCCACCTGGGCGAGGAGAACCGGCAGTCGCCGCTGGGGGTGGCGTTCCATCGCGATGCCTACTACGTCGAGTTGGTGGGCCGGAACGTGGACGAGCGCCTCTCCCGCGAGATCACCATGCTGGCCGCCGAGCTCGACAACCACCTGCAGCGCTGAAGCGGGCCGCCGCCGCGGCGGCGCCGCCGGAGTGAAGTGAACGTCACCGGATCACAGGCACAACTGATCCGGCTCGCGGAAGGTGTTCGCGAGCTGTACCTGGCGCTGGCCGACCGTTTTGCCGAAACGGACGATCTGCACGCGCTTTGGCACGATCTGGCCCGCGGCGAGGCCGAGCAGGCGGCCGGGCTGCGCCGGCTGGCGCCGGCTGCAATCGCCAGCGGCGCTCCAAACGACCCGACGCTGGCGGACGTCCTGCAGCGGCATCTTGCGTCCATGGCGGAACGGGTCCGCCGCGACCGGCTGTCGCCGGAGGGCGCCCTCGCGCTGGCTTTCGGCGTGGAATGCTCCCTGGCCGAGCGCCATGCGGCCGTGGTGGAGCGGTCAGGGGCGCCGACCGCCTGGCTCGATCCGTTTCGTGCGGCCGGTCGGGAACACCGGCAGAAATTGCGCGATGCCGCCGCCGTCCGCGGCGTGTTCCTGCCGCCGGATGAGTAAGCCACGCCGATTCACCCGACATCTGCTCTGGATGCAGCTCGGGGTGCCCGACGCCGACCAGGCGTTCGCCGACAGCAATCTGCCCGTCGCCGCGGGATACGTCCTCGGCCACTGCCGCGCGCGCGGCCTGCTGGACGGCCTGACGTGGGCGATCCTGGACGAGGCCACCGCCACCTACGCCGGCGACGCCGGCCTGCTCGAGGCGGTGCTGGACCATCGGCCCGACGTACTGTGCCTCTCCGTTTACATGTGGAACGTGGAACGCTCGCTCTGGCTGGCCGGGCGCGTGCGGGCGCACCGTCCGGAAGTCCGGATCATCCTGGGCGGGCCGGAGGTCAGCCCCGGCAGCGTCTGTTGGGACGATCCCGCCGCCGACATCCTCGTGGCCGGCGAGGGCGAAACGGGCCTGCCCCTCGCCCTGGCGGCGCTGGACCGCGCTGACCCCCGGCCGACGCGGATCGCGGCGCCCCCGTTGGCGGCGCTGACCGGACTGGCCGATCCGTACTCCCAGGGAATCCTGCCACCGGGCCTGAAGGGGAACTGCCTCCTGGAAACCACGCGGGGGTGCCCCTGCCGCTGCCACTACTGCTTCTATTCGAAAAGCGCCCGGACCGTCCGCCACCATGACGAGACCGCCATCCGCAACTTCTTCCGGTGGGCCGCCGCCGACGGCCGGGTCCGCGACATCTACCTGCTGGATCCATCCTTCAATCGCGCCCGCGGCACACGGGACCGCCTCGAGAAGCTGGCCCGCTGGAACCGGACCGGGCTGGACCTCCACACCGAATCCCGCCTGGAGGGGATTGACGCGGAGCTGGCCGCGGCCTACACCCGAGCCGGTTTCCGCTCGCTGGAGGCGGGCCTGCAATCCATCCACCCCGCCGTCTGCGCCGGCGTCGGTCGCCGGCTGGATCTGCCGGCCTTCGCCACCGGGGCGGCGCACCTGGCGGCGGCGGGGCTGAAGCTGGACATCGGCGTGATCCTGGGCCTGCCCGACGACAACCCGGCGGGCTTCCGCGACACGCTGGCCTGGCTGCGCGGGCGCGAGCTGGCCGAAGCAGCGGAGGTGTTCCTGCTGAGCCTGATTCCGGGGACGGCGCTGCGCGAGCGGGCGGCGGCCGAAGGTTTCCGCTGGATGCCCCGGCCGCCGTACTACCTGCTCGCCGCCGGCGCGTGGGACGAGACCCGCCTTCTGCAGGGCATCTACGACGTCGAGGAGATTCTGGACCGCCAGCACCACATGGACATCCCCCCGTACGGCGACGAGCCGGCGCCGGGCGGCTGGATCCAGCGCGTCCGCCTCGACGCCGATTCACCCGGCGCCGCGGCGGCGCTCGCCGCGGCAATTCCCCGGCTGGCCGCCGTGGCCACCCTGGACATCGATTGCGACGACCCCGATCGCGCCGCCCCCCGCATCGCCGCCCTGGGCGAGCGGCTGCTCGCGGCCTGTCCGTTCGGGCTGTTCCGCGTGGTGATCCGGGGCGCCCGCCCCGTATCGTCCGACGCGGCGGCGGCCATCCAGGCGGCCTTCGCCCGGGCCGACCAGTACTGGAACCGGGTGAACTACTACCGCGACGACGCCACCGGCCTTTACTCCTGCCGGCTGTTCCAGCGGGTGCCCGCGGCCGAATGGCGCGACTGGCTCGACCGCCTGCCGGCCTGGCTGGACCTGGTGTTCGAACTGCCGCCGGACCCGACCGAGTTCGACCGGCTGGCCGACGCGCTCTACGAACGCCTGCGGCCCGGCCTGGGCTTCGTGGTCGGCGGAGACGGCATCGATGCGGAATATCGGCGGCGCATCGGGCGCGCAGTGGAGGAAACGGGCGTCTTCAGCCGGTGGCTGCCGGCGGCGGAATGACGCCGCTACTCGTGCCGGAGCGAATCCACCGGATCGAGGCGCGCGGCGCGGGTGGCCGGGTACAGCGCCGCGGCCAGCGCCACCAGCGTGGCGAAGGCGACGGCGGCCCCGATGAGCCAGGCGGGAAACTGGAACAGGTCGGCCGGCCGGGCGCCCTGCTGTTGGATGTAGATGTTCATCAGATAGTTGATCCCCAGCGACGTGAGCCAGCCCAGCGCCACGCCAAGCACCCCGCCGGCGAAACCGATCAGGCCGCCCTCGATGAAAAAAAGGCGGCGGATGTCGCCGCGGCGGGAGCCCACCGCCTTCATGATGCCGATGTCCCGGCGCCGCTCCAGCACCGCAATGATCATCGTGTTGACGATCCCGAGACAGGCGACCAGGAGCGACACGCCGGCGAGGGCGCCCAACCCGGCGTCCATCAGGATGAAGAAGCGGTTCATCTCACCCAGGATGGAAATGAGGGAGATGGTCCGGAAACCCATCTTCTGGATCGTCTGCTCCACCCGGGCGGCGTCGGTGGCGCGGGCGGTGTGGACCTCCACCGTCTGGTAGGGATCGCCGGCGGACGGGTTGCGCAGCAGGCTTTCCAGCGCGATCACGTCCAGCAGGCCCAGCGTCCGGACCTGCTCCAGGGGCAGGAGGATGTCCATGTGGAGGACGGGATTGCGGAACATGCTGTCCGGCGGTTCGACGACGCCCACCACGCGCGCCTTGAGCGTCCGCCGGGCCACCGAGAAAGCCGGCAGGGCGAGCGGACCCGCCGCACCGCCGCCGGCCGAGGCCGCGAAGAAGGACAGCTCCAGCTCCCGGCCCAGTGCGGCCGCGGGGTCCTTGAACCCGAGGGCGGCCGCGCAGTCCTTCGTGATCACCGCCTCGCGGCTTGCGCCCGGCTGGAACAGGCGGCCGCACCGCAGGGGATAGGCCTTCCGGCTTTCCGCATCGGCGGCATCGTGGCTGCGGCCGAGGGAGGTCCGGCGCTTGTCGCCGTACCGCACCTCGATGGGGAACTGGACCACCGGCGAAGCCGAGACCACGCCGGGGAGGCGGCGGAAACGCGCCATGGCCGCGTCGTCGAGGCGCGGCCGCGGCGCCGGCGGAGCGGGCTTGGCGCGGTGGTCGGGCCGGGGCACGGGTGCGGCCGGCATGACCTGGATGGTGGTCAGGACCCGGTATTTGAGCAGCTCGTCGGTGGTCAGGCGCTGGAGTCCCGCGCCGAAAGCGAAGATGCAGACAAGGGTCCCGGTGCCGATCATGACGCCGGCGGTGGTGAGCGCCGTCCGCAGAGGCGTCTGGCGGAGGTTGGCCACCGCCAGGCGCAACGATTCGATCCAGTTCATGCGTCCTCCCGTCGGGGTGGAGTAACCGCGGGCTGCGTTCCGATGCCGCCGGCTGCGGTTATTCTACGTCGGCGTGAAGAAAAATGATCCGGCTCCAGTATAATAGAACAAAATTGTGGAGAACGCTGCCAACATGAAAATCACACGCACCGCGGTCGCATTTATCTGTGTAGTGGGGCTCGTCATGGCGCTCCCGACACCCCGGGTCCGCGGCCAGGCCGCCGCACCGCCGCTCCTGCACAGCCTGCCCGTGGCCGACGACGATCCGGGCTCCATCATCCGGCGCTTCGTCAACCCTCTGCTGGCGGGCGGTCCCAAGGCCGTCACCGGCTTCCAGTCGGATCAGGAGCACGCCGACTCCCTCGGCCCTGTGCTGGAGCCGGACACGCCGGTTTTCGTGCACTACGCACGCTTCTCGCCCAACCGGGCCAATGAGCAGAACCTCATCTTGCGGGACGGGCGGATCTTCGTCAATTTCAGCTTCCCGCACGAGCCGGACGAGGCGCCCGATCTGAAAATCCGCCCGGTGGATGGCGGAACCCGGGTGCCTTTCATCATCCGCTGCCAGCTCTACCCCCGCACCGAGGGGCAGTCGGACGGCTCCGTCGAGATCACCTTCCGTTTTCCCATCATCTTCTCGCCCGGCGTGGAGGTGCAATCGGTGCTCCTGAATTACCGCCGGGCCAACTTCCGCGTTATCCCCGGCAGCACCGGCGACAGCTTCGTCCTCACGATCCCGGTGCACCGCAAGGAACTGGAACAGGCTCTGCGAAGCCCGGCCACGCCGTGCTCCATCTACGTCAACGGCTCCGTGAGCCTCAACAATTACGACACCATCTCAACCAGCCGGTTCGCCGCCGCCATGCCGCCGCTGCAGGACAGCACGGTGGCGGGGATCGCCCGGCTCATCGCCAGCCGGGATTACCGCGGCGAGGAGGAGCGCGCGGAACTGGAGCGCCTCGCAACCGGAATCGCCGCCGGCTCCGACAACCTGTACGAGGTGATCCGCCGCGTCAACCGGTATGTGGGCGCCAACATCCGCTACTTCCGGAATTCCATGACGCGCACGCCGTTGCAGGTGATCCAGGAAGGACTGGGCGACTGTGACGACTACACCCGGGTGATGATCACGCTGTTGCGGGCCCTCGGTATCCCCGCCAAGTCGGCGGTGGGGCACATCTACGATTTCAACCACCTCGGCGCTCACGCCTGGGTCGAAGCGGGGCTGCCCCTCAAGGGCGGCGACCTGCACTGGATCATCTGCGATCCCACCCTGGCCAGCGCGGCGCAGGACCCGGACTACTTCATCCAGTTCAAGAACCGGATCCACATCTATCCGGTGACGGTGAAGAGCCGCGTGCTGAACCTGCCGGTGGACGACTCGATGGACGTCTTCCTCAATTGGACCGGCGACGAGAAGCTGGGCGCCGTCTCCCCCCACGTCTTCCCGTCCGTCATCCAGCGGTTTTACGCCGATTTCGTCACCTCCTTCACCGACTCGGTCGGCGTCATGCGCAACTCCGGCCTCAACCTGCAGCGTGAATTCCTCCATTCCAACGGCAGCCCGTTTGTCCTGTCGGACCGGCCCGTTCCGCCCGAGCTGCCCAAGATCACCGACATGCGCGACCCCGACATCCTTTATGTCGCCCCGGATTACCAGCCGGCGGAATCGAAGATCCACGCGCGGTTCCAGATCAAGCTGAGCCGGGAGGACGACCTGCTGCTGGACATCGGGGTGATCGACGACGATTTCTACCTCGAGGCCGCCGGCGAGCGGCGCGTGGCTGACGCGCTGGTGCAGGCGTACCGGAACATCTGCCAGCACTTTTTTCAGGGCGCCGAGTACCGCTACATCACGGATATCTCGTACCTCCGCGACCGGCACACCGACCGGCTGCAGAAGGTGTCCCTCCGGGTGGGACGCTACCTGCTGGAGCGCAATCTCAAGGAGACGGTGGACGCGATCCGCAAGGCCGGACTGCTGAAGGGTCCCGAGTATGTGCTCATCGATCGGCTGCACACGCTGTCGCGCGGCAGGAACCTCTACCTGATGTGTGACCAGAGCTTCACCGGCCATGCCGGCAATGGCGGCATCCTGCCGATGCCGTTCTGACGGCGCGCACGGAGCGCTGCCGCCGCCGCGGGTCCTCCTTGGCGTTTGGGGGCAAAGGCGGTATACTGTCCAATCTATATCTCATTGGGGAGTGACAGGTTCATGAGCCGACCCGCCAGTTGCCGGAATTTCGCCGCCCCGACGCTTGCGCCCGAGATCGAATGCCAGCTCCGGGAGCGCGCCCGCCGGGCCCGGGGCGACATCCTGAAGATGACCACCCTGGCCGGCTGCGGCCACCCGGGCGGATCCATGTCGTCCATCGATCTCTACCAAGTCCTCTACAGTTTGGCCGGCGTGGATCCGGCCGAACCCCGCCGGTCCGACCGCGACCGGATCGTCATCAGCCACGGCCACACGTCTCCGGGCGTCTACGCCGCCCTGGGCGGTCTGGGGTTCTTCCCGGTGGACGAGGCCATCGCCCATTTCCGCCAGGCCGGCGGACCGTTCGAGGGACACGTGGAGCGGTGCGTGCCGGGCGTGGAGTGGAGCACGGGGAATCTGGGACAGGGGCTGTCGGCCGGTTGCGGCATGGCGCTGGCCGCCGAGGTCCTGGGGCTGCCCAGCCGCGTCTTCGTGGTCATGGGCGACGGCGAGCAGCAGAAGGGACAGATCGCCGAGGCCCGCCGCTTCGCGGTGAAGTACGGCCTGACCCGCCTGACGGCGCTGGTGGATCTCAACCGGCTGCAGATCAGCGGCGACACGAGCGAGGTGATGCCCCAGCGCATCCGGGCCAACTTCGAATCCGACGGCTGGCGGGTGCTGGAGATCGACGGTCACGACTACGCGCAGATCTACGGCGCGCTCCGCCGGGCCGTCCGCGACAAGGCGCACTGTGTGGCCATCCTGGCCCACACGGTGATGGGCAAAGGCGTGTCGTTCATGGAAAACCTGGCCAAGTGGCACGGCCAGGCGCTCGATGCGGCGCAGCTGGGCCAGGCACTGGCGGAGCTCGGCCTGCCCAACGACCTGGACCGCTACCGCGAGATGCGCCGCCGCGGCACGGCCCATCTGCCGGCCTGGCGTCCGTCCGAGGCGCACGTGGACGTCGCGGCGGGCGAGCCGCGGCTCTGGACCGCCGACAAGCCCACCGACAACCGCAGCGCCTGGGGCCAGGCGCTGGAGGACGTCGCGGCGCTCAACCGCCCCCGCACCGGGGCCACGCCCGTCGTGGTGTTCGACTGCGACCTCGCCGCCAGCGTCAAGACCGGCGGGTTCGCCGTCGCCCACCCCGACCGGTTTTTCCAGTGCGGGATCATGGAGCACCACACCGCGGTCGCCGCCGGCGCCATGTCCACCCAGGGCGTCCAGGTCTTCTGGGCCGACTTCGGCGTGTTCGGCGTCGACGAGACGTACAACCAACAGCGGCTCAACGACATCAACGAGGCAAACCTGAAGGTGGTCTGCACCCACATCGGCACCGACGTGGGCGAGGACGGCAAGACCCACCATTCAATCGACTATCTGGGACTGCTCCACAACCTGCCCGGCTTCCGCTGCGTCATTCCCGCCGATCCGAATCAGACGGACCGCGCGGTCCGCTGGGCCGCCGGGCAGCCGGGAAACTGTTTCATCGGGATGGGGCGGTCCAAATGCCCGCCGGTGCTCCGCGTCGACGGTCAGCCGTTCTTCGGCCCCGACTACCGGTTCGAGTACGGCCGGGCCGATTTCTTCCGCCCGGCGGATGGCGCCCACGTCACCGTCGCCGCCCTGGGGGCCATGTCCGGCCGGGCCGTTCGGGTGGCCGACGAGCTGGCCGCCGAGGGCATCCGCGTGGCCGTGGCGGGCGTTCCGTCGCCCCGCGACCTGGATGCCGCCGACCTGGCCGCCCTCTGCGCGTCCGGCGTGCTGGTCACCTACGAGGATCACCACCGCGAGACCGGCCTTGGCGCCGCGCTGGCCGCCCGGATACTGGAAAGGGACCTGCACGTCCGTCTCGTGCGGCTGGGCGTGCGCGAGTATGCCACGTCGGGGACACCCGAGGAGATTCTGCGTTCCCAGGGCCTCGACGCGGACAGTCTGAAAGCGGTCATCCGCCGTCTGGCGGGTCCCGCCGCCGCGCCGGCGGATGATCCGTCGAGCCGCTGATTCATCGGGAGGGAGGCCACCCATGCCAACCGCCATCATTCGGAACACCGGCTTCGCGATTGTATTCCTCTCCGCAGTCGCAGCCCTGGGCGTGCCGGCGCCGGCGGCTCCGGACGCCGCCCCCGCGCCCGCACTCCAGGAGACGGTCCGCTCGGACCAGTCCCAGGCGCCGCCACCCGGGCCGGCGCTGCGGCCGGGCCGCCTCGAAGGAAAGGCCCGGTTGGTCCTCGTGAAGGATCAGCCGCCCGACGGAAAGCGGTACACCCTCCCGGTGCTGGTGGACCTGACGCAGGTGCTGGTGGTCGGAGATGCCGACGACAAGGTGCCCGGCGTGTTGGGCGCCTACATCCTGGGGATCACGTTCGACCCGGCCAAGGTGCGATTGGTGGTCGTGCTGGGCGGCGATACGCCCGGATACCAGAAAGCCCCCGTCTTTACCAATCTGGAAAAGGCCAGCACCGAGGGTCTGGTCCGCTTCACCTCGTACCAGACCCGCGCCGACGCGCCCGCCGGACGTATCGTCGTGGCCCGAGTGGTTCTGGACATCGCCGAACCCGCCGGTCTCGAGACGGTGGAGTTGCTGGCGGATTCCCTGGCGACTTCCATCCGCAAAGGCGCCGACGGCCGGACGGTGGGCCCGTTCGCCATTCCCTTCGAGGGCAAGGCGCTGCCCCGGCGAACCGTCACCCCCGCCAAACCTTGATCCCGCCGCGGGCGCCCTCCCGAAAATAAAACGGCCGCCGGTCTGACCGGCGGCCGTGGTCTGTTGCGGCAATCGTCGCTTACTTCAACTTGACGGTGTGGCCTTCTTTGATGTCGGAGCCGGAAACCACCCGCGCCTTGGACCGGTCGGGCTGGGCTTCGAACACCTCGAGGAGACCCACTTCCTTTTCCTCGGTGAACACCACCTCGCCCCGGGAGTTCTTGATGTCCACGCTCTTGAACACGGCGACCTGATCGCCCACCTTCACGCCGTTGTTGGAACCGATGTCGATGATGACCATCTCGGCCGAGACCATGGCCAGCACCTTGCCGGGCACCTTGCGCAGGGCGGCCACCGCCTCGTCCTGCGCCCTGGCTTCATCCTGCGCCAGCTGGTCGGCGCGGGAGGTGTGGGTGGACAGGAACGAATGATCCATTTTCTCGATGATGTTGGCCATGGCCATCATCGTGGCGCGGCCCACCATGCTCTCGAGGAATTCGCTCGAGGAGATGTCCAGCGCGCCGCCGCCGGAGCCCCACTTGCCGCCGCCCATGCTGACACCCTTCTTGGCGTAGGTGGCCTCGCCGAAGTCTGCCATGATGGTCTCGGCGCTGGTGGCGTCCACGATCCGGTAGTCGATCCGGACGTACGCCTCATCCTTCTTGTAGCCCAGGCCGCCGAATACGCCGCCGCCCCAGCCGCTGCCGCCCACCTTGTTCTGCTTGGCGCCGAAGTTGGTGACCTTGGCCAGGAAGTAATACTGCACGCCCTTGATGTGGCCCTTGCGCACCGCGGACGCCTGCTCCACGTAGCCGGACTTGCCGAAGTCCACCTCGTCGGTGAGCAGGTCCACCTGGGCGCGCTCGATCAGGGTGTACTTGCCGGTTTTCTGCAGCTCGGTGATGAACATGTCCGTCAGGCCGGAGCCCACCGTGGAGTTGTAGTACACGGAGTCTTCCGGTAGGTTGAACGTCTTGACGGCCATCACCGGTTTGCCGTCGGCGGCGGCCGCGAAGCCCGTCGCCACCGCGACCAGGACGGTCAGAGAAGCCAACACAACCAGTCTTTTCATCGCTCATCCTCCAGGATCATGGTTTGATCGATAATTGCGTTCGTATTGTATTCCATGCGGTGTGACATTTCCACGGTGGACTTATCGACGGAACGTGTAAAATGTTGCGTTCGGATCTGTCACGGACCGCTAGCTTATAAGATGAGGTAGCCATGCCGGGGTTTCAGCGGGACCACGCGGCCGAGATCGGCTTCCGGCTCTGGTTGCAGCTGCCGGTGTACGCGGCCCGGCGGTTGTCGGTAGCGCTGCGTCTGGCGGCTCCCCTGCTGCGTCATCCGTTCACGGCGCTGGGCAACCTGCGCCACTGGGCCGTCCGCCAGCGGGACGATTTCCGGGGCCGGTGCTTCGGGGTGCCCTCCCGCGAGAGGTTCGTGGCGTACGTGGCGGAGCAGGCCCGCCGCTGGTCCGCCGGCGAGCTGGCGGAAAAGCCCCAGCTCTGGGTGTTCCAGGCCTACTGCGAGAAACCCCACGCCGGCGCCTGCCGGCCGGCGCCCGGTTCCCCCTACGCCCGCGCCGGCGCCCAGCGGCGTTTCAACGAATTCTGCGCCTTCGCCGATCGCCCGGGGACCGGCGGCTGCGGCGGCCCGGACACGCCGTGCCGGGTGGGGGAATGGCTGGCGGCGCTCCCGCGCGGCGGGCACGTGGACGTCCGGCTCCAGATCATGCTCGACGAGCGGCAGATGGCCGACTACTGGGCGGCCATGCTTCGGCACCAGGCGCGGACCGGCCAGGTGATTCCCTTCATCATGGACGTCTGCCCGTTGGCGCTGTGGCTGGCCGAGGTGAGCCTGTTCCGGCTCAAATCACCGCTGGGGATCGTGTTCCATTTCCACTCGTCCAACCGCTGCCGGGATTTCCGTCAGTACCGCGCCGCCGACGGCGGCTGCAAGGCGGCCAATGCGCCGGTGACGCTGGACGCCGACACCCGCCGGGCCAAGGCCGAGCTGCTGGAGCAACTGCGGGCGGTGACGGCGGCGGCGCCGCCCGAAAGCCGGTGACGGCGGCGCCAGCCCCGGATCGGTCGCCGACCGCGCCGTCGGACGCCGCCGGCGCATGGGTAAAATGGAACGCGCCCCGGTGAACGGGACGCGTCGGGTGGCGTGGCTGGCTTTCGTTCGGAATCGGTAATCGGCGGGATGCTGGTTATACCCCGTCCAGGTCAGCTTCGAAACAGTCGAACCAGTAGCCGTTCTGCGTCAGGGAATCGATCTCGGCCTGGACGATGGCGACGTGGCCCTGCTCAATTTCAACAAAGCGCTGGAACAGCTTCTGGCCGTCGGCCGGGAGCTGGCGGACCATTTCCTGGTAGAATGCGCTGGTCTTCAGCTCCAGCTCCAGAGCGTTGGAGAGCATCTGCAGGTCGTTGGTCGGATCGGCGCTCGCCACGTGTTGCTGCATCTTTTTGCCGGCGGCCTCGATCTGTTTCGGCGTCGGGATGGTCGTGGGCAGGGTGTCGGCCGGAACGGTGCCGGTCTGCTTGAGCTGCTCCAGCTTGTGGTGCAGGTAGTCGAGGTGGGACTGCTCCTCGTCGGCCAGCGTCTGAAAGATGCGGCGTCCCGCCGGGTCGCCGATCCGGCTCACCTGGTCGGCATACGCCTTGTGGACGCGGCTCTCGTACTGGATCGCGGTGATGATGGCTTGTTCGACGGTCATGCTGCCTCCAGAATGATGATCGCGGCTTCAAGTCCGGCCCGGCGCCGCGCCGGGCCGGCTGGAAAAACGGGACACCGGTCGGGGGCGAACCGCCGGGCCGGTCAATCGTCTTTGCGGGCGCCGAGTTCGCGGTCCATCATATAGATGGCATGCTTGGCTTCGCCGATGTGCTCCAGCTTGGCGATGATCTCTTCGGCGTTGGCTTCCTCCTCCACCTGCTCGTCGACGAACCACTGCAGCAGGCCGATGGCGGCGTAGTCCTTTTCGGCGTGGGCCAGGTCCATCAGCTTGTGGATGCAGGCGGTGATGTGCTGCTCGTGCTTCAGCGTGGCGTGGAAGGCGTCGAGGGGCGACTTCCATTCGGTGGCCGGTTCGGGGATCGCCTTGAGGAGGACGCGCCCGCCCCGCTCGATGATGTGGTTGAAGAACTTGTTCCCGTGCTCCATCTCTTCCTTGGCCTGGATGCTCATCCAGTGGGCGAAACCCTTGAGGCTGCTGCTTTCGAAATACGCGGACATGGACAGGTACAGGTAGGCCGAGGCGTACTCCTCGTTGATCTGTTCGTTGAGGGCCTTCAGCATCTTGTCTTTGATCATCGTGTATACTCCTTGACAGAATGATTTCGAATCGGCGTTCTGATGTATTGTAATCGAAGAACCGCAGCCGGGCAACCTTTGGCGGATTGCCGGGCGATCATCAGGCCGCCGCCGGAGATTGGATGCCGCCCCCGGGCCCGGGGTTTCCAGCCGGCACGAATCGTCGCACAAGGGCTTTGGCCCGTCGGGAGTTTTTGGCCGGCTGTCCCCGATGCGGGCCGCTCCGCCGGGCGCCGGGAATGGCACATGGATGCCGCGTTTCCGGTTGTCACGCTCCGGCGGCCGCGGTACAGTGGGCCCGACGGCGCGATCGCGCCCGGCGCGAGCGGCGGAAAACCAGGAGGTGGCGGCATGATGCATTCCCTGCCTGACGCAGACACGCTCTACCGTGCCCTGTGCGACAAGGACACCCGGTTCGAGGGGATTTTCGTGGTCGGTGTGCGGACCACCGGCATCTTCTGCCGGCCCACCTGCGGCGCCCGGAAGCCGAAGCGGGAGAACGTCGAATTCTTCGCCTCTCCCCGCGAGGCGCTGCATTCGGGCTATCGTCCCTGCAAGCTGTGTGATCCGCTGGGGCACCCGGGCCAGGTGCCGCCCTGGCTGCGGCCCGTGCTCGAGGCGGTCGACGCGGACCCCGCCCTGCGGCTGCCCAACGCGGCTCTGCGGGCGCGGGGCGTCGACCCGGATCGGGCGCGCCGCTGGTTCCAAAAGCACCACGGGATGACCTTCCAGGCCTACCTGCGCACCCGGCGGATCACGGACGCCTTCGGGCGGATCCGCCACGGCGACAAGGTCGTCGATGCGGCGTTTGACTCCGGCTACGAGTCGCTGAGCGGTTTCACCGAATCGTTCAAGCGAACCACCGGCTTCGCACCCGCGCGCAGCCCCCGGCGCGGCCTGGTCGCGGTGACGCGTGTCCGGACCCCCCTGGGGCCCATGCTGGCGGGGGCGGTGCCGGCGGGGATCTGCCTCCTGGAGTTCGTCGACCGGCGGATGATGGAGACCCAGCTGGGGCGTCTCCGCCGTCAACTCCAGGCGGAGCTTGTGCCGGGCGCCAGTCCGCATTTCGACGCGCTCCAGCGCCAGCTGGACGAGTATTTCGCCGGCGCCCGGCGGACGTTCGACCTGCCGCTGGTCCTGACGGGCACGCCGTTCCAGCGGCGGGTGTGGGCGGCGCTCCTCGAGATTCCGTACGGCGCCACCCGCTCCTACGCCGAGCAGGCGGCGGCCGTCGGGGCGCCGCGGGCGGTGCGGGCCGTGGCCAGGGCCAACGGCGACAACCGCGTCTCCATCATCGTGCCGTGCCACCGCGTCATCGGCCGGGACGGCGCGTTGACGGGCTATGGCGGCGGCTTGTGGCGCAAGCGATTCCTGCTCGATCTCGAGTCCGGCCGCCGCGACGCGGCGCCGGCCGAAGGACCGGCGCGCCGCCGGGAGGGAAAACCGTGAGCGGCCGCCCCCGCCCCACCGTGTTCTGCAACTACGCGGTCACCCTGGACGGCAAGATCGCCGCCGCCGACCGGTCCGGCGCCGGGTTCTCCTCGCGCGAGGACCGCCGGCGGATGGACGCGGTCCGCGCCCGGGCCGACCTGATCGTGGCGGGGGCCGAAACGGTCCGGCGTGACGATCCCCCCTTCCATGTGCGGGAGGCGGCGCTCGTGGCCGCGCGCGAGGCTGCGGGGCGCTCCGCCACCCCCGACCTGTGCGTGCTGAGCCGCGGGGGCCGGCTGGACTCCGGCCTGAAGATCTTCCACCAGGCGCGCCACCGGGTCCTGGTGGCCACGCCGGCGCCGTTTGCCGCGCCGCCTGGCGTCCGGGCGGAGGTCGTGCGCCTGCCGATGGCGGATCCGCCGGACATCCGGCGGCTCCTGGCGGAACTGGCGGCGAGAGGTTATCGGGAGATCCTCGTCGAGGGAGGCGGCCGGGTCAACGCGCTGTTCTTCGAAGCCGGGGTGGTGGACGAGGTGTACCTGACCCTGTGTCCGGTGGTCCTGGGCGGGGCGGCGGCGCCCACGCCCGTGGACGGAGCCGGCCTCCCGGATGCGTTTCGGGCGCGCTGCGTGCTCCGGTCCGTGGACCGGGCAGGCGACGAGCTGTTTCTGCACTACCGGGTGAAGCGGACCCCGCGTTGAGCGGCGCGGTGCGGAAAGACGAGGACGCCGGACCGCCGGACGGACCGATGTGCCGTGGCCGCCGATCGGTTCCGGAACGGTGCGCTAATTCTGCGGCGGCGCCGCGGGCTGGGATGCTGGCGCGGCCGGCGGACGCGGCTGGTTGATGGCGATCATCACCCGGTAGTAGACCCGGACCGCCTGGCCCTTCAGGGTGGCCGGCTGGTAGCGCCACGTATCCAGGATGTTCTTCTCCACGAGCCGGTCCACCGCGGGAGTCACGCTGCTGATGATGTGGAAATCCGTGGGCACACCCCCCTCATCGATGGTGAAGCGGGCCTTCACCACGCCCCGGACCTCCGTCAGCTCGGGCGGTATCTCCACGTCCGGCGTGGCCAGCGGCAGCGGGGCCACCAGGTCTTTCTCCGACAGCTCATAGACGACGGCCGGCTGCCCCGACTTCGACTCGCCCGTGGCCCGCGCCGCCACCGGCATGCCCGGATAGCTGTGGCTCAGAAAGTAGGCGTGCTCGCGCAGGCCCGGATCCGCCGGGTCGTAGCCGCGGGCGACGACGTAGCGCAACCCGTCCAGGATCACGTCGAGGCGGTAGACGTCGGCGTTGATCGCCAGCCGGTGGATATCGGTGGCCCCGGTCAGCTGACTCTGGCGCTCCTGACGGAGGGCCGCAAACTTCTGGATCTCGGCGTTGACGAAGGCGGGATCCTGCAGCTGCGCCCGGCTGTACTGCGGCCAGGCGGTCATGGCGCCGGCCAGTCCGCCCAGAACCAGAACCAGTAAGGAAACGGTCACCACGAATCGCATCGTCTTCACGACCATACCGGTTGCTCCTGGGGATGAAATTGCTTTTATTATAGACGGATGGCTGTTTCCGTCAAAGATTTTTCACATGCCGGCAAGACCTTTGGGCGATAATGCGGGCAGCGCCGGTACCGGCGCCACGGAGTGATGATGAGCGATCTCGAACAACCCCGAGGCATGGCCGGGCCGCCGGGCGGCGCCGACTCACCGTTGGTTGAGCCGACCGCGACCACGGCGCCGCCGGCCGATCCGGCCGAGCCGTCGGCTGTCCTGGCGCCGGTCCTGACGGCGCCGCAGGCCATGGGACGGCCGCTGGCCCTGCTGGAAGTGGTGCTCATTTCGGGAATCCTGACCGATCTCGTCGCGGCGCTGGCGGCCGGGTGGCTCATCGGCTTGCCCCGCACCGATCTCCTGCGCCGGCCGGCGGGATTGTTCACGTACCTCATGCTGAGCACCGTCCTGTTGCTGACCATCTACGTGCTGTGCCAGCGGGCCCGCCGGGAGGAGCCGGCGCTCCGGATCGCCGTCCGACCCGCCGGCGGGTGGGCGCGGGAAACGCTCGTGGCGCTCGCGATCCTGCCCGCGCTCTTCATCACCATGTTCGCGGGCGAACTGATCATCCGCCTCGTGGCTCCCGGGGCGATCCCGCCCGTCAATCCGGTGCTGGCGATGATCCGGACGCCCGGCGACCTGGCGCTCATGCTCGTCAGCGGGGTGATCGCCGGCGGCGTGCGCGAGGAGCTGCAGCGGGCGTTCATCGTCCGGCGTTCCGCGGTCTACTTCTGGACGCCGTGGCTCGGGCTGCTGCTCTGGAGCGCCCTGTTCGGCCTGGCCCACGAGCCACAGGGCATCGCCGCGGTCTTCATCACCGCGCTGCTGGGATTGGAGTTCGGCGTGATCTACCTGTGGCGGCGCAACGTCTACGCGCCCATCCTGAGCCACGCGCTGTTCAATGTGATCGTGCTGATGCTATACTGGTTCACCGTCTAGCCCCGCGCGGCGGGCGTCCGCGGCCGGACGCCGGCTCCGCGACCCATCCTGGAGGAATCCCTATGGAGCTGAAAACCGTCGGCATCGAAGTCCCCGAGGGGTGCAACGTCATCGTGGGGCAGTCCCATTTCATCAAGACCGTCGAGGACCTGTACGAGGCGATGGTCACCGCGGTGCCCGGGGTGAAGTTCGGGGTCGCCTTCTGCGAGGCGTCGGGGGAGTGCCTCATCCGCTGGGACGGCACCGACGACGACCTCACCCAGGCGGCCATCCGCAACGCCCGGGCTCTGGCGGCCGGGCACACGTTCGTGGTGCTGATGCGGGACGCCTATCCCATCAACGTCCTGCCGCGGATCCGGGCGACCCACGAGGTGGTCAACATCTTCGCCGCCACCGCCAATCCGCTCCAGGTCGTCGTGGCCGAATCGGAGCAGGGACGCGGCGTGTTGGGTGTGATCGACGGGCAGCCGCCCAAGGGGGTAGAGGACGCCGGCCACCGGCAGTGGCGGACCGACTTCCTGCGCCGGATCGGCTATAAGCGTTAGAGCCGGCGTCCGTAGCGGCCCATGAGCTGGGCCGAGGCGAGCACGCGGCCGCCCATGGCCCGCTCCAGGTCCCGGGCGGTGCAGCCGGCGGGCAGGTCCAGCGGTTCCGACAGCGCGAACAATTTGAAGTAGTACCGGTGCGCCGGCCCGTGGGGCGGACACGGTCCGCCGTAGCCCACGCGCCGGAAGCTGTTGACGCCCTGCCGGGAGCCGTCGGGCAGTTCGCCGGTCTTGGCCACGTTCTCCGCCAGGCTGGTGGCGCCGGCCGGGATGTTGAACATCACCCAGTGCACCCAGGTGCCCATGGGCGCGTCCGGGTCGTCGCACAGCAGGGCGAAGCACCGGGTGGCTGCCGGCGGCGTGCTCCAGGCCAGCGGCGGCGACACGTCGGGGCCGTCGCAGGTGTGGCGGGTGGGGATGGCCTGGCCTTCCACAAACGACGGGCTGGACAACTGGAATTTCATGACACCCTCCTGGATCGCGGCCGGTCGGTCGTCGGGCCGATCGGTTGGCCGCGCCGCCGGCCGGTCGCCGGCCGGCACGGATCTCCCGCCCGCCTGCCCGCAGGCCGGCGCCAACACAGCCGCCAAGGCAAGCGCGACAGTCAACAGCCATGGACCGACTCGTCCGATCATCGTGTCGCCTCGATCCACCGGCCTGAATTGTCACTATTTTATCACAACTGC
>JAGOHA010000150.1 GCA_017996395.1 Acidobacteriota bacterium | reverse complement strand
GCCGACCGGCTTCGGGGAATGGGCTCGTTGGCCTCGATGAACTCCCAGTCGGGCGCGACCCAGACCGGGTACTCGCGGCGGTTCACCACCCGGAACCGGCCCACCGGCGTGTCGAACGTCCATTCGCGGCCGGTTTTTGCATCCGCGAGCCGGGATCCGGCGCCGCAGGAGATGGCCGCCTCGAGCAGCAGGGTGTCGGCCCGCCACAGATACAGCCGGTTGTGCACCCGGTCGATCACGACGTGCGACCCGCGCGGAGTCAGCTTCTTGAACACCTTGTCGCTGTCGCGCTTGATCTTGGCCAGCACGGCGTCATCGGCCCCCTCGGGAAACGGCTCCGCCAGTTCAGTCGCGTCGGCGGGACGCAAGCCCCTGTATTCGTAGCCGGTGCCCAGGAACACCGCATAACCGAGCAACGCCAGCAGGGCCACTGCGTCCCAGATCATGACGGCCGCCACGAGTGCGGGGCGACGGATCATCGCGCCGCCTTCAGATTGGATGGCGCTGCGTTCACTCGGTTCCGGGGCGTGCTTCATGGGTGTCCTTCCCGTTGAGATATTGGTGAATGGGGCTGGCGGAGCCGTCGCTGCCCACGATCACCACCGGCGTGCCCGAAGCGGTCCGCCGGAATAGCCAGGCCATGTCGGCATCGAGCGGGGCGACGCAGCCGTCGGTCCAGTCGTAGCCACGGCCGCCGTGACCATGAATCTCGATCAGTCCGCCGATCCCCGCCCGGGGTGGGATCAGCCCCTGCCGGCGGTTGTCCTGGAATCGGCGCCGGTCATCGGTGTTCGGGTAATCAATGAGGAGGGCCAAGCCGTAAATGGTGCGCCCGGGTCCTTTCTTCTGGGTGACCCGGTAGCGCCCTTCGGGTGTGGCCCGGTCGCCTTCGTGAAGCTTCGGATTAATAGAGTTGGCGCCCAGGTCCACCGCCATGGAACGGGACAGGCGGCCGTGCTCGTACACGTCGAGCCGGTGCAGCGCCTTGACGACCACAATGGCCAGTCCGGAACGGCGGCTCTGGGCCACCGCTTCGTCGATCCAGCGGCGCCACAGGTCGAGATTGACCGGATCGTCGAATCGGCTGAGCAGGCTGCGGCTTTGTTGCTGAGCGGCCAGCAGGGCATCCATGGCGGATCGCGCGGCCCGGACGGCGGCGGCGTAACGCTCCCGGGACAGGCAGTCGAGCGCCTCGCGCCGGTGCATTTCCGTCAGCGCCAGGCTCCGGCGGATCCGGCTGTCCGTGGCGGTGTGTCGCGCCACGTCGGCCTGCGCGTCCAACTGCGATCCGATGAGCTGCAGGATGCCGGCGGCGGCCTCCCGGTCGGCGCTGCGCCGGTCCGCGACATCGCGATACAATTCCAGGATGGCGATGGAGGCGGCGGACAGTCGCGCTTGCGCCGGATGCAGATTCCGGCGGAACCAGCTCCGGCCCCGCTGGATGTTGACCTCGGCCAGGGCTTCGTCGAGAGCCGAGCGCGATGCAGCCAGTCGAGCCGGCGCGTATTCCGAAGCGTCCTCGGCTTCCGCCGCCTGGATCACAGCCCGGAGCAGACGGCCGTCCGCATCGGGGGGCAGGCTGAGCCGGCCGTCCGACAGTTGCGGCAACAAGAGAAAAAAGAAAATGGCGGCGGCTCCGATGGGGAGCACCCATGCCGCGATGCGAAGCCAGGGCAGCCGTTTCATGGATCTCATGAATATCAAAAAGGGGGCTTGTGACACAAGCCCCCTTTGAGCTCAAACGAATGGTTCGCGAAGCGGGACTACTTGCGGCCCTTCTTCATCTCGATGGCGGCCTGGATGTCGGCCACGACCTTGTCCGCCTGCGCCTTGGCGCTCTCGGCCTTGGTCTTGACGTCGAGGTACTTCTCTTCGCCCAGCATGGTCTTGCATTCGGCGATGGCGTTGACGGCGGCTTCCACGTCGCCGGTCATCGCGGCCAGGTCAGCGGCGCTGCCCTTGCCCTTGGGCGCGGTCTTCAGGGCTTCCTGGGCGGCGGTGATGGCGGCCTCGGTGGCGGTGATAGCCGCTTCGGCGTCCAGCTTGGCCTGTTCCTTGCCGGCAACGGCGTCGGTCTTGGCCTTCTCGGCCAGCTGCTTCAACTCACCGGCCAGCTGGGCGGTCAGGTCGTAGGATTTGAAGAAGTTGCCCTGCTGGGTGGCCAGCTCGGCGTTGAGGGCGGATTCCTTGTCCAGGACGGCCTGGAGGGATTCAGCGGCATACACATCGGCGCCGGCGGCCTTGGCTTCGGCCAGGGCGGCGGTGGCGGCATCGATCTCGGCCTGGGGCACGCTGGCGCAACCGGCCAGGGCGATCAGGGCCAGAACGGACAGGGCGGCAATCAACAGTTTACGCATGCGACTCTCCTTAAATTGAAATAGAGAACATGATATTCAAATGAATAGCAGTAGATTTTGCGCAAAACACTGGCTACTCGGTGGCGCCGTTCGCCTTCACCTGTGCCTCACGCCGATGCAGGACCGGTCTCTCGTGTTGACGGGGGATCGGAGATGCACCGGTGGATCACCAGTACGCCTCCAAAGAGGTAACATCTTCAAGATGTTGAGAGCAAATTCAAAGAGCGGATGCTACTCCCCGCCACTTGCTTTGTCAAGGGGGAAAATATGGGCAGTATGAATCCACATACCAGCCGGAAATATCTAACACGACGCTTCGTCATGCGGCGGAGTCATTTAAGCTGAATATCATTTGTGGAGGTTGGTCGTGAACAGAAAACTATGGGCCCTGGTGACTCTGGTGATGGTGACGGCACCCGTGTGGGGCGCCGCTGAAACGTACACCATCGATCCGGTGCACAGCAGCGTGGATTTCACCGTGCGCTACATGATGCTGTCGAATGTGCGGGGCAGTTTCAACACGTTTGAGGGGACCATCGTCTACGATCCCGAGGACATCACGAAGTCCTCGGTGAACGTGACCATCAAGGTGGCGAGCATCGACACGGCCAACGACAAGCGGGACGAGCACCTGCGCAATCCCGACTTCTTCGACGCGGCCGCCTATCCGGACATCACCTTCAAGAGCACCCAGGTGGCCAAGAAGGGGGACGGCTACGTGGCCACCGGCACGCTCACCATGCGCGGCGTGTCCAAAACGGTGAGCATTCCGTTCGAGATTGTAGGCAAAATGAAAGATATGCAAGGGAAAACCCGCATGGGAGTGCAGGGCAAGGTGAAGCTGAACCGGATGGATTACGGAGTCTCCTGGAGCCGGACCCTTGACACGGGCGGTGTCGTGGTCGGCGAGGAAGTGACCGTGGATCTGGACATCCAGGGGGTGCAGGTGAAATAATAGCGCCATCCCCGTCCGGGAGGTGGCTCGATGTCGTCGGTTCTGCAATCCGACTCGCACAAGGCAAATAGAATCTGGTCGAGAGTGTTCGTGGCGACGGCCGCCGTAGTGGCGGCCGTCGCCGTTTGGCTCCTGTGGGCGCCCCGGCTTCAAGCGGCCGACCGCGTGACGGGCCGGATGTTCGCCACCCGCTCCGAGGTGGTCGGCACCCACGGCATGGTGGCCACCAGCCAGCCGCTGGCCGCCCAGGTCGGCATCGATGTGCTCAAGCGGGGCGGTTCGGCGGTGGACGCTGCTATCGCGGTGAACGCGGCGCTCGGGTTGATGGAACCCACCGGCGCCGGCATCGGCGGGGATCTGTTCGCCCTGGTCTGGGACAACGGCGCCAGGCGGCTGTACGGACTCAACGCCAGCGGGCCCGCCCCCGGCGCCCTGACGCTGAAGCATTTTCAGGACCAGGGCATCACCCGGATGCCGGCATACGGTCCACTCCCCTGGACGGTGCCCGGCTGCGTGGACGGCTGGTTCGCGCTCCACGGCAAGTTCGGCCGTCTGCCCATGCGCGACGTGCTTCAGCCGGCCATCGGGTATGCCGAGGAGGGCTTCCCGCTGTCCGAGTTGATCGCGTATTACTGGGGCCGCGGCGTCCGGGCGTTCAAGGACCGGGACAACTTCCAGAAGCTGTTCGCCCCGGGCGGTCAGGCGCCCCAGAAGGGCGACATCTTCCGCAATCCCGAGCTGGCCCGGACCTATCGACTGCTGGCCGAAAAAGGTCGGGATGCATACTATCGCGGCGAGGTCGCCGATCGGATCGTGGCCTACTCGGGGCAGGTGGGCGGATTTTTCTCGAAGGCGGATTTCGAGAACTACCACAGCGAATGGGTGGAGCCGATTTCGGTTGACTACCGCGGGTATCAGGTCTGGGAGCTGCCGCCCAACGGGCAGGGGCTGGCGGTCCTCCAGATGCTGCGCCTGCTGGAACGGGTGGACCTCAAGGCCATGGGGCACAATTCCGCCGACTACCTTCACACCCAGATCGAAGTCAAGAAGATCGTCTACGAGGACCGGGCCGATCTCTACGCTGACCCTCGCTTCGCCGAGGTGCCGGTGGCGCGCCTCCTGTCGGACGACTACGTGGCCGAACGGATGAAGCTGTTCAATCCGCTGGCGGCCAGCCGGAAGATCGCCCCGCGCGCGGATGCCGCCTTGCGACACGGCGACACGGTGTTCCTGACGGTGGTTGACAAGGACCTCAACGCGGTGTCCCTCATCCAGAGCAACTACATGGGCTTTGGCTCCGGCATGGTGCCCGACGGCCTGGGCTTCTGCCTCCACGACCGGGGCGCCCTCTTCAGCCTGGAGCCGGGTCACCCTAACGTCATCGCCCCGGGCAAGCGCCCGTTCCACACCATCATTCCCGGGTTCGTCACCCGGGACAACGAGCCGGTGTTCTCGTTCGGTGTGATGGGCGGCGACATGCAGCCCCAAGGGCATGTCCAGGTGCTCTGCAACCTCATCGATTTCGGGATGAACGTCCAGGAAGCCGGCGACGCGCCGCGATGGCGCCACGAGGGAAGCACCGATCCAGCCGGCGGTGAACGCATGGGCGACGGCGGCACCGTATTTTTGGAAAGCGGCATCGCGCCGGAGGTGGTCCGCGAACTCGTTGCCCGCGGCCACCGCGTGGCGACCGGGCGGGGCGGCTACGGCGGCTATCAGGGGATCCGGATCGATCCCCGCCGCGGGGTGCTCTTCGGCGGCAGCGAGTCGCGCAGCGACGGCGCCGCCATCGGCTATTGATCCGTCGGGGTTGGTCGAGTAAACTATCTGTCCTGACTGCTGCAGGAGCGATTCATGCCCAGGGAACGGCTGCTGGTGGTGGACGACGAAGCGGGCGTGCGCGCGTCGCTGTCGGGCATCCTCCGTGACGAGGGGTACCGCGTGGACGTGGTCGCCACCGGCGAGGAATGCCTGGAGAAGGTGCGCACCGCGCTGTACGACCTCGTGCTCCTCGATGTGTGGCTGCCCGGCATGGACGGGCTGGAGGTGCTGGAGCGGATCTGGCAGACCCCGTTTTCCGGCGCCGTGCTGGTGATCTCCGGCCACGGCACCATCGAGATGGCGGTCCGGGCCGTGCGGCTCGGCGCTTACGATTTCCTCGAGAAGCCGCTTTCACTGGAAAAAACCCTGGTGATGGTCAAGAACGCGCTCAAGCACCGGGAGCTGGAGGAGGAGAACCGGGAGCTGCGCGAGCGCTACGTGCGCCGCTACGAGATGGTGGGGCAGTCCATTCCCATTCTGGCGCTGCGCAAGCAGATCGACGTCATCGCCCCCACGGCCGGCCGCGTGCTCATCTTCGGTGAGAACGGGACGGGGAAGGAGCTGCTGGCCCGGCTCATTCACGAGAAAAGCCACCGCCGCCACAAGAAGTTCGTGGAGATCAACTGCGCCGCCATCCCCGACGACCTCATCGAAAGCGAGCTGTTCGGTTATCGCAAAGGCGCGTTCACCGGCGCCGCCGAGGACAAGCGCGGCAAGTTCGAGGAGGCGCACGAGGGCACCCTCTTCCTGGACGAGGTGGGCGACATGAGCCTGAAGGTCCAGGCCAAGGTGCTGCGCGTGCTCGAGGAGGAGAAAATCGAACCACTGGGCTGCAATCAGCCCATGGAACTGGATGTGCGGGTGATCGCCGCCACGAACCAGGATCTCACCGCGCTGATCGACGCGGGGCGCTTTCGAGCGGACTTGTTCTACCGGCTCAACGTCGTCCCCGTCGAGATCGTCCCGCTCCGCGAGCGGCGCGAGGACATCCCCGTGCTGACGGAGCATTTTCTCGAGGAATACACCCGGCTCTACGGCAAGAAGGCGCGCTGCTTCAAGCCGGAGGCGCTGGACATCCTGACTCGCTACGACTGGCCGGGCAACGTCCGCGAGCTGAAAAACACCGTGGAGCGGCTGATCATCGTCCAGGGAGGGCAGGAGATCGGCGTCTACGACCTGCCGGCGTCGATTTACGG